>JAGWWP010000002.1 GCA_018970325.1 Cyanobacteria bacterium REEB446 | reverse complement strand
AGTATTTTTTCTTACGAAAAAATACTATGTGTCAATAATCTGTGATAAAAATATTAGTTGTAGTTAAAAAAATTCCTTCTACTTTTCTCAATTATTGGTTTAATTTTTCAGTCCACTTTAATTCATGCTTACTTATTTTTAGAAGAATTATTTAGATTAATTATTTTAGAAGATGAAAAATTAAAAAACAGTGTTTTAGGCAGTACTATATTTTTCACAGAAAGCGTGGGTAATAAAGTTAATAATACTTATCTCGATCTACTCGCAAGCTATGAAAGCGTTTTACCTAATTACTTAGAAAAATATTCTTCAGAAAAAATCTATTTTCAAAAATTACAAAAGAATTACAATATCAAATCCTTTCGGGCACAGGATTTGAGCAAAGATCAATTAAGCGAAGAGCTAAAAAACATAAAATCAGATCTAATTATTTCTATTCGTTTTGGGAAAATCTTTAATGAAAATATGATTAAAGCAGCTCAATGCCCAATAATCAACATTCATTCAGGAATTTTACCTGACTACAAAGGAATTCTTGCTAGTTTTTGGAGTAAAAAACAGAATGAAAGTAAATATGGATTTACGATACATAGCATAGAAGATTCTGGAATTGATACAGGGAGCATTTTTTAGATCGAAAAATTAACACATAATCCAAATAAATGTCTATTTAGAACTGTAAATGAACTTTACCCACTTGCTGCAAACTCAATAAAAGATCTGCTTAAAAACTACATGCTTACAAAAAAACTACCAAAATCTTTCCAGCAAGAGAAAACTGGTAATTATTTTTCAAAACCAGTACTGGAAGATTTTATTGAATATGAAAAATTAGGACTCAAAATTATAGATAAAGATTATTATGAAAACCTTTTAGAGAAACACTTTTAGCAAGAGCTATTTAGTAAAACTACACACCAGCTTCTAGTGATACATAATCGGCGTCAAGAAACCATTAATGATAACAACTCCAATCAAAACAGCAGTAGAAGCACGACTAGTAGCTATACCTACATCCTTAGATGAATCACCGGCAGTAAGCGCACAAGTAACACAGACAACAACAGTATAAATATTAAATATCTCAGCTTTAATTAAAGGATAAAAATACTCCTTAAGGCTCGCATACCTCCACGCTGAGTCTAAAAACTCAAAATACTCTAACTTGATAGCGTAATTAGCCATTAACATGCCAGAGACCATACTAACTAGTGCAGAAATAGCTAAAACGAAGGGGGTAAGTAAAATAATCGCAAATAGCTTAGGAGTCATTAAGTAATACAACTGGTCTATCTTCATAATTTTAAGAGCGTCTAACTGATCACTAATTTTCATAGTGGCTATTTCAGCGGTAAATGCAGTCCCGCAACGAGCCGTAATCGCAAAAGCAATAAATATCGGTGTAATTTCCTGCAAATTACTTAAAGTAATGGCAGCCCCGATGAGTTCTCTGCCACCATATTTAATCAGCTCTGTAGCAGTATTAACAGTAATAATTAAGCTACTTACGCAAGTCAAAACAAGAATCATGGGCAAAGATTCATAGGCAATAAAAACTAACTGCCTAACTAATTCTGTTTTTTCTACTTTAAAGGTAACTATCTGTTTTAAAGATAAATAAAAATTTAAAAAACATAATCCTAAAAACTGCAATTATTGAACACCTTCTAGCACTGTGCTTTTAATCATAGCTAGAGCTTCTGGAATTTTAGCTATATTTTTAGCACCAGCCTGAGCGAAATCAGGACGGCCGCCTCCGCCTCCACCACAAATATTAGCCGCAGATTTAATTAGATTATTAACTTTAAATTTCTCAATCTCTGCAAGAGATTTAGAACAAGCTCCTAAAATAGTTACCTTTTGATCAAAAGCCCCAATCAAGAAAAGCCATACTAAAAGCCCTTTTGCTTCTAAACTTCCCTTAAGATTAGCAGCAAAATCTTTCAAGACATCTGCGTCGAGGGTAAAATCAACGATTTTATTAAGATCAGCAATAATAAAAGTTCTCCCGTCTTTTTCAAGCGCCAGTTTTAAAAACTCATCTGTTTTAGCATTTAATAGATGTAATTTCCCTGCTTTTTTCTCATTCTCTAACTGCTTCTCAATCTCTTTACGCTTCTCTAATTCTTCTATCTCAGACTGCTTCAGCTGCTCTTCTTTAATAAATCTTTCAGCACACTCATTTACAAAAAGTTTTATACGCCTAACTCCACTAGCGACAGAAGATTCACTAGCTATCTTCACTTGAGCTATTTCGGCTGTATTCGACACATGCGTCCCACCACAAAGCTCCACTGAAGCTAGCTCTGATTCACTCGCTATTTTCAAGACTCTTACAGTATCTTCATACTTATCTTCAAAAAATGCCAACGCTCCTAATTTAATCGCCTCATCAAAGCTAGTCTCTATAGTGGTTACAGGTAAAGCCGCCTTAACCCAATCATTCATCTGTTTTTCCACTGCATTTAACTGTTCTTTACTAAGGGCTGATTCATAATTGAAATCAAAACGTGTATATTCCGCAGAGACCAGAGAACCCGCTTGAGTAACTGTATTTCCTAACACCTTCCTCAAAGCAGCTTGCAGTAAATGACAAGAGCTATGATGAAACTTCGTGAGCAAACGCTGCTTTGAATTTATCTGTGCTTTAATTAAATCACCAGTTTTTAAAACTGCCTGCGTGTCTTTAGAAATAGAATCGCAAGGCAGCTCTATGACTAGTTTATGTAAGATGCGACCATCTATAGCTTTTACATCAGAGACCTTAAATAATAGATTATGAGAAATATTAATTTTCAGATTATCATCTAAAAATTCCGTCAAAGGCTCTTCTACATTACCGTCATTCGTCATCCTTGCAAGGTCTTTAATAATATATCCTGAATCAGACACTTGACCACCAGACTCAGCATAAAAAGTAGTCTTATCTAGTACTAAAAAAAACTCGTAATCATCTTTATGAGACCGTTGCACAACTCCATTTGCGGTCTCTTTATGATTTTCAGTAGAAACAAGTTTTTCTGAAACTAAATCAGAATTTTTCTTAGCCAAAATATCCGAGAAATTAATTTCAGAAATAGGATTTTTATCCTTATCTAAAATCATTAAGATCTCAGCTTCAGTCTCTTCCTGAGCGTAACCTAAAAACTCTGTTTTAGGATAAGCCTGTAAAAGCTGTGATAGCGATTTTTCGGAAGTTACTGAGACATTAAAAGCAGAAGTCGAAGAAGCTTTAGAATGCTCTTCACGAGCTTTTTCATAGCCTTCATAATCGATTTCTAGCGAAAATCCCTGTTTACGATAATCCTCAATAACATCCTCAACAATTTCAAGTGGCAAACCATATGTAGAATAAAGATTAAAAAGAATAGCACCGCTCAATGTAGGAATAGAGACTGAATTATTCTCACGAACTATAAGATCTAAGTTTTTCAAGCCATTCTCAACCGTCTTAGCAAAAAGCTCTTCCTCTTTTCTAAGCACACTTACTATAAGCTCCTTACTTAAAACCAGCTCATCATAAAAAGCTCCATAAATATCTACTGCTTTCTCTGATAACTTATATAAAAGCGGTTCAGAGCTATTACCCAGTTTATGTAAAAAGCGTGCCGCTCTCCTAATCAACATTCTAAGCACATAACCTCTACTTACATTACTAGGTCTGACACCATCTGCTATAAGAAAACAAGCACAGCGTAAGTGATCTACGATAATTTTAAAATATGCCTCAAACTCTTTCTTCGAAGACAATTCGCTGATCTCAGAATAAGATTTCCCCTCAGGTATAACACTACCTTTAAAAACCTCAGCCTTCGTCGCAGACACCAACTCAGCAAGCTCATCTGTTTCAAAAGTATTATTAACACCCTGCAAAACCATCGCTATACGCTCTAAACCAGCACCAGTATCTATATTCTTGTGCTCTAAAGGTTTTAAACTACCGTCATCTAGCTTTTCAAACTGCATAAATACTAGATTCCAGATTTCTATATATCTATCATCCTTATCTAAAATATGCTCCCCAAGATCATAATAGATTTCACTACAAGGACCACAAGGACCAGTAGGACCTGGTGGTCCCCAGAAATTATCCTTCGCCGTTAATTTCCAAATATGCTCAGCGATTTCTTTTTCAGGATAAACATTTTTAAAAATATCAGCCCAAAGATTATAAGACTCTTCATCAAAAGGTCTAGTATCATCACCTTCAAAAACTGATACATAAAGCTTTTCAGGTGAGAGTCCTAAAACTTCAGTAACGAATTTCCAAGCCATAGGGATAACTTCTTGCTTAAAGTAATTACCAAAAGAAAAATTCCCCAACATCTCAAAAAAACTATGATGTCTTTGTGTGTAACCAATATTACTTAAATCGCTGTCTTTGCCACCGACACGAGCACACTTCTGTATACTTACAGCCCTCGGTGGCTCTGGTCTTTTAGTCGCTCCTATAAAATATGGAATAAAAGGCACCATGCCAGCTGAATTCAGCAGTAGCGTAGGATTATCAGGTACTAAAGAAGCACTTTTATAAAATTTATGCTCTAGTCCACAGTCTTTTTCAAAAAAATTTATCCAAGCTCTGCGAATCTCATTAGTACTAAGCTTCTTCATCTTTATCTCTAGTGTCTTCACGCTTTTCCTCGTTCTCTTCTTTTCTTAATCTCTCACGCTCATCACGTCTCTGAGCTTCTTCTTCACGTATCATAGTTTCGACACGCTCTGGCATTCTAGAAGTAGCGATTTTTTCCATCTCTTCTAAACTTAAGATTTCATATTCACCTTTCTGTATCTGCTCTATAGTTAAGAGAACTTGTTCTTTATCTAAAGTTTCTTTCTTTAAAAGCTCTTGAGACACGCCAAGTAACAGAGTTTTCTTTTCATTTAAAAGAGTCTTCACCTCCGTATACATAGTCTGTATCAAATCTTTAACTTCTTCATCAATTTTTTTAGCAAACTCATCACTATAATTCTGCATATAAGAATTCTGAGACAGATAAGGGTTAGATTCATTATCACCATAAGTGACTATACCTAAATTACTATTCATCCCATAACGAGTGATCATCGCTCTTGCAATAGCAGTACATCTTTCCATGTCATTCGATGCACCAGTGGTAATATTCTCCTTACCGAAAGTTATTTCCTCTGCCACTCTGCCACCTAAAAGCACCATCATCTCTGTCTTTAAATGCTTTTCAGAAGCTGATACTTTATATTCCTCTTCCGTAGACCAAGTTAAACCTAATGCCATACCTCTTGGAATAATAGTTACCTTATGAAATTCATTATTAGATTCTTTAAAGATACTTACTAGAGTATGACCTATTTCATGAATCGCTGTATTTAATTGGTCTTTAGGTTTGATAATTTTACTGCGTTTCTCTGGGCCGATAGCAACCTTGTCTATAGCTTCTTCTATATGCTTTATCTGAATTTCTTTGGCAGTATCCCTTGCAGCCAGTATAGCTGATTCATTTACTAAATTCATTAAGTCTGCACCACTAAAGCCTGGTGTTCTTTTCGCTATAACTTTTAAATCAATGTCAGCTGCCATAGGCTTACCTCTAGCGTGAACATCTAAGATCTGCTTTCTGCCAGCTAAATCTGGAGTATCTATAACTACTTTCCTATCGAATCTACCTGGTCTTAATAATGCCTTATCTAAAACATCTGGTCTATTCGTCGCAGCTAAAACTATAATTCCAGAGTTAGGTTGAAAACCGTCCATCTCTACTAACAACTGATTTAAAGTCTGCTCACGTTCATCATTTCCACCACCAGACATACCGCTACGCTGCCTGCCGACTGCATCTATTTCATCTATAAAAATAATACAGGGTGCATTTTTCTTAGCCTGCTCGAAAAGATCTCTAACTCTGCTAGCCCCTACCCCGACGAACATCTCGACGAAATCAGAACCACTGATACTAAAAAAAGGCACGCCAGCCTCACCAGCTACCGCCTTTGCAAGTAAAGTTTTACCACAACCTGGAGGACCTACCAGTAGAACCCCTTTCGGTACCTTAGCCCCCAGAGCTTTGTACTTATCAGTACTTTTTAAAAAATCAACTATCTCCTCTAACTCTCTTTTACTTTCACTGATACCAGCAACATCATCGAAGCTAACATTAATATCTTTAGTCATCATCTTAGCCCTGCTCTTTCCGAAAGACATAGGACCACCGCCACCAGCGTTTCTGAGCATAAATATAAAAAATGCAAATAAACCCACTGGAACAATAAAGTTAGAAATGATATTTATCCAAAAGCCCTCATTAGACTGAGCCTTAACATCTACTTCAATATCATGATTCACTAACTTATCAGCTAAATCTTGATTAGCACCTAATAAACTTGCTGGAATACGGGCGTAGTAGATCTCACCGTTCTTATCCTCGATCTTGGCTATATCATCACCATTAGTCAAAATGACTCTATAGATAGGACTAGACGAACCATCATTTGGTAGGACTCGTTTAATAAAATCACTGTAGCTAAGAATTCTTCTTTTATTATCTTGCCCCATCAAACTCATGACAAAGAGAGATAGAAAAAGCACTAAAACAACTAGAGGTAAAGTAGATGGGACTTTCTTCATATAGTTACAACTATGCTAACTATTCTAAGTCTTTGCAACCTTTAAAGTAAATGGACTAATTAAAATCAAAAAATTTTTTAAAAATTTTCAAAAAAAAGCTAAAGTTTTCCAGAAAATAGCCGATATATTAATTATATAGTTTAAATTTTCATTTTTCACATGGGGTTCCCCCTACTATCCTCTTCGCTTATTGGCCTATATCGTAAGTGCGAGAACTAAAGGACTAATACAAAGTCACTAAAGAGGAAAAAGGAAAAGAGGAGCACCATAAATGATTAAACACCAAAGCCTAGCTAGAGAAGCGATTATCGCATTAAGCCCAGTACAGTCAACTGTTCAAATTACTAAAGAACTAAACATGGCTGGTTTTAATAAAATCGAAAGAGTAGATTATCAAGAGGCTTTAATCCAACACTTAAATTTTAACAAACCAAATATTATCGTTATGTCTAGCGAATTACCAGGTGAAAGATCCACAGCAGACTTACTAAATATGATAGCTATGAACTCCCCTAATACTAGAGTAATCTTTATATCTAGAAGTATTGAAGAAGCTTCAATGTTTGACATCTATTTTGCTAAAAATATTAGTGCATGGTTACTAAGTGAAAGGGCTGAGAGAACTATGTCACTTGCTATAGAAGCAGCTGAGGCATGCCAACTATTTATAGACTTCGTTTTAAACCAATCTATTAAAACGACATTAAGCTCGAATAGATCAGTTCTTACTTCTAATGAAACTAACTACGCGAATCTAGAACTATTAACTGAAAGAGAAGCAGAAGTATTAAAGTATTTATGCGAAGGCTTTAACTATAAAGCAGTTGCTAAAACTCTATTCATCTCTGAATCGACTGTAAAGACTCACATCAACAACGTCTTTACAAAACTCCAAGTTAACGACAGAACTCAAGCCGTGCTTTACGCTTTAAAGCATGATTTAGAAAGTTTAATGAAAGCGACTATCTCTATGTAAATTTCCCTAACACACATACCCCTGTAAAAACAGTGAGCCAGAATAACTTTGGTTCACTGTTTTTCATTAATGGGACTACTCACAATCTTCAATCTCTGCGTTTTCGTCGTCCTGATGATTTATACTTTCTTAAATTCTGATAATTTAAATCACTCTAACTAAGTTGATTTGATACCTGCTTTAGAATTGGTGGTAAGATACTAACTAGCAAAGCTTAACGCACTATATATGTTTGAAAGATTTACAGAGAAGGCGATAAAAGTCATAATGCTAGCTCAAGAAGAAGCTAGAAGACTTGGTCATAATTTCGTTGGTACCGAGCAGATATTGCTCGGACTTATCGGTGAAGGTACTGGTGTAGCCGCAAAGACGCTCAAATCCATGGGAGTAAATTTAAAAGACGCTCGCATTGAAGTAGAAAAAATTATAGGTAGAGGCTCAGGCTTCGTAGCAGTCGAAATTCCATTTACACCGAGAGCTAAATGGGTTTTAGAGTTAAGCTGGGATGAAGCTAGACAGTTCGGACATAACTATATAGGTACGGAGCACCTTTTATTAGGCTTAATCAGAGAAGGTGAAGGAGTTGCTGCTAGAGTTTTAGATAATTTAGGTGTAGATTTAGCTAAAGTTAGACAGCATATTATTAGGTTACTGGGTGAATCAGGTTCTAACTCAACTGCCGCTGGTGGCTCTGGCAGTAGTACTAACAATTCTTTATTAGGAGTAGGTTCTAATAAAAATGCTAACCAAAATACTAGAACGAGAACTCCTACTTTAGACGAATTTGGTACAGATCTCACTTTAGCTGCTGCCGAAGGCAGATTAGATCCTGTTATTGGGCGTGCTGAAGAGATAGAAAGAGTAATACAGATATTGGGCAGAAGAACTAAGAATAATCCTGTATTAATAGGTGAGCCTGGCGTAGGTAAAACTGCTGTAGCTGAAGGCTTAGCTCAAAAAATAGTCGCAAATGACGTACCAGATATTTTAGTTGGTAAAAAATTAATCGTTTTAGATTTAGGTCTTTTAGTCGCTGGAACTAAATATAGAGGCGAATTTGAAGAAAGACTTAAAAAAATAATGGATGAAATCCGCACTGCTGGAAATATGATGTTAGTCATAGATGAACTGCATACTTTAATCGGCGCTGGAGCAGCTGAAGGTGCTATAGATGCAGCTAATATTTTAAAACCAGCACTCGCTCGTGGAGAACTTCAGTGTATCGGTACTACTACTTTAGAAGAATATCGTAAGCATATAGAAAGAGATGCTGCTCTAGAAAGACGTTTTCAGCCTGTAATTATAGACTCACCTTCTGTCGAAGAAACTATTCAGATCATTATCGGTCTAAGACAGAAATATGAAGAGCATCATCGTCTAATTATCACTGATGCTGCTGTAGAAGCAGCTGCTAGGCTATCTGATCGATATATCTTTGATAGACATCTACCAGATAAGGCCATTGACCTTATCGATGAAGCTAGTTCTAGAGTAAGACTTAAAGCTAGTGGTTTACCACCAGAAGCTAAAAAATATGAAGATGAATTGGTTACTATTTCAAGACAGAAAGAAGAAGCTATTCGTCAGCAAGAGTTTGAAAAAGCTTCGCAACTCAGAGATCAAGAAAATAATATTAGAGAAAAAATTCGTAGTCTCCAAGAAGAATGGAGAAGAGAACAAGAAAAAAATAAACCTACAGTGGGCGAAGAAGAGATAGCTGAGATAGTAGCTAGCTGGACTGGAATACCTGTTGGTGACTTGAAAGCTGGCGAGAACGACAAGCTAAGACAGATGGAAGATACTCTTCACGGCAAAATTATAGGCCAAGACTCGGCTGTTACAGCAGTATCGAAAGCTATTAGAAGAGCGAGAGCTGGATTAAAAAATCCTGAAAGACCGATAGGTTCTTTCGTATTCTGCGGTCCTACTGGTGTAGGTAAGACTGAGCTAGCTAAAGTTCTTGCTGATTATTACTTCGGCAGTGCTGATAATTTAATCAGAGTCGACATGTCTGAGTATATGGAAAAGCATACTGTAAGTAAACTTATAGGTTCGCCTCCAGGATATGTTGGTTACGGCGATGGTGGTCAATTAACTGAAGCTGTTCGTAGAAAGCCTTACAGCGTAGTACTTTTCGATGAAATTGAGAAAGCTCACCCTGACGTATTTAACGTTATGTTACAGATGTTAGATGATGGTCATTTAACTGATAGCAAGGGACGTAAAGTTAGCTTTAAAAATACTATTATCATCATGACCTCTAACGTCGGTGCTCAGCGCATGAACAGTGATTTCGGTGTAGGTTTCTTTGCATCTAATACTGAAGAACAGGCTGAAGATGAAAAATATAAGCGTATGAAAGATGCGGTTATGGAAGAGATGAAACGTGCATTTAGACCAGAATTTCTGAACAGGCTTGATGATATCGTCATATTTAAACACTTGACTCGTACTGATATGCGTAAGATAGTCGACATCATGAAGAAAGATCTAGAAAGTAGACTAAAAGAGAAAGGTATGACCATTACTCTTACAGATGAAGTTAAAGATAAGGTCTCGACTGAGGGTTATAATAGAACCTATGGTGCAAGACCGATGAAGAGAACTATACAGAAGCTTCTTGAAGATCCTATTTCAGATTCTCTCATTAATGGTGAACATACCGATGGAGACGAGATCGAAGCCTATGTAATTTTCGAAGCAGAGTTTCCTAAAGATAAAATTTATGAAAAACCAGAAGATGTAACTGAAGAGACTAAAGATGCTGATAAGAGACAGGCTTTAGTTAAAGCTCAGATTAAGTTTAGAGTTACTGGTAAACTACCTCCAGAGAAACAGGAAGAGCTAAAAAGATCTACTATTAAAAAGAAAAAGAAAGCTCTTGGTCTTAACGGAACAGGTGGTGGAATAGGTTCTGAGACTGGTGGCGGAGAGCCTGTTGGTAATAGGGCGGGGTAGATTTAGCTTTTAATTTTTTATTACTAACACTACTCTCCCATCTTTATCAAACACTCAAAGAGAACAAAGAAACTCAGATCTAACCTCTCGGATTCAGGGAAGAAATGGAGCTTGATATAATACAACTTATCTTAAACCATTTAATCTTATTTTGACAAGTTGTGTTTGAAGAATTTATAATTTAATTAGTCTTAGATATAATCTCTGCAAGCTTCCTCCTAATCTTCATAAGTTTATTTATCTCATCAGCCGTTAGTTTAGTTTTATAGTCAGTGTCATTAAATAATCTATCTACATAAAAAGTCGCCTTAGCTAATGATGCAAAGCTGTAATTATAATCAGCAGCTAGATAAAGAGCTTTTACGTTAAAAGGATTTATCCTGAGGCAGTAATTTATATACTCCAGAAACTTATTATCATCCTTCATTAAAAGCTTTATCTGAGCTAAATATAAATAAGCTTGATCCAAATTAGGATCTATTTTCAATGCGGTTCTAAAATTCTTTTCAGCATCGTCATAAAAACCCTGTTCAAAATTCTTAACCCCAATCCCTAAAAGACTCTTGTAGTTCTTTTCATCAGCAGATGAAATATTTAGTGGTTTATGCACTATTTCAATATCTTGAACTTCTATATCTTCCTCTGCCTCAAGCTTTCCTTTTATTAACTGATCCTCTTTTAATTTATACTCAGCATCAGCTTCTGAAGCAGTTTTCAACACTAAAGTATCTTGCAGTTCATCTTCTTCACCTAATGAAGTAAGCCCAAAAAAACTTAAAGATTGTACATAAAGCTTATTCTTATAAAAAGAAGCCCGTGTTTTTAAAGACTGTCCTGATAAGCTCTTTTGGTAATTAGCTCTTAAAGCCTGAACTAAAGCTATTTTCTCAGACTCAGAATTATATTTAGCTAAAGATAAAATATGTTCAAAAGATACATAAGAGGTCAATGCCTGTAAATTTTGATTAATAGTTTCTGAAAACTTATAAAAATTTTCAGCTGTATGAAACTCAAGTAAAGAATTATTAGAATTATTCAACATCGGTGCAGGCAAGTCTAGGCGAGGAACTTCAACTACTAATAAATTTTTCACATCTTTGGGTGCAAGCATAATATTTGCCATAAAATCTGCTGAATTATGTATAGAAACTCGATTTAGAGTGGTTTTCAAATAAGGATATTTATCTACATTAAAATCTCTAAAGCGGAAATCCTTATCACTAGCCAGTATTATAATTTCAGCAGTACGTGGCGGATGAATTACTAGTAAATGTTTAAAATTATGCTTCAGGGTATTTAAAGTCAGTAAAAGATACTTAGGCTCTAAAGAATAAAGCTGCAACCACTGGACAAAAATTCCATCTTTAGAAAGCTTACTATGAGCTAATTTCCAGAATTCATCAGTAAACATATCTGCTGATAGCCAAGGATCAGAAGGCTGTGAAACGATTAAATCATATTTTTCTTTAGATGATTTAATCAGCGAGCGAGCATTACCCTTATATCTAGTAATTTTCTTATCTGGAATAGCTTGCCAAGCCTGAGAGAAGAATTTATCAGCCGCCTTAAAGACAAGATCTTCTATCTCCGCCACGCATAGTTTAGCATCACCACTAATCATCGCAAGTGAGTCTAAAGTAATCCCAGAACCCATTCCAATAAGTAAAATATTATTAAACTCATCTTTAAAATACTTAGGAGCGACACCTAGTAAAACTTGCGTTTGCATATCAGCTGCTGAGAATATCTCATCTTCAATAGGGATACCAGCTTCAACTTTTGCATTATTTTTCAAATAAATAGTATTAGCGAAACTATCTTTAATAACGGTTACTGTAGAATAGAGACCATCTTGATGAAACAAAACCTCTTCCTGAGTGTCATCTACATAATATCCTTGCTCGCCTCTGTACTTTAATGCATAATAGAGCTCTGCTCCACTAGCTGTTCTCGCTGTAATAAAATTCGGCTTTAAAAGAATCAAAGCTATGAAACACAAAGCTGCAATAAAAAATAAAAAATACTGTTTCTCTTTAGAAAAACTAAGAGTAATCACTAAAGTAAGTAAAGCTATTAAATTAAATATCAGCAAACACTGATTAAGACCAGCTTCTAGCGAAGGAATGAAAAAGAAAACTGTAATAAAAGAACCAAGAATACCTCCAAGAGTATTAATAGAAAAAAGCTTGCCGATATTAGCACCTGCATAAAGCACTCTTGATCTATCATTCAGGTAATCACTATAAGCAAATATCTGTAATAAATAGGTACTAGCAAAAGCTATAGTAGCAGAGACTGGCACTACTACTATCCCAGCAAGTACAAATTTCATAAAACTCAAAGCAATCTTGTATAGATCTTCACGGTGAAAATCATTTAATAAGAATCCTACTGAATCTATCAAATATAAATAAGTATTTGTAAGTGATTTAAAGCTAAAGGAACTAATAAAAATTAAAGCTGCTAAAAGCAAAACAAGCCAATTAATATGCTCTATATCATCTTCAAAACTATCTCCCTGACTGAGTTTAAGAGGTTTAGCTACTAAATAGAATATAAAAGTTCCTAAAGCAAGACCAAATATAACTGCCGCAAGAACCATGGCAAAAGAGTAAACTGAGCTAGCAAGAATAAGGCTAAAAGCTCTCATCCAGACAAGTTCAAGCCCTAATAAAATAAAACCAAAGGCAAAGCTAAGCCACAGCAACACCTTAGATCCTTGAGCCTCAATATTCAAAGGAGTTTCATCTTCCAAATTATCATCATCAAAAGCTTTTGATAGTTGATTTTTTGGACTATGCAAACTAAGATTCAAGGTGAATATTTTAATCGACTCAAAAATCTCAACGACTACAGCTTTCATATTAAATAGAGATGGCAAGAAGCTTAGAATAAATATAGAAAGATGTAGAATCGCAAGATTATGCAGAGTAAGTTTTAAACCAAGCTGTTTAAAAGCAAAGAAAATTACAAAAACAATAGCAAGCAATCCAGCAAAGGTATTCACAAAATATACTTTAGAAACTGTATTAGATTTTTCAGTATTATTTTCACGATACGCAACATAGAAATTACTCAATAATGGAAACAAGCTACCTAAGAGTATGGAAATAGGGGCTAACATTAATGAAGAAAATAAATGTTCAGGATTAAAGAAATTACCAGTTAAATAAGTTAAAAAAGCTAAAACTAAATTTAAAATACTAAAGATGAACAAAGAGGCATAGGAACTCTTAGCTGGATAAAAGAATTTACTTAAAGCTGCAGCGAAATAAGAACCTACTGCGATGCCACCAAAAAAGATTATTAAAACTAAAGCCGTGCTTAGTGATTCAGAAATAAAAACCTGCTTTAGAATACGCGCCCAAGAAAGCTCATGTACCAGTGCAGCAAAGCCACTTAAAAAAAAACAAAGATAGGCTATTAGCTTAATTATCATAAATCGCCTCTAACGCTGATATAAATTTTACTCCAGCTAGCTCTAAGGGATTATTAATTGAAAAATTAGCCCAAGAATTTACTTGCCGTGGTGTCCAAGTTTTACTAGCTAAACTTGCAGATTTTCTCTGATTACATTCTCTACAAGTAGCAAAAAGATTACGAGAGTCTAAATTCAAGACCGCAAATTTAGAGGCTGGCAAATGATGATCAAAGGAAGCTTTATGTGCTTCAATCAAATGCTCGCTAATTGTTTGATTGCGTGCATTAAGCCAAGAGATTGATTCAGATTCAGCTCTAAGTAAAGCCTGTTTCACCACCTTAGGGTGAATAAGTGCTTTAGCACAGTATACACATGAATAATTATCTCTAGCCCAAATCTCCTCAAGCTGCCCTAAAGGAGGTTTTATACTAGGTCTTGAAAGTTTAGTCGCTGTTTTTTTTTTAGAAAGTAATTGAGTTGCAGCTTGTTTATCTAAAGAAGTACCTTCCGTCATTATGGCTAACTCCTTTAAAGAATTAGATTCAGCATACAGTAAATTATCTTCAGATTTAGTCTCTAACAGCTTCTTAGTAAATATTTCTAAAGAATCTAAATATAAATCCTGAATACTTTCATCGACTGGGAATAATTTACCTGTTACTAAAAACCCAAAAGACTGATCAGCATTAGCACTGAAGATTTTAAAACTCTCTTCTCGCTCATCAAAACTAATACCCTCAAGGTAATCAGAAAGATTTCCTTCTATAAAATTCACCTCAATAGACGGGAACCTTGTAAGGAAAGATAAAGTCTTATCACTGTCACTCCGAAACTGATGCACGATGCCACTTTCACTCACCCCAGAGTCCTGATAGGTCAGCCTTGAACTTGTTCGTTCAGCTCCCCCCCCCTGATCTAGACTTATACTAGGCGTACTCAAACTTGAAGGTGTAAATTCTCTATGGATCTTAGGCAAGACTGCTAACTTAGGCTGTGATATCGAAAATGTTTCCGTTTCAGAATAAGCACTAATATTTTCTCGACTAGCAGTATCCGAATCAGCATGAGGTTCTAAATCTGCTAGTACTGGGTTGAAAATCTCTAACTGTTTATATTCTGAACATTTATAAAAATACTCAGATAAATTAGTAGAAATTGCGGTGATTAAAGTTCTATAAACTTCATTAGCGTGCAGGTATTTAACTTCTTGTTTACGCGGATGTACATTAACATCGACATCTGAGCTCGGCAACTCTAAATTAATGATGATAATCGGATATTTCTTTACAGGTAATAAATCTTTATAAACCCTATCCACAGCAGATCTTATAGTATTACATTTAATAATACGCTTATTTACCGCAGTAAAATAATATCGCTTGTCGCTACGATTCAGCTCTGGAGCTGCTAAGTAGCCTGAAACTTTAATCGCTCCAGTATTATATTCGAAATTAATTAAATGCTCAAATGCAGATCTGCCAAATAATTCACGTGCTGTAACTTTAAAAGGCTGATCTTTTAAAACCTTAAACTGGGTTTTTCCATCAATTAAGAGTTCAAAAGAAACATTAGGATTGAATATAGAAAAGGCTTTTAATAGATCTATAATATTCTGCTTTTCTTTTACCACAGACTTCATAAACTTCAAACGAGCTGGAGTATTATAAAAAAGCTCATCCACCTCTATACTAGTACCGACTCCAGCACCCACAGAGGATACTTCTTCTCTATCAGCATCTATATAAAATTTTGTAGCATCAGCTTCAGATCTAGTTTTACTAATACAGGTAACTTTACTGACAGAAGATATACTCGCTAAAGCCTCTCCCCTAAAACCATTAGAATCTATAGAAAATAAATCCTCTATTTCTGTAATCTTACTAGTCGCATGGCGAGTGAAAGCTAAAGGTATTTCATTTACTGGAATACCAGAACCATTATCCGAAACTTTAATGTATCTAAGCTGTTTACTAAGCTCCACTGCAATCGAATTAGCTCCAGCATCTATACTGTTTTCAACTAATTCTTTAACAACAGATAAAGCCCCTTCTACTACTTCACCTGCAGCTATTTGATTAGCAATCAAATCAGATAGTATTCTTATCGGCATTAAAATAAATGACCTAACTTGTTTCTCTTAGTCTCTAAGTATTTTTCATTATGCTTACATGCTTCATAATGCAGTGGAACCCTTTCTGTGATTTTCAGACCATATCCCTCTATCCCATAAATCTTCTTTGGATTATTAGTAAGCAGTTTAATTTCCTTCAATCCTAAATCAGAGAGTATCTGTGCTCCTACGCCGAAAGTCCTTAAATCAGCAGGGAAACCTAACTGTAAATTAGCAGAAACCGTGTCGTGACCTTCATCCTGTAATTCATATGCCTTTAATTTATTTAAAAGACCAATGCCCCTGCCTTCCTGCCTTAAATATACTAAAACACCCAAACCTGCTTCACGAATCTGTTTAATCGCTCCATCTAACTGGGTTCCACAATCACAGCGCAAACTACCAAATAAATCTCCAGTTAAGCATTCACTATGCACCCTAACTAAAACTGGCTTAGAATCTTCAACAGCTTTCTCTAAATCACCTAAAACTAAAGCTACGTGCTCTTTATCCGAAAGAGAATCTTTATAACCATATATTCTAAAATCTTCGGAATACTTATTTGGCAGAGCTACATCTACAATACGATGCACAAAACGTTCTTTCTTAAGTCTATAAGCCACCAAATCAGCTATAGTAATGAATTTCAGCCCAAACTCTTTAGCATACTTAAAAAGATCATCACGCCTAGCCATCTCACCATTATCTTTAAGAATTTCACAGATAACTCCAGATGGTTTAAGACCAGCTAAGCGAGCAAGATCCACTGAAGCCTCAGTATGACCAACCCTCTTCAAAACACCACCCTCTACGGACTTAAGAGGGAAAATATGCCCTGGTCTTCTCAGATCACTGGCGACAACATCATTTGCTAAAGCTACTTCTATAGTCTTAGCTCGATCAAAAGCGCTTATACCAGTAGTCACCCCAAAACGTGGATCAGCATCAATGCTAATAGTAAAAGCTGTCTTATTAGCATCGGTATTTTCCCTTACCATATCATCTAAATTAAGCTTCTTTACAGTCTCTGAATCTAAAGTTAAACAAATCAAACCACGAGCATGCTTGCTCATAAAATTAATAATCTCTGGGCTTACTTTCTCGGCTGCACAGATTAAATCACCTTCATTTTCACGATTATCATCATCCGCAACAATAATCATCTTTCCGTTACGAATATCTTCTATAGCTGATTCTACGGTATCAAAATCTGATGAGGTCATTAGACTTAAGTATAACTTAGTAGACCTCATTAATAGTTTGCCAATCCTCCCGAATTAAAAATATAAAAATAATGGAAAATAAGTTTTAATTCCCCTCAGCCTTAACTAGGTGTTAATCTACAAATGTTTTTCTCTGCTTATGGATCATTTCAACGATTTCGATAAAAACTTATTTGCATCATCAGAAGTAGCCCAAAAAGAACTGGTGCTATCTTTCTTCTCTTCAAGAGAAGTTGAGACTTATAGTCTCTATCAATCGCTCGCCTTAGATCTTTATAGATCTATTACTTTCTTCAGAACTTATGGAAAAGTCGAGAAGTTTATTACAGCACATCAAGACTTTGCAGACTATAAAGAAGATATAGAAGAACTTTGGGTTGAATTCGAACACATGAGCGAAGAAGAGCTTGCAGAGGTATCTCTAAGAATACTTACAGATCTGTAGGTTTTTCATGCATTTTCTGAAAAGCAACTCGAACATTACCTGAAGTTAATGAGTCCGCCATAATACAAATACGATGATCTCCAATTATATTTAAAATTGGCTTTACCAGTTTGCATTCTCGGTGTAGTGCCTTTCTAGGTTATTGCGAGCTTCTTTAAACTAAGCGGGATAGTAGGAATTTACAATCACAGACGCAACAACAATGTATCTACTTCATTTAAAACAGGATACTGAGCAGGGTCTAAAGCAAGCCTATTTAAATAATCTTGATCTCTATGAAGCTCTAACTGAACCTTTGTCGCCGCAGAAGCATTAGTAAAGAATGCTTCGCCTAACTCAGCATTAGTCAGTGTTCTTTCGAAAAAACCGTTTGCCTTTTTAGTAAGAGTCGAAAAATTTTCAAATTTAGCAGTAGCGACTTTATTAGAGTTAGCATCTAAAAGATTAATAACTAGATCCAATGGATCTGTAGAGCCATCTGCACTGTTATTATAATTAAACTTCAGTGCCAAAGAAGGATTTAAAGGATTCTTATTAAGCTTAACTGTCACAGAAGCTTTATCTATAAAACGAGGACTATCTATAAATTTAAAAATTAAAGCCTGATTAAAACGCCCCCTTAAATCACTATCCACTCCCAGAGAGTTTTTCACGATTAAAGCGAAGGGTAAATCTAGTAGCTTAGACTCACCAAAATTCATTAGCTCTCTATTTTTAACAAAAAATCCTTTAGCTTTATTCAGCTTTAACTTAACTGGTATCTGAATATTTGAATCATTAACTACTATGTTATCTAATTCATAAACTAAATCTAGAGAAGTTTTTTGAGAGGAATTTACACTGAGCCTTAAATTAGGTAAATCTCCCAAAGGGTGGTTCTCAATAGCTTTAGTATTAAAAGCAAAAGCAGAAACTGTAGTTAAATTTAAAGCAGTGGCATAAGAAGAAGTTAAAATAACGGGATCACTAATAACACTGAATTGATTAGCCGTAGTATCTTCATAAAAAACTATAGTATTTTTATTAATATTCACTGTACTCAAAGGAGTCTGAACAGCAACTATCTTGATACTTTTCTCTGAACGAGTTTGTGCATCTTGTGGAAAAAAGACATTAATTTTTTTTAAATAATCTTCGACATCTACGATAAACTCTAAAGTCTGAATATCAGGATAAGCCAATCCGATAGTAGTAAATTGAGTTATCAAAGTCGAAAAATCAGCGAACTTATGAGTAGAATTAGCTTTCAACTTAAAAGAAAATTTACTAGTTACGTTAGTTCTCTTACCATTAGCATCCGTGCTAAAGATTTTTAAATTATTTAAGAGTACTGAATTTTTTTCACTAAAGGTACTCTCTGATTCACCTTGAATATACTGAGGATCATGCTCGAAAGTTAATAAAAATTTCCTCTTATCTGAAGATACTTTAAGAGATTTATGAAGCTTAGAATAGATTTCAGATGATTCGATAGCGGTGAGCTGCGAAGCATCATCATCATACAACTCTACTTTGAGAGATACTATTTTCTGCGTATCAAAAAAACCAGCAAAGGCTGGACTAGTCTCAAAAGTATCACGAGGTTTAACAAAAACAGGTATCTCCCTCTCCGCTAAAACATTTCCAGCAAGCTCTGTATCTAAAAACTTTATCTTAATTAAATTAGCTGCTTTAGCTTTATAACTTAAATCACTCTTAGCAAAAGTAAACCTAATTCGATTATCCTTTGGTAGAGTTTGTATCACAAAATCTTCAGGACTTGAAATTAAACTATCGTCTAAAAAAACTCGTAATCTTTCTTTTTGGAAGCCACTGTCTGACCTTAATACACCCTCTAAAATCACATCGAATTTATCATCAGCTTTAGGAGCCTTATTAGAAGGTAATACATCAAACTTTAAGAACTTGTGTTTTACAGGTCGCTCAGCAACTCCATCCCCAGAGTTCACTACAGCAGTCTTTTGAACAGTCTCAGCAGCGAAACAGAACGAATTAAAAAAAAATATTGATAAAAAAAATATTGATACGAATAAGCTTGCTTTTGACTTAAGAATTCTCTGATAGTTTATTTTAAGTACCATACCTTAGCTTACCACCACTCTAGTTCTTGATAAATAGCGACTAAAGATGATTTAGCGACATTAGTACCATAAGGCCATCTACTCTGTAAGCCGCCTTCTCCAGGGTGTTGCACGGAAAGAAACAGAGTCTTATAATCCTCCGAGAAACAGATTCCACAGAACTCTGCTCCAGATGGAGCACTTGCAAAACGAAGTGCCTTACCAGCATGAGTACCTTCACTCGGAATAACAAAAAGACTGTTATTTCCTTGAAAATCATAAGGTGCTTTATTCAACTTAGCACCATCAATGTCAGTAGCTAACCATAAATTACTGTTTTTATCGAAATAAATATTATCAGGGCAAGCAAAGCCAGAGGCTTTGCCGCCAATAATTAAATTCTCATAATGAAAGGTCATCGACTCAGAGTGAGGATTATCTTCGATGATTCTAAACAGTGAGCCAAAATTATTGTTTTCAGCAGGACTATAAGTCAAAGCAGCAAGAATGGAGCCATCTTTAGGACTCACAGACAATGACTCTGGTCTATCCATAGGTGTAGCTGCTAGATATTTAGCAGCTAACCTAGTTTCTATCAAAAGCTCTGCCTGTGATTTAAATTTAGATTTTAAGATTGGATTATCTAGACTCAGTTTTAACCACTTACCTTTACCTGAGTTAAGTTCAGTAAATTTTAAATCCTTATCTAACTTAGCTACGTATAGATCTCCTTCAGAAAAAGGACTCAAATGAGGCTCAAGATCAAGATTTTTAAAATTCTTAGGCATTGTTACAGGATTTTTAGAAACAAATTTATAAATAAATTGACGTTCTTTATCATCTCCCATGTAGACTACCATTCTGTCATCATTTGATCTAACCAAAGCACAGTTCTCATGAGCCATGCGCCCTAAAGCAGTATGCTTAATCGGCTTAGAATCTGGTTTTAAAGGATTAATTTCTACTATCCAGCCATACTGCCTTGCATCAAAACTTTTCCATTTATAAACTTCATCAAATAAATAATAATTTTCCTCACAAGTAAGCACCGTATTCCATGGCGTTATAGCCCCACTACAGTTAGCAAGCGTTCCAGTCATTTCAGGATAAAGCTCTGCTACCGCACCACTAACAGCGCAAGGTGTATTTGCAGTTATACGTCTATTAAATTCTCGCTGAGACTCTGGATCTTCATCAAACTTCCACAGACCATGACTGTCCTTCTTTATTTTTAGAATCGAGACACCGACAGCTTTTCTCTGCTCCACTTCAACTGGAATATCTAAAGGATCTAAAAACTCATGATTCACAGCAAGCAAAGCTTCATCACTACTTAAAGGAATAAAACCTATATAATCGTTATTATAGCCAAACTTTAGATCTTGCAGCTGCTCGGGAACTCCAATTACTGCGTTTTCACTGCCCTCCAGACGCCTCTGACCAACTCCATTCTCTGCGGATTTCTCCGATTCACTTTCAGGCTTAGAGCGTAAAATCACATCTCCATACGAGCGAATAATATCGTAACTATACCCTTCAGGAAGCACTAGTTCATCTAATGAACTAGCTTCTAAAGATTTAAAAGTACCAAGTAGTGAGTTAAATTCAAGACCTGGACTAACTTCAAGATTTTTATTATAAGAAAAATGTTCAATAAGACTGTCACAAGAGTTTAAAGCTGGCAAGGCCAATCCTAAACCCAGAAATTTCATAAGACTTCTTCTATCTACTAATACCACTTAAACTATTGTATCTTACGGATGCTGCATTCCAGTATTACGATAATAATCTGCATCACGACCATAGTTAGGCTGTTCTTGACTAAAAGCCTGTGGTGGATTCTGATAGCGAAAATAATTAGGATCTCTAGTTATAGGATTAGATGGCTCTGTAGAATTGTAGTATTGAACTGGATAATCTACGAATTCCTCCCTTGCTTGCTGAGTTTTAATATAATTATCTCTATCGCTAGAACTCTTTCTCAGATTGGCGACAAAAGAACCTATATGCGGAATAGTGCCTAGCCCCCAAGCATAAGCGAGGCTAGAACCTTGATAAATACCTGGATACGAGAAAGGAGTTACAGAACTAAGCGGCATAAGTCTAGCGAAGTCCATAACATGACCACCAGCGGTCTTATTACCAGTTTCCACAGTCTTATATCCCCAACCTGGATTTAGTCTTTTATAATCTTGAATACCACTATCATCATTCCTTGGCTCTCTCAGTGGTCTATATGGGTCCATACGTCCACCAGTGGTGTAACCTGTTTCTCCCCAGTATTTAGCTTGCTGGTTTTCGACAGTGCTTGGATAATAATTATTACTGTAATAAGTAGGAATATTCTGATCTTTAAGTTTAATTTCACGGATAAACTCTCCCTGAGCAGTATATAAACCACAGTAGCCGCTTTGATGCTTAATAATTACGTTTACAGCTTTAGTCTTATTAACTATATCCTTCCAGCCATCTACCTTAGTTACTTCTAAAATATTTTTATTATTTAAAACACTCGCATCTGCATCAGCTAAATCCCAAGTATTTAAATCGACTAAAACTATTACTGGAGCCTCTTCTACAGCTCTAACTGGTATATAAAAACTCAAGGCAACAAAAAAAGATAACTGTAGAACAGTCAAAAAAACTTTAACGAAAGTTTTTTTGCAAAACATTATAAATACTTTATGCCACATTTGGAGGTATTTTAAACAACTTAACATTGTTAATTTATCGATCTCTATCTTTCAATAAATAGGAAAAATTAATGCATTTATAAATCCCAGCAGGTCTAGAATTAGTCTCCAGTACAACCAATTCTCCATTAAACAGTTCTAATACATCTATCGAAAAAAACCTATTAAGACTTTCTCTCATTAATTTTGCATAATCTTCAAGAGCTTTTAAAAATTCTTGACAAAGAACCAAAAGATTCTCTGATAAAGCTTTAGCAGAAAAAAGATATCCTTCTAAAAAAATAATCTTATATTCTTCTTTAAAATTGAGCTTTTCCTGAATTAATACTGAATCATATTGATGAATTAAAGCAATTTTTTCCAAAAATTCAGGAGCCTTCAGAATAATATCTTCAAGGTTAAAAGAATACTGATCTATAGATTCCGTTCCAAAACAGGGTTTCAAAACAAAGCAAATAGAAGGACTAGGATGATAATCTAATTTCAAACCAGAGCCAAGAGCCTGGAGAGTCGCAGATAATTCAGTCAGAGACTCATCTTTCTTAATAAAATAGGTTTTTGCTTGCTTAAAACCCTGCGCTAGCATGAAATTATAGAATAAAAATTTATTATCAAAAAGTTCAGAGAAAGAGTTATAAGGATTTAACTGCTTAAGTCTCAATTTAAAAGCGTGATCTGATATTAATTTATGGTTTTTAATTTCATTATCTAGACTGAGATGTAAGCATAAAACTTCTGCCGATGGATTAAAATCCAATCGCCAACTTAAAAACTCTTCAATTGAAACGGTAGAAAAAGTTTTAGATAGAGATTTTTCAGAACTAAAAGAATTTAAGAAATCTAGAGTCGAACTTAAGTACCTTGGATCTAAATCACAGACTATAAAAACAGAATAAGTATCACTAACAGCTTTAGGCACAGCTAAATCTAAGGGACTGCTCTCCATATTCAATCTCTGCGTTCCTCTTAGATATAAGCTTTATAGTTAATGTGCCTATAAGAATTACCTGGCTCATACAGTAAAGTCTTAATTGCTACATACTGCTCAGCTCTTTTATTTTTCGGGTCATATTCATAACTAATAAGACCTTTATCAAAGAAGAAGGCTTTAACTCTAGCCAGGTTAACCTGTTTATGAAAAATCCCTCTATCACCCATACCAAACATATTCATAGATATGTCGCGAACTTCATTACGATTTAAAACCTTAGGATGAGTTGGGTTTTTAGGTAAAAGATGCTCACTACGCACCCTACCATTAACAAAAAAAGCTACTAATTTAAAATACTCATCAATAGAGAAAGTTACATAGCCATTTAAAGGATTTTCATCAAAAATTTCACGATTAATCTCAGCACCATACTGTTTCAGATTTTCGGCATAAGTAGAATTCAACCTAGCAGAAGCTTCCACAGTAAACAATAAAGAAAAACAGCAGATAATTAAAATTCCAGTATAAAAATTTATTAAGCGCATATGAAAATCAAAAATTTATAGTTACCTCATGTATCATTGTATATCAACAATGGTAAGAGCTGATACTAACACCAATAAGTTATTTAACTGGTTATGGTTTCGTAATTTAATCAAAATTATAGAAGACTATGCTGATCTTGATTTGATCAAAGAAAAAGTTAGTAGTTCATTAAAATCATATTTATCTTTTTTAGAGGTGGAAATTTTCATCTTTGGCAATCTAAATCAGGAGCAGCCCGACGGCTCAGAAATAATGCAAGAACTGATAGACAGTGAGTTCTTTGATAGAAGATTAATCGAAGATGTCTTAATTTCTAAAAGTCCCAGCAGGGTTGGTTCATACCAAATCACATTCCCTTTGGAATTACGTGGCAGAGTTATAGGCTTATTTCATTTGAAATCTTTTGATGAATTAAGCGAGGAGCATATTTCTCTACTCTGGGCTTTTGCAGACCAGCTTGCTATTAAGGTGGATGAACTACAGATGCCTAATAATCTAAATACTCTCTCAAAAATTAAAATTAAACAAATTTCTGATTCCATTTTTAATAATCTCAAAAACTTTTTAGAAGCCTCACTAGTAAAATTAAAAGTACTAGAACAGAAAAACCAAGAATTAGTTGAGATTAATAAATTCAAAGTAGATCTGATCAACAACGTTTCACATGAATTAAGAACCCCTCTAGTTGGCATTCTTGGCTTTAGTAACATGTTACAGAGACATCAAAACAGCCCAGAGATTATCAATGAAGCTTCTTTACAGATAGTAGATGCAAGTAATCGCTTATCAAGAATGATAGATGATCTTATTCAATTAAATAGAGCTAATAACATTGGTTGGCAAGTAAGTTTTGAAAAAGTAGATTTTAAAGAAATGATTGAATTTGCTTTAAAAACTCTAGCTCCCTTACAAACCAATCACCAATTCAATTTTAATTTCAATGATAATTTAGCAGCATTAAGAGCAGATAAAAAGCTGCTTTTACAAATTATCGAAAATCTCTTAACCAATGCGATTAAATATTCACCAGATGGCGGAGAGATTCTTATTTCAGCACATTCCGATAGCAAACATTTTCACTTCTCCGTGTCAGACCACGGTATCGGGATGACAGAGGAGGATGTCGCAAAAATCTTTGATCGTTTCTATAGAGTTAAAAGTGCTAAAACTAATAAAATTCACGGATTAGGCTTAGGGCTTGCTATATGCAAAGATTTAATCACAGCTCTTGATGGGGAAATTAGTTGCAAAAGCATTCTTGGAGAAGGTTCTACTTTTACCATTACCTTACCGTTGTATTTATGAGACCGATTAAAATAATTCAGGATGATAATTTTTTAGATTAGAATCTAGCAGCTTCGCTCCTGGTATGAATTTTTCCACTAAATTCCAGAATCTCGAACTGTGATTTTTTTCAACAGTATGTGTAAGCTCATGTAAGATTACATAGTCAATAAGGTCTACAGGCAGCCTCATTAAATGCAAAGACAAATTTATATTATTCTCATAAGAACAGCTACCCCACTGGCTTTTCATGTTTTTTAAATATAAATTTCGGTATTTTAGCTTATGCTTAAAAGCTAAATAGGCGACCCTCTCTGGAAGATATTCTTTCGCTTCATTCCTTAAGACTTCTGTTAAAACATCTTTAATTAGATCTTGAATCTTTTTATTTTTTTTAAAATCAATTGATTCATTGTAATAAAGCTTAATTTTATTTGCTGATATTCGGCACTTAGTCTCTAAAACAGCACCTGGTATAAAAACTAATTCATGCTTAAATGTCTTGTACTTTTTGTCAGGATAAAAAATCCCATCGCGTGTCTCATTCTGTATTTTTTCTAAATGCTCTTTAATCCAAGAATGATGTTGGTTTAAAAAATCTTTACAATCCTCAAAATTAACCCACTTAGGAGCCGTTAATTCGAGCCCTTTAATCTTACTCGCTGTTAACCTTAACCTTTTAGCCCTTGGGTTATTTTTAAACTCTATTAAAGCTAATTCTTCAGGTTCAAGCATCTTGTTGAGTCTGACCTACCTTAGGTTCAGTACCACTAAGCAATCTCTTCATATTAGTAGAGTGCTTAATAAGTACTATGTAAACGAAAGCGATTACACCAAAGATAATTATATTCAATGGCTCTCCAAAAAGATAGAGCCATACAGGAACTAATGGAATACATATTATTGAACCCAAAGAAGAATACTTTGAAAGTTTAACCGTCACTATCCAAATTAAGATAGTAATTAAAGCCACCAGTGGATTGATAGCAAGTAAAACCCCAAAACCCGTGGCTGATGATTTACCACCTTTAAAACCGATATATAAGCTTTTACTGTGTCCTATCAATGGTACTATGGTCAAAAATAAAAAAAGATAGGATTCACGCGGGATTATCTCCCAAAAAAAATTCGTTATAAGAAACAGCGGTAAAAAACCTTTAGTTATATCTAAAGTTAAGACTAAAACAGCCTGCCATTTACCTAAGACCCTAAGCACATTAGTCGCACCGATGCTTTTACTGCCTAATTCCGTTAAATCTTTGCCATAAATAAGCCCTAAATAATAACCAAAGGGTATAGCTGTTACTAAATACACCACAGCATAAACTAAAATAATGGACGCCCACTCAATCATAAATTACTCCAAAAGCTCGCCAAGCTCAGTTTCCATGGTTTTAGATAGCATTTTATAAAGTGCCTTAGCAGATTGATTAGTCGGATCAAGATCTAAAGCTTCACGCAGAAGAAGCTTCGCATTTTTATAACGCAAAGTCTTATCAGTTTCCAAATTAATTAAAGTGCTAATAGCGTAATCTCTATGAGCAACTGAGTTTAACTGCTTACTTTGTTTGGACGTATGCTTATCAAAAAGGCTTATCGCTTCTTGATATTTAGCCTCTTTTAAATAAGTTTCTCCTTGCCTTAAATCTTGAAATTCTTGAAAACAGGAACTGCTTCCAAAGATAATAAGTGTGAAAAAAAAGATTTTTTTTAGAGTAGTCACAGACTATAGTTTAACATCAAAAATTGGTCTTAAGCTAGGTATACAAGACCCATCAACCAAGGCTGAAGTTTGTCTTCTAACCGCTGTTTTATATTCAGTTCTAATAACAAATTTATCCTCAGAAATTGGAACACAGGCTTCCAGTGAGAACCTACCAGTCCAAGTCTGCGTAGATGGTAGAATCTGTTCTCCCCCAAAGCTTCTAGCTGCATTTTGAGCTAATTTTTTATTAAGGCTTTTAGGCATAATAACGATACTGCCATCTGGTCTCAGAGCTGCCGCACCAGTAGTACATTTACCACCTTTATAACTACTTAGCACCCAGAGCATCGTACCATCATCAAATCTTTCAACTCCACTTCTTCTATCTGTTTCAGTATTACTTTCAGCGGCGGCACCAGCTACACCAATATGAACAATGTTACGCAAACGCCCACTACCATCTATGTAAGACTCTGTCATTACCATCGCTTCACCCATATGAAATGGCGTATAAATTACATTGACCACTTTTCCAGCTTGGTCTTTTTTAACTATCTGCATGAATGTCGCATAACCATTATCTTTATCAACACAGATATAACTATGCTCTAGCGCTGATTCTTGCCTAACCCAAACAATAAAATCTCGTTTATCCTTATCTTTAGCAACATCAATACCCAGCATATGCTTAAATGCAACAAAATTTAAATTAGCAAACTGCTCATATATTTCATGTAATTTTTTTTGAGTCATAATCACTGGATGTGGTGAATAACCAAAACCTGGCAAATTATCAATATGATAAATCTTATTTTTAATTATAAAAATATCCCTAGTCGGTCTGATTTCTAAATCTGGATGAAATAAACCCGGAGTATTATGCTGCGGAAGCTTACCAGCTCTATCATCTTTAACTGCACTAACAAGCTCAAGAGGTCTTGCCCTACCCGGCTTAGTGTAAATAACCATCTCTTCACTTTCTGTTCTAGTATTTGCTTTGCGAAAAGAATGATTCTTGACATGTATACTGTTACGCCCACAATAATCATACTGATGTGAAATTTGAGCAGTTTCTTTACCATCTTTATACTTAGGCAAAAACTCTAAATTAGGCAGATCACTACCATCAAGTATTTGTGCTGGCGGGTTTGTACCCATAATCTAAAGTTTAGACTCCTAGAAAGTATTACTAATTGTATTGTTGAATGAGTGGGTTAAGGATGAGTTAAGGATCAGTCGAGTTTATAAAAATTAAAGACTATTTAATTCTTCTAAATAAATTTTCTCTTCTAAATTTAGCTTTTCTAGATCACCTTTAGCCTCTTGAATCCTTTCCTCTGGAGCTTTATTTAACATAGCAGCTAAACGGGTCTCTAATTGCTGCTTAGATTTATTTAATTTACTGAGTTTATCTTCTAGATTGATTTTTAATTTATCTATGTCGACTAAGCCTTGTAACGGAATATGAAAAAACATCTCTTGGGACTGCTCGCAATCTCCAATTCCTGCGTTTTCGTTGTCCTCATGATCCTCATGTACCTGTAGTACACTGCGGTCATTCGTCCTCCTCAGCCTTGAACTTGCACGATTGTGAGCAGTCCCATCTTTAAGCTGCTCGCAATCTCCAATTCCTGCGTTTTCTGATTTAATAATAAAACTACTTAAAGGCTTTTCTGGGACAGCCTCGTCCATAAATATATCTGAGCATTTAGCTATTCTTTTTATATAAGGACTAATCTCGATTAAGGTAGAAATATCTGCTTCACTAGGATTAGATACAAATAGCTTAATTTCATCACTCCAAGAGATATTTAAACTCTGCCTAGTATTTCTAATTTTAGAGATGATTTCAGTTGCTAATTTCATTGACCAAATGACATTAGCTTTTTCCTGAAAAGCTCCTATGCCCTTCGTTTCAGCGAGTGCAGCTCTAAGAAAAGCTATTTGCCCTTTTTGATCTTCTGGAAATTTAGCGAAAGCCACATAAGGCTTGGCTTTATACTCTTCAGTGAAATAATCATCCTCTACTCCCGCAAAATCTACGATCTGCATTAAGCTCTGCCAGATTTCCTCTGTCACGAATGGCATAAATGGCTGCAAAGCTCTAAGAGCAGAGGCTAAAACGTAGAACAGCACCTGATTTTTAGTTTCTAAATTATCCTGTATTTTAGAAAACTCTATATACCAGTCACAGAAATGATTCCAAGTGAAATCAAAGATCAACTCCTGTGCAGCACCTATATCATATCTAGCAAAAGCATCAGAAACATTAAATAGAACTTCTTCTAATGTATAGAGTATCCATCTATCAGCAAAAGTCATTTCATTAAAATTCAGCTCAGTGATAGGCTTAACCTTAAATTTCCCAGTACTTTTATAACTAGGATCTTCGACTAAATTCATACAAGTAAATTTCGCAGAGTTATAAAGCTTATTAGCAAAGCGTTTATACTTCTCCATCACCTCACATTCCCAATCTTTCACTTTAGGATCTTCTTTACTTGGAAATGATTTACCTGGGAAACGCACATCCTGACTAGAAAAAACCCCTACCTGTGCGTACCACATTCGAGAAGCATCAGCACCATAATTTCTAACTAAAAGTAATGGATCTATAGCATTACCTTTAGACTTACTCATCCTTTTACCATCTGGTGTCTGTACTACTGGGTGAATTAGCACTTTACTGAAAGCCTTTTCCTGCCTAAAGAATTCACTAGAAAATATCATTCTAGTTACCCAGAGATTAATAATTTCTCTTGCCGTAGCTAAAACAGTAGTCGGGTAGTACTTCTTAAGCACAGCTTCATCATCAGCCATACTAATAAACGGCCATAATGCACTACTGAACCAAGTATCTAATACATCTGTTTCACCTTCGATAGGAATCTGATGCCCCCACCATATCTGGCGACTAATACACCAATCCTGAATGTTTTCAAGCCAGGCTTTAAAAGGCTCTTCGTATCTTTCTGGAATAAAATCTGTTCTCTCAGAATCATCTAAGCCCTTATTAATAACTCTATTTAAAGCCATTTCAGCAAGCTGCTTCATACTTAAATACCACTGATCACTTAAAGCTGGCTCTATTTCAGTATTACATCTATCATGCAAACTTTCAGTCCCTGTATATTCTGTAACCTTCACTAAAGCCTCGTTTAAAGCTAAAGCCTTCTCTACAGCAGTTCTTGCCTTATATCTATCAAGCCCTTGAAACTCAGTAGGAACTTCAGGTATAGCTAAAAGCTCAGCTTTATCATTAAATATATTTAGCTCAGCAAGTCCATGTCTTTTCCCGATAAGATTATCGTTAAAATCATGAGCTGGAGTGACTTTTAAAGCTCCCGTTCCGAAATCTAATTTAACCTGCTCATCTAATATAACTGGAATAGCTTTATTAATAAACGGTATTAAAACCTTTACAGAGTTAGGTTTAGACTTTATTTCATTAATTAAACTTAAATATCTTTCGTCATATGGATTAATAGCTACAGCTGTATCGCCAAACATAGTTTCAGGTCTAGTCGTCGCTACTATTAATTCCTGAACTTCACCATAAGGCTTTTCTAACTTATATTTAATTTCATAGAGCTTTTTAGTTTTAGCAGGTTCTTCTATCTCTAAGTCAGAAAGAGAGGTTAAACATTTAGGACACCAATTCGTTAAGCGTTTCCCTTTATATATATAGCCTTCAGCGTGATACTTTTTAAAAGCAGCCAGCACCGCTTCTTGATACTGAGCATCCATAGTATAACGAGTACGATCATAATCTGGACTAAAGCCGAGCCTTTTCATCTGCTCAAGAATCTGATTACCAGACTGTTCCTTCCAAGCCTGAATTCTTTCAAGAAAAGCTTCTCTGCCTAAATCTTCCTTTCTAAGCTTCTCTTCACCCTTAAGTTTTTTTTCTACGACTAACTGTGTTCCGATACCCGCATGATCTGAACCAATCTGCCAGTGAACATCATAGCCACGCATACGATGATAGCGAATTAATACATCCTGTATAGTTCCGCCCAAGGCATGCCCCATATGTAGCTCCCCAGTAACATTAGGCGGTGGCAGGGCTATACTAAAAACTTCACGACCATTATTTAGGTCTTTATTTACTTGGAAGATTTTTTTATCTAACCAAACGGCTAACCACTTCTGCTCAGCTTCAAGGAAATCATAACTAGCTTTAAAAGGTAAGGTCGTATTCACAGCTATTAATTGTACTAAATTAGTATGAATGCTACACGCCTAGGGGTTCGTGTTTTCATTCTCGTCAATTAATGAGACTTTCTTATATAAGAAATATACTGCTGCGAGTATTGATGAAATTAGAAAAAAACTTGCATAAAAAACATCTATATCACTATTTAGCATAATATTTCCTTTTAGATAGAGTGCTCCAGAACATCTAAGCCTTTATAGATGCATTTTACACCCAATATTAAGAAAAAGCCAGCAGCTAGAAACGTATATAGATTAAACCTTTTTTCCCAAAAGTCCTTCTGATTAAAGGTGAATATCCTTTTTATTTTATTAAGCAACTTTAGGCTGATGATAATGATAAAGTATTTTCTGAAACTCAAAGAAAGTATTTCTTATTTTAGAGACACTACCCAAAGCTTCTTCAGCATTGGTTACAGCATGATATTTCAGCTTAATAAGATCTGGAATCTTCTCTTCATTTAGCTCATCCACTCCTTTTTCTATATACTGCTCTAAAACAAATTCAATAAATTCTTTCTGCTGATTATTTAAGCTATTTGTAATGCTCTGCTTAGTTTTAGACACCCTTTCTTCTCTTGATATTAGTTGCCTTGCAAATGCTACATAGGCAAGTACGTCAAATAAATCAGAATCCTCTGCTTGAACTAATTTCTGTAAAGCTTCAAGTTTATCTCTCGAATAGCCAATATCTGACAGCTTTTCCAAAAATTTGCTACGAGTTAAAGGACTTGACCAAATTTCACGCAATTCATCTTCATTCTTAAATAATTCTGGTAAAGTTCCAAATAAATTTTCTAAAAACTGTTCAGCTGAAATAGGCTTGCCATCAGCACTCCAAAACATGGTAGATACCATATGCTGTATTTCTCTTTCTTTTCCGTCTCTAAGTTTAATTTTCAGTTTTTTCTTTTTAGTATTTTCTTCCTCTTCCTCATCGACCAAATCTGGCTCTTCAGTAGGCTGCTCTGGGATTGGTTTATTAGATTCCCCCTCATCCTCAATAGTGTTATCTATCGGCTCACCGTCCCATTCTGGGTCAGAGAAATGTTTATAGGCATCAACAAAATCAATAATAGTAAAGTAATTTTTACCATCATAAAGCCTAGTTCCTCGCCCAATGATTTGTTTAAATTCAATCATGGATTTAATAGGTCTTAAAAGAACAATATTGCGTATATTCCGTGCATCCACGCCTGTAGAGAGTTTTTGCGAAGTGGTAAGCATTGTCGGAATAGTTTTTTCATTATCTTGAAAATCTTTTAAATACTGCTCACCAAGAGCACCATCATTAGATGTAACTCGAACACAGTAAAGGGGATTAGTATTTGTTTTATATTGATTAATCAAATCACGAATAGCGGCTGCATGTTCTTGGGTCGCACAGAAGACTAGAGATTTTTCATTTTGATTAAGATTATCAAGAGCTAGCTTCACCCTAAAAGCCTCTCTCTGTTTAATTTCTATAATTCTATTAAAATCTTTCTCTTCGTAGATTTTCCCTTCTTCGACTTCGCCATCTATAATTTCATCATCTGGCGTGTAAATATAATCATCGAGTGTAGTCTTAATACGTTTAATTTTAAATGGAGTGAGGAAACCATCATTTACACCTTGTTTAAGTGAATAGATATACACTGGCTCACCAAAATATTTATAGGTATCAATATTATCCTTACGCTTAGGAGTAGCCGTTAAACCTAACTGAACTGCTAAAGAGAAGTACTCAAGAATACCACGCCAGTTAGACTCGTCATTAGCACCGCCTCGATGACATTCATCTATGATAATAAAATCAAAAAAATCATTAGGATAATCTCCATAATAAGGAGTTTTTCCATCTCCACTCATGAAGGTCTGAAATATAGTAAAGAAGATACTTCCATTCATCGGGACTTTACCTTTTTTGCTAATTTCTTTAGGATTAATACGAACTAAAGCATCTTCTGGGAAGGCTGAGAAATCATTAAAGGCTTGGTCAGCTAAAATATTTCTATCTGCTAGGAAAAGTATTCGAGGCCTTCTTTTACCGTCACGATTTAAGTTCCAGCGAGCATGAAATAATTTCCAAACTATCTGAAATGCAATAAAAGTCTTTCCTGCACCAGTAGCAAGCGTGAGCAAAATTCTTTCCTTATTTTCAGCTATAGCATCAAGGGTATTATTAACTGCTAATTCCTGATAATAACGAACCTTTTTCCCATTTACCGTTTCAAATGGAATAGCATTAAAATTTTCTTTCCATTCACTATATTCTTGGTGAACTCTTCCCCATAGCTCTTCTGGACTAGGGTATTTGGTGACATGCTGCTCAAGCCCAGTCCCCATAAACATCTCATAAATTACTCTGCCATTAGTCGCATAAGTGTATTCTATCTGTAACTTACAAGCATAGTCTTTAGCTTGAGCGACTCCTTCAGACTCAGATAAGCTTTCCTTTTTAGCTTCTATAACTGCTAGTTTTTTATTTTTATAAACAAGAATATAATCAGCGATATCAGCTTTAGCACGAATACCAGTGGCTTCTATTCTGCCTTCTGTGATTCTGTACTCTCTAAGTATTTTAGAATCTGGAACTACTCCCCATCCACATTCTTTAAGAAGAGGGTCTATAAGTTCGGCTCTCGTTTCAGCTTCGTTACGCACTGATTATAATTTTCCCTCAAATGCTTGTTTTAGTATAGATTTTTTGAGTTCTTCTAGGTGGGTGAGTTTGGATCTGTATAATTTTTCTAATTTTTTAGTTTCTTCTGAAATTGCGTCTAGTTCTGCAACTATGCGGTGTTGTTCAGGGAGAGGAGGCAGTGGAAGTCTTATGTTTTTAATTTTTTCAAAACTAAGGTTCTTCTGCCTAACGCCACGTCGTTGGTTTAATATCTCTGTTTTGATTGCATTTATGATGTGAAAAATAAATTTTACTTCTATCTGTGAGTTAGGTTTGATACCAACAATTGCTTGATTAAACGCTGCTTGTCGATCTAGAATTGACATTTTAAGAGCGGCTGTATCATAAATCCCAATTAATAAAGAGCCTTTTGGAAACAGTTTGGTATTCGAATTGCCGAGCCCTTTGTGCGTAATACATTTACGAGGGGCTGAAGTATACAATTCATTTAGTTCACCTGATGAATACCAAGATACTTTACCATCTAGCCAATACTCTTTAATTGATTTTAACGGTGTGCCACCAGGAGCCATTTCACATATGTCTCCAAGCTTCTTTGTCTGCCAATCTGACTTTGTATTTGCAAACACGCTCCGCAACTTTGCTTCAAAAAGCTCTTTATTCTTTTTGATACTTTCTTCAGTATTTTTTTTAGCTTTATCTATTTCAGTGAAAGCCTTATCAAGAATGGAGACTATGCGGTGTTGTTCTGTAATAGATTCGGGGACACACACTTCAACAGAATAGACTTCATTTCTATTTATACCAGGCTTGACTCCCTTTGCTAGTTGAGGGAGATTTAAAGTCTTAAGAAGATAATATAAAAAACGTAAATCATATAGCTCTTCGTCAAATTTAATAAAATAAGTAACATCAAGTGGCCAAAATTTACTTTCAGTTATATTTATCTCTCCTGCGGAACCCTTTCTGCCAACTATAATACTAGGCTTATCCCAATAAAATTCATTAGTTCTATCTTTTATACCATTGGCACCATAAACGGGATATAAACCAGATGAATCTCTCTGTGAATCCAGCAAAGGCTTACCATATTCTAAGGAAATAATTCCCCCAAGCTTCTTTGTCTGCCACTTTTCACAGGGATTTGAAAACACGCTCTGCAACTTAGCTCCAAATGCCTTTTCTGTTGTAGCTTTCATAATTGACTCCTGTTAAGAATAGTAATGATAATCTTCAGCATAGTATCTTTTTCTTCTGGTTTAGATGCTGCGATAAGTAATGTTAAAGCCGCAAGTCCTTCTTCACTGATTCCTCGGCTGCCAGATGGATGATAGAGTATTTGATTTTTATCAAGAAAATGTAGAAATAATGCTGCTGCAATACGTTTATTACCATCAATGAAAGAGTGATTTTTTACTACGAGGTATAAAAGCATAGCTGCTTTTTGTTCTAAGGAGGGGTATAGTTCTTCACCTCCAAAGCTTTGATATATTTGACTTACTGAGCTATAGAAACTTTGATCTTTTGCTTTGCCAAAAACAGCAGAGTCAAAATCACGTCGCATAGTTTCTACGACTTCAAGAAATTCTTCTGGAGAAATTATAATCGCAGGTTTTGTGGTTTTTCCTTTATACTCAAGAGTTTCATGATCATAATCATCTAAAATATCTAAGCCCTTTGCATATTCTGTTAAAAGACGGACTATGCCACGGGCATCTTCTATATTTTCGATATTTTCTGTAAGACTTCGTTCTAGTAGCTGAATTGATTTTTGAAGACGAGTAAACTTGTCACGCTCTTCTTGAATTTTTTTATGATTGATCGCATAGCCTTGAATAAGGTATTCCTTAAGTACACGATTTGCCCAGATACGAAACTGTGTACCCCTCATAGAATTAACTCGATAACCGACTGAGAGAATCATATCAAGGCTAAAGTAAGAAATTGGTTTATCAGAATTTGCAATGTGCATTTTTTGCACATTGCCTTCTTCTAATAATTCTCCTGTTTTTATGATGTTTTTAATATGTCGCCCAATAACCGTTCTATCACGTTCAAAGACCGTAGCAATCTGCTTTTCAGTGAGCCAGAGAGTATTAGACTCTATCTTAACTTCTGCCTGCACACTACCATCAGCAGCAGTATAGATGATTATTTCATCTGTTTTAGAATTTTCTTTCGTCATAGCTTATCTCCACACTGACACATTCTATAACTTCCATTTTTTGGCAACTGAATCAAAATCAACGTCTTTCCATTTTTGTTTCCAAAGTTCTAGATATGGTATATCTGTAGATTCAGGTTCATTTTCAGGGAAATTTATTTTTATCAGAGATGGCAATACAATAGATTCACCAATCACTAATGCTTCTCCTGCTTGTAATGAAGATAATTGGTTTGTAAAATCAGCAAGGGTATCAGGTAAGAGCTTCTTTACATAATTTTGATCATCAGGATTAGTTAATCTCATTACCAGGAAATTATTACACTGAGAAAAAATTGTTTCTGAAATCTCAGATGGTCTCTGACTTACAATGCCTAGAGTAACACCATACTTTCTACCTTCTTTCGCAATTCTCTCTATAGCATTCTTTGATGCACGATATTTAACGAGATCACTTCTTGGAACATATTTATGAGCTTCTTCATAAACCAGCAGAATTGGTGTTTCACAAAGCTCTCTCTCCGACAACATTTTTTTATAATAGTAGCCATATTCAAACAATATTCTTGAAATTAAAGACACTGTAATACTTAAAACTTCAAAAGGAATACCAGATAGATCAATAACTGTAATATTTGCTTTCTTGTTTTCGTAACCTAAAAATTGTTTGAGCACACTTTCTAAAGAAAAATTATCTACATTCTCGAATAAAAATTTCAGACGAGGATTCTTTATGGTAGCTTCCAGTCTGAGTATAAAACGCTCAAAATCATCAGTATAAGGACCTTTAACAAAATCACCATTTGTCTTGTCAAAGCTATATTCTTGATTAAAATATTCTGGTAATCTATTAAGAAACTTTTTACCCGTCTTGTCTTCAGGAATTCTTGAATTTTTCTTGTTAATTAACTCACTATTAATATTTTTAATATAGTTAATTACCTCATCAATACTAAATTTGAAGGGTGAATCAAAATATATTTTTTCCTGAGCTTGTAATGGATTATGCTTTTTCTTATTTTGGGTCACCGCAAAACGAAACTGGGAAACTTGATTGTGAGAATTGCTTTCACTACTCTCTATAAATAAATCACTTAATTCATCACTGTCAAATAGCCAGTAAGGGAGCTTTATATTCTCTGAATTGATGTGATTACCCTCAGGGAAAGCTTTTTGATATTCTCCATGGATATCAAAAATAATAATATGGGAATTATTAAGCCCCTCAAAGCCTTCTTCCTTTTCCTTGATTGCTTGTTGTAAAACCGATGCTACAGTATGAGATTTACCAGATCCAGTAGAGCCAACAATGGCAAAATGCTTATTAAAAAATTTATTGCCATTGCAACGTACTGGTATTCCGCCATTCTGTAACAATTTAGAGAAAGTAAATCTCTGAGAGTCTTTAATACTTGAGCCATATATATTTTCATAATCGTCCTTAGATAACAGCTCAATGCCATTGCTTGGGGGTAGTGGAATTCCGTGAGAGCCTCTTGTGAAAATAAACTTTTCCTTCTCCTTGCCGTAAGATCCAATTAACTGCACATTTATAACAAAATGATTACTAAGGCTCTCACCATCTGGATTTGCAGCGTCAAGATTCTTAACTTTATAATCATTAATAATTCCGATAATAAAATAGTTTTCTTTATTTTTATATGGGATTTTTATATAACTTCCGATATTAAACTGATCATCAAATTTAGCAGAATCTAATATCTCTATTGTTACTGAATCTTTTGAAACATTTATAATTTTAAAATTGTCTGAATCCACTGTACTAAACTCCTTTTTTACTTATGAATAACTTTTGAATATCAAGTGTGCTTAGCCCTTCTGTATTTGTTATATTGCCCTTTAATAAAGATTGCGGGCTTACTTTATCAATATCACAATCAAATAAATAGAGTCGATCTGGCGTGTAATTGAAGTCAGAAGTGCCTTGAATGGACTCCAGAGAAATGATTCTAGCTTTAAATGAAATGTCCTGAAGAGTATCAGAGGGTTTTTCGTTCTTAAGCATTTTGCGTTTCGTTAATGCTTTTCTTGAAAATGCTTTATGATTAAATTCTATTGATTCATAACCGTCATTAAAAAAAAGTTCCTTTCTTATAAAATGTTTTTTTACTGTATTCGCTTTCTCTTTATCTTGAAAGATAAAGACCAATGGCTTTATTTCATAGTTAGCTTTCGTGAAATAGTATATGACTAACTCTTCAAGTAAAGACTGGATAGATAAACCCTTAGAATCCTCAATATGACCAAATAAAAAACAATTCTCTTGCTGTTTATTTGGAGATTGACATTTAGAAGCAATGAACTTAAAATAAGCTTCCTTACCCAAATACTCTTGGAAGCTAGAATTGAAAATAATCTCTTTGTTTCTTTTTACTATCTCTATAATTTCCTTCTTGTTGCATTTTCGACTTTGAGGATTTGGGTTATTAAGAATGATTTTTCTAATTTGATAGTCAATCTGTGAATAATAAAACATCGCTTCCTTCTGATTAGAACTTCCGAAGGTACTGTTAATTTTTTCAATAACTTTATCAAATTGCTCTTGAAAGCTAGGCGAAAAATCTAATTTAAAATTTTCCAAAAAGGAATTTTTATCTTCATCCTCATATTGATTAGATTTCTTCCCAAGAATTTTATTTAATTCCTCTAATGATAAGCTTCCTGTATCTGTGGCATTACGATCTTTGAAAAAACAATAGAGGTAATATTTTTTAGATTCATTCTTATTATTTAAAAACTCATCAATTAATTGAATTACTGGTTCTTTTATTTTAGAGTTACTAAATTTTTGTGTTTCTTTATATTTTATTTGCATTACAAAGCTTTCTGAATCAATATCTTGAATATTTTCAATAAATATCTCTGCTTCAGATTTTTTTGTATCTAATAGCTCTAACATAGCCTTATCAATTTGATATGCAAATCCTTTAATCGCATAATAACCACCATCAGGTTTTTTAGTAACCTTTGTTACCATAATTACTTTTTCTTTCCCTTAACCTGCTTCTCCCCCTCTAAATAACTACCTTCTGAAATAACCTTCTTCCCCGTCTTCTCTTCCAGCTCCAACCTAGCTTTCTTTGCTATACCCCCTCCCTGTTTACTTGCAGCCTTATTCTCTTGCATCCCTTTAGCTTCCATCGTTTCAGCGATTTGCCTCGTGGAAAGCTCTGCTAGAGCTGTAAATATTAACTCAGCCTCACTCATATGATCTCTAAGATTCTGTGTCTTTAATTTTTTCAGAGCTTTATGCTCTTTCACACTAAGCCCAGCCCATTCTTGATGAATAATATTCGTTAAGATAGCGTATTCTTGACCTTTCTTAATGCCAGCCTTATCCCAGTAGTCAGTAAGCTTATTACGGGTCTCCTGCCCCATCATCCTCTGCTGAATCCACTTTTCACTGCGTCCATGTTTCTGCCAAGTATCACGAGCACGATCTAAAGACAGTTCTGGATCTGCCATCTCTTGCATACGTTCATAGCCAACCTTAGCAAGCCATAATTTAACAGGCTCAGCTTTAGGACTAGGAACCGACTGAATAAGCCTTAAAAGTGTCTCTGGTGCTGCGACATCAGTATTTCGCAATTTTCCATCACTAGCTGGCATTTTCAACTGGTGACAAAATGTCACCAGTTCAGAACCCTCTTCTTTTAGCCTTTCTTTAAGCTTATTCCAGTATTTTCTGGCTTTCTGATAATCTTCCTGCTCTGTGAGTATCTGAATAATATCGATAACTGAAAAATACCAAATCTCTTTTTCTTCATCATAGATTCGTCTAATTTTATAGTCTTCAAAAACACTTAAATCTTCTGTCACAGTAAGGCTCCTATTCGCTCTAATATCATCTCACTTTCTTGATCAAGCTTTTTAATTTCTTCTAGAATCTCTTTAGGCTCACGTAAAATTACTTCATTATTACGATTAGGATTCTTAACTGATAAATCATAAGTATCAAGATCTATATCAGAGACTTTAAGCGTCCAAGAGTTTTCAGAATCAGATTTAGTCTGCTGTAGTGTAATGAAATCTACTAGATCACTCTCCGTAAGTGGATTAGTCTTACCTAGATTACGATTAAGGTTTAACTGATAATACCAAATCTTCTGAGTGGAAGAGCCTTTCTCAAAAAACAATACTATTGTTTTAACTCCAGCACCAGTAAAAGTACCACCTGGTAAATCTAAAATAGTATGTAAATCACAAGTCTCTAAAAGATACTTCCTGAGTGAAATTGAAGCAGTATCAGTGTTAGATAAAAAAGTATTTTTTATAACTATAGCTGCTTTACCACCAGCTTTTAAAATTTTAATAAAATGCTGTAAAAAAAGAAAAGCTGTCTCTCCTGTTTTAATAGGAAAATTCTGCTGCACTTCCGATCTTTCTTTACCACCGAAGGGAGGATTAGCCAATATTACATCATAACGATCTTTTTCTTGAATATCTGCGATGTTCTCTGCAAGAGTATTAGTATGAATAATATTTGGAGCTTCAATCCCGTGAAGTATCATATTCATGATGCCGATTATATAAGCTAAAGATTTTTTCTCTTTGCCATAAAAAGTTCTTTTCTGTAATATTTCTAAATCTTCGGTAGAAAGTTTTTTAGAGGTTCTTAAGTAATCGAAAGACTCTACCAAAAAGCCAGCAGAACCAGCTGCACCATCATAAATTTTATTTCCAATCTTTGGTGCTATTACTTTAACTATAGTTTTAATAAGTGAACGAGGGGTGTAATATTCACCTCCATTACGTCCTGCATTACCCATGTTTTTAATTTTAGTTTCATATAAATGCGATAGCTCATGTTTCTCTTCCTGAGAACGAAAGCGAAGACCATCAATAATATTCAGAACATCTCTTAAGACATAACCACTTTGGATTTTGTTATTAATTTCACTGAAAATCTCGCCTATCTTGTATTCTATGGTATCTGCATTTTCTGCGTTTTGCCTAAACCGTTTCAGATAAGGAAATAATTTTTCATTTATAAATTTTTTTAAATCATCACCTGTAAGTGCTTTATTATGATCTAGCTTACCGTCTTCTTTTTTAGGTGCAGACCATGTTTCCCACCTATATTCTGGCTCTATAATAAATTTATACTCTTTCCCTGCTAGTTCAGCTTCAGTCTTTCTATCTTTCTCTAAATCATCTAAATATTTTAGAAATAATACCCAAGAACTCTGTTCTACATAATCCAGTTCACTAGAAGCTCCTGCATCCTTGTGAAGAATATCATCTATATTTTTAAAAGCCTGCTCAAACATATCCCATACTCACTCCCCAACAAGCCCAGCAAAAAACCCCTTATAAAACTCAAACGCCGTAGGATTAGCAATTAAATGAGCAGTACAATGCATAATTTTATGAATAGGCTCTAAGCCATTTTCCTTTAAAGTCTTTCCTGTAGCCACTAAATCTATAATCACATCGGTAAGATCAGTAAGCGGTGCGAGTTCTACAGAACCATAAAGATTAATAATCTCAACTTCAAGCGCGCGCTGGTGAAAAAAATCTTTCGCTAAATTAGGAAAGGTCGTTGCAACACGTGTATAGCTAGGCAGCTCAGAGACACTCTTATACTTGCCTTGCACAGAACAGACACAGAGATCACAAGCCCCATATTTTAAATCCTGAAGCTGATGCACCTTAGCCCTAGAATCTAAAATCACGTCTAGCCCTACTATACCGAAGTCAGCAGCACCATGTTCTACATAGACTGGCACATCATGCCCTCTTACCATAAGGAATTGAATATCATAGTCTTTAAAAGCCTCATTATGAATAGTACTGCGGCGAATTAATTTACGTTTCGCATCTTCACCATTTTCAATTTCAATACCAGCTTTACTAAAAAACTCTATAGCACCTTCTAAAAGAGCGCCTTTAGATAAAGCTATTTTCACTTGTTGCATATTAAAACATTCGCTCCTTTCTCAAACTCAAGCTGAGCTGCTTTATAAACATCCCCCCATTCTTTAGTAGCTGGAGAAAGCTTCTTCGGAAGCTTATCAGTAGAAAAATTATCTAAAAGATCTAAATTAGATAATGCTGAAATTAATCTTTGCACATAAAAAGCGAAACCTATCGCTGGCAGATCGATACCAAAGCTTGAATATAGATTATCGTATCTACCACCCATAGCGATATCATTACCCTGTCCTTTAATTAACAGCTTAAAATGCAGTCCTGTATAGAGCTTTAGATCTGGACACTGATAAGGCGCGAAGACTATTTTAGAAGAAAGCTGAGCCAAACTCTTTAAGTGACTTAAATCTAAACCTAAATCCTTCTCAACTCTTTTCAACTTCTCTTCATTTGGAATAGATAAGCTTATTTGCTCTCGGCTATAAAGACACTTAAGAAAACTTTCTTCAGCAGCTAATTTTTCAAATGCGACAAATTCACCTTTAAGTAAAAGGTTATAAGCCTTAGTAATTAAATCATGGCTAGAGGAAGCCTCTGAACTGATTACTGGGACTGGTTTGTTAAATTTAGTAAATAAGCTATGCCAGATTTTAGCGTCGGTGATGCATATTTGATAATCACTTACGCCTAACCCCTCAATAGAATCTATCATTAGTTGCAGTACTTCATAATCGGAAAAATTCTCTTCAGCTTTAGCACCGACATACTCTATGCCGACTTGCTGTATTTCTCTAGATTCATCAGTAGGAGTGCCTTTATAACGATAGACAGAAGCGTTATAGTAAAGCTTCACTGGGAACTGAAGTTCTTGAGCCCTGCCTGCTATCGCCTTAGCGATAGGCTGAGTCATCTCTGTTCTCAGAGCAAGAGTCTCACCATCTTTATCTAGAAATGTAAAAGTTTTATCGGTAAATTTTTTATTCGCCCTATTTATAACATCTAAATCTACTAAACTCTGCACTACTATTGGCTCATAAGACCATTTTTCATAAAGAGCTACCAGCTTATTTTTTATCGCGAGCTGCTTTCTAACGTCAGATGGCAGCCATGTTTTTAAACCTCTAAATACCATAAATCATTTCCTGTAAAATCTACGCAGCGAAAGCTACATGAAATTAATATCTACTGTTTTTTCTTTGCCTGCGGCTGTAAAGTATTTTCAAGTAATTTATCTAAATTAACAAAAGTATTTCCCTTCAAACCGATGATTACAGGCACATCTGGATTGTTTTCTATAGCATCTAAATACTCTAAATCAGCTACCATCGGATTTGCCTGAATAGCACGTCCTTTGACTTCTACTTGCTTAGCGTTACCTTCACCCTGAATAATAGATATCAGCTTTTCTTTTAAAGCTATTTCCTTGCGTATATGAGCTAGCTGAGCCTTCTGTAAAGCGATCTGCTTACTTTCTATCGCCTCTATATATTCTGGCGAAAATTCTATTCTTCTAATAAATAAATCATTCAGTTTAAAACCTGACTCAGCAAAGGATTTAGATAAATATTCCTTAGCTTCGCTAGAAACTATTTTCCTAGTGTCCTCAGTATATAAAGCATCCGCTACGTGCCTTGCGATAACTTCCTGCATTACTTTACCCGTTTTAGCTTTAAGTACAGGTGCATAATCAGTTCTAAGTTTTTGATAAACTTCTGGAGCCCTTTCCTGAATCATCTGAGTTAGTATAGACATCTCTATACCGACTATTTGACCGTCACCAGTCTTAGCAACTATAGGATTCCCTAGGCGCCCTGGGTCCATGGCATCTTTAGTAAAAGTATAAGTATTAATGCGTGTATCAAAGACTATTAGACTCTGAACAAACGGTAATAAAAAATGCAAACCCTCTCTTAAAGGCTTATCCTGAACACCATCTTTAATGTTAAAGATGACACCAGTTCTGCCCACGTCAATGATACGCATTGACTGCGAGAGTAAAGCTAGAATAGCAAAAGAAATCACCAAAAACATTTCTTTTTTTATCTTTAATCCAAATATATTCAAATCTTTCATTTATAAACCTCGCACTTAGCTAGAAACACCTTCCCCAAAGAATTACAGATCATCATTTATTATAAGTTTAGTTCTCTTACCAAGAACTTGTGCTTTTCTGTACTTAACATAGGAATTACCGAAACGATTTAAAGCATCTACTTTTAATTTAATAGCTTCAGCCTCACCTTCAGCTCTCGTGATAACAGCATCTCTGTCATTCTGCTTTTCAACAATAATATTATCCTTAGTATCTAATTCAATTCTTGCACGCTGCTTCTCTTCAATCGCACTCTGGTAAGCAGCAGAGAAAGTAACTTCATCTAAAAGAAACTCCGTCAAAACCACTTTATATTTAGCTAAATGTTTATCTAAAGACTTAGAGATTTTATCAGCGATAACCCTTCTATCTTCACTATAAATAGCAGAAACGGTATAGCCTGCGATAACCTCTCTAACCATACTTCTGACTATTGGGTTAATTACTTTATTTACATATGAATTATAACTATCATTACCGATCTGCTGATGCAGCCACCACAGCTGCTTAAAATCTGGTCTAGCCCTTACCGTTACATCTACTGAAATATTCTGCCCATCTGAAGTTAAAGTATCTATAGAATTTCCAAGTATCTTAGCTCCGTTTTTAGAACGCTCAGCAGAATTACTAAATATATAACTAATCTCCCTTACGTTATAAATAGTGGCTTGTTGAAGTATCGGAATTACGAACTGAATCCCCTCTTCTAGTACTCTCTGTTCCATACCGATAACTCTATTAAAGATTACAGCTCTCTGACCAGCTCCTACGAGGATAACTAAATTAGGCACTACGAAAAACAGTGCGACAATGGTAAAAATTTTTATTTTATGCTTGCCGAAAAAGTCATCTGGATCAAAGTGATTAGAATTATTTGAGCCGAAAAAGTCTGAAAAGTTGGGACCACTCATATCAAAAAAGAATAATAGCACTAAAGTTTATTGATATAATCTTATACATGACTAAAGTTAAAGTTGGTATTAATGGTTTCGGACGTATTGGAAGAAATGTTTTTCGTGTTCTGAATGAAAATTTTGTTGATCAAATAGACGTGCTCGTTATTAATGATCCGTTTTCTCCTCCAGAAGCTTCTGCACATTTGATTAAGTTTGATAGTACTCTTGGCAGATTTAATGGTGAGGTAACTGCTGATGAAAATTCTATTACTGTAAATGGTAAAACTACTAAATTCTTAAAAGAGAAAGACTTAGCTGCTCTTAACTGGGCTAATCACGGTGTAGATATAGTCCTAGAATGCTCTGGTGTATTCACTGATGCAGAAAAGGCTAAAACACATTTAGCTGGTGGTGCTAAAAAAGTTCTTATCTCTGCTCCAGCTAAAAATGAAGATATCACTATAGTTCTTGGAGTTAATGAGGATAAATACGATCCATCTAAACACCACATCATCTCTAATGCTAGCTGTACTACTAACTGTCTAGCACCTTTCACTAAAGTTATAGATGATAATTTTAAAGTTCTAAATGGCATGATGACTACTATTCATGCTTATACTTCAGATCAAAAACTATTAGATAACGCTCACTCAGATCCAAGAAGATCTAGAGCAGCGGGTGTGTCTATGATCCCTACTACTACTGGTGCAGCGAAGGCTATTGGTTTAGTGCTTCCTCATTTAGCTGGTAAATTAAATGGCTATGCGATGAGAGTTCCGACTCCTAATGTATCTGTAGTAGACGTAGTTTTCACTTTAGAAAAATCAGTTACTAAAGAAGAAGTAAATGCTGTATTAAAAAAAGCTGCTCAAACTAACCTTAAAGGTATTCTTGACTACACAGATGAGCCTCTGGTATCTATCGATTTTAAAGGCGATGCACACTCATCTATTATTGATGGTGATATGACTATGGTTGTAGCTGAGAAACAAGTAAAAATCCTTTCTTGGTACGATAACGAATACGGTTACTCTAACAGATTGTGTGATTTAGCTGTATTGGTTGGTAATAAGCTGCCAGTGGCTGTATAGTTTTTATAGAGCTATTTCTAAAAACTTCAATTAAAACAAAAAGTCCCTTGAGTAAAATTAAGGGACTTTTTGTTTTGAAAGAGGCTGAGTTATAAACTTAAATATTATTCCTCAAAAAGAGGCATAATATGAGCTATAAGGTAGTAATTTATAACTCATGAAATGGAACTGGCAGAAAAAAGATTGGCCTGATTTTAAGTATGATACAAGTCTGCTAGAGAAGTACGAAGATGAATTTCTACATAAGTCCGGTATTTTCCTAGGCACCTTAAAACATATTCAGAATGAAGAGAAAATAGATTTAAAGATAGATATAATCTGCGAAGAAGCTTACAGAACATCTTTAATTGAAGGAGAGTTTTTAAATAGAGAGAGTATACAGTCGTCTATTAAAAGAAATTTCGGTATTTCAGTTACAGATATGAAAAAAATCCCCAATGCCGAAGCTGGACTTGCCGAAATGATGCTAGATCTATATGATAATTTTTCACACCCCATCTCTAAAAAAAGCCTTGGTAAGTGGAATTCTTTAATTCTTGATGGTATAAATTCTAAAATCAAAACTAGATCATTTAGAAAGGATACAGAGCCGATGCAAGTTATTTCAGGTTCAGTATACAGACCTAAAATACATTTTGAAGCACCTCCATCAGAAACTTTAGAAACTGAAATGAAAAACTTTATTCAGTGGTTTAATAATTCAAAACCGAATAACAAGCATGCTTTGAAAACCTTAACTAGAGCTGGACTAGCTCATCTCTATTTCGTTTGCATACATCCATTTGATGATGGTAATGGACGAATAGCTAGAGCTCTTGCAGAGAAAGCTTTATCTCAAGGATTAGGTGAGGCTAGCTTAATATCATTATCACAAGTGATAGAAAAGCATCGAAAGCAATACTATGCTATGTTAGATGCCTCTAATCGAGATCTTGAAGTCACGGATTGGTTAGAATACTTCTCTAAGACGGCGTTAGAAGCTTTAGAATTAAGCCAAAAATCTATAGAATTCTCTTTAAAAAAAGGGGAGTGTTACAGACTTTACGAAAATAGACTAAACCTAAGACAGGAAAAGGTTATCAGTAGAATCTTCAAAGAAGGAATTCAAGGTTTTAAAGGCGGCTTGAGTGCAGAAAATTATATCTCTATTACTAAAACCTCTAGGGCTACGGCTACTAGAGACTTGCAAGAATTAGTCGAAATGGGAGTTTTAGTTAAGACTGGTAATTTAAAAGGGACTCGATATTATTTGAGTTTGGCGTGAAGCCAAGTTCTAGGAAATTGCTTGATCTTAACTTATTTTTTATGCTTTAAATTTTCTTCTGTTCTATCTCGAACTATGTAAAGAATCGAGTAATAGATTGAAATTGCCATTATGATAATGGCTGATGATTTGATCGCTTCTTCTAATTCTTGGCTAATAATTATCATGATGTTTTTCTTTGTCAATCTCTAAGCTGATTTTATAGACCTTACTTATACATTCTAATCCAAGTAAGGAAAAAAGCAATATAAGAGCGATATCGATTACTTGAATTTTATTTAGGCAATCTGGGCGGTCAAAAATAAACATTAAGATTAATATTCCAAGCGGGCTAAAACACCAATAGGCAAGGGATTTAATTAAATCTTTTCTGAATTCATTAACTTGCTTAAAATCAGACATGAAATTTAGTATGAAATATTTTCACCGTGCAAATTTACAATTTGCGTTTTCCCGAAAAATATATGTAAAATCCAGTCTAACTCCGCAGGCACTGCCTGCGAAAAAAGCTTCTGCTTATTTCAAAGAAAAACAAATTAATTTGGATTAGAATGTATAAGTAAAGTTTACAAAATCAGCATTGCTTCCAATCACCACCTTCTATCTAATCGGCATTATCGGCTGCCTCTGGGTCGCCTACGATTTCGTACGTAAAATATTACTTAAAAGAATAAAACCCTTACCCTTAGTAATTTTCCTAGAATTTGGTCAAGCAGTAGTTTATCTCAGCTACGGCTATCTCTCTCAGCAATTAACTTACAATCATGAATATATTTTCCCTGGTCTTATGACCGCTGGCTTCGCCTCAATAGGCACTTTCTTGCTAACTAAAGCCATCTCTATTTCGCCCCTCAGCAGCGTCATTCCTTTCCTTTCTTTCCTGCCTTTTTTCACGGTAATATTTGGTAGTTTAATATTAAAGGAAAACCTTTCCCTGATTCAATTTTCTGGATTAATTCTTTTAGTTTTAGCCTCTCTTATCATTAATTATCAGGGTAAGAAAGTAAACTCTATTTTAGGATTATTTCAAACCCTCTACCAAGATCTCACTCATGAAAAGGGCTGCGTCCTAGTTATTATTACTTCTCTTCTCTGGGCTTTCGCTATACCCTTTGATAAGCTTGCGATGCAAGCTACGAACCCTATATCTCATGCTCTTTATCACGCACTACTCTGTGGAACTATATTTAGCATAGCTCGCTTCTTTTCTAAAACCTGCCCTTGGGGTGACACTAAATTCTTAGCAGTAGAGCTGCAAGATAATGAATCACCCTCAAATAAAGAGTTTCACAAAATGCCCAGCACCTATTGGTTTTTATTACTAGGCATAATAAATGCCTCATTTGCGATGGTCTTGCAGTTTATGGCTTATCAAATTTCTTACATAGGTTTAGTGGAAGCTGGTAAGCGAGCTGTTTCCCTAGTCTCTAATTTATTTATCGGTGCTTTAATTTTTAAAGAGCCTGTAAATAAATTTAAATTTTCAGGCACTCTGCTAATTTTAATCGCTACTATTTTAATTTTAAATTGACAGCACTTTATAAAAAACAATGCACGAAATACAATTAACAAACGGGAAACACGGTCACACTCTCAATGCCACACAAATATTCTCCCCAGACGGCAAGTGGCTAGTCTTCGATACTCGCAACGATGATACTCACATAAGCCGCACTGGAAGTATCTGTAAGTTAAATATTGTGACTAAAGAAATTATTGAACTCTATAAAACCAAAAATCAAAGTATCTATGGACCGGGGGTAGGGGCAGCAGCTTGGAACCCTGTTAATGACAGCATCATTTTCATTCACGGTCTTTTAAATTGCGACGAAGAAAAACCTTATAGCTTCACGAGAAGATTCGGGGCGATTATTTCAGGGAGTCATGAGGCGGGCGAAAACGCAGAAATTGGAGTTTCGCAATCATCTTACAATGACACTGTTACCAAACGTGCAAGTTCAAGGCTGAAGAGGACGAATGACCGCAATGTACTCAAGGTACATGAGGATCATGAGGACAACGAAAACGCAGAAATTGGAGTTCGGCAGCAGTGTTATCATGCGGAAGGTAGGAATATTCAAGAACCACTTACCAAAGGAGCTTTAAGAGGTGGAACCCATGCTCATACTTGGAGTGCTGATGGCAAGTGGATTAGCTTTACCTATAACGATTACCTTATAGAATGTTTAGAAAAAACTTCTTCAAGTGAAAGAAAAGACTTGAGGACTATCGGCGTGATGACGATGATAGAGAATATTCATGAGGATCATGAGGCGGGCGAAAACGCAGAAATTGGAGTTCGCGAGCAGTGCCCTGAAGAGAATTTCAGAGGAACTTACTTCGCGGTAGTCGCAGCTGAGGTTACAGAAAATCCTAAATTCGGTAGTGATGAAATAGAACGAGCTTTCGATGAGTGCTGGCTGGGTAAAAACGGTTACACGAAAGACGATAGCACTGTTCACAATGGTTCACAGCAGACACGAGCCATAGCCTTTCAAGGAAATGTCCGTTCACTAGATGGGACTTTAGTTACAGAAGTTTTTATAGCAGATATTCCAAATGATATAACTCAATCACTTACAGATAAACCACTAGAAGGGAGTTTAAATAGCAGACCTAATGTACCAGCAGGATTCACACAAAGAAGAATTACTTTTACTACAGATAGGAAATACCCTGGGCTTCAGGGACCACGTTTTAGGCTACGCAGCTCAGCAGATGGAAGCCATATCTATTTTCTAATGAAAGATGATAATGGTATCGTTCAAATCTACTCAGTGAACAGTGCTGAAAATACTAAAAATACAATCACAAATCAGCCTGTTAAACAAATAACAAATTTCAAATACTCTGTCCAGTCACAATTCAATCTCAGCCCTGATGATAAGTATATTTCAGCAGTGTCTAACAACCAGATATATTTAGTTAACGCGCAAGATGGCAATACAATTAACATCAATGGAGACGACGAAAACGCAGAAATTGAAGCTCTACAACAGTGCAGAGAAGCGCCAATCAATGGCATACACTGGAGTCCTGATGGTAAAAGCTTAATTTACAATCGTTATGTTTTCGTCGAAGATGATTACTATATTCAAATTTTTCAAAGACTAATACCAAGTGCGTAATAACGCAAAAAATAAAATCACCGATCATCATTCACGATAAAACCACTGAATCTCTGGATTAGCCCGAAACCAAGTCATCTGCCTCTTCGCATACCTTCTAGTTCTTAACTGTATTTCACTTACAGCTTCATCTAAACTTATAAGCCCTGAAAGGCAATCAGCGACCTCTCTATACCCGATAGTGCTGTCTATAGTCTTCACCCTGCCATATTTATTAATTAAAGCCTTAACTTCATCAACTAAACCTCTTTTTATCATACCTAAAACCCTTGTATTGATTAGATCATAGAGATCTTCCCGTCTCTTAAAATCTAAACCAATATACAGAGAGTCATAACGAGCTTCTCGGCTTTTAGTTCTGAGCTCACTTAAAGGTTGTCCCGTACTAATAACTAACTCTAAAGCTCTAATCACCCGTACTTTATTCTGAACATCTATTAAAGCTAAAGCATTTGAATCATTTTCCCTAAGCATCAGTAACAGCTCATCTAGAGATTTTTGATTCAGTTCATCTCTTAAAACTTGATTAGTATTCACTGCGGGCATTTCTAAATTTTCTAAAGCAGCTTTAATATATAGACCAGTGCCGCCCACTACTATAATTTTCTTTTCTGGATCTAGCTTCCATATATTTTTGACTACATTATCAAAATCCTTTTGATAATCACCTGCCGAATAAGCTTCTGTAATCGATTTAAGGTTCACCAAATGATGCTTTACTCTCTTTAGTTCATCAGAAGAAGGCTTCGCCGTACCTATATCCATTTCTTTAAAAACCAAACGACTATCAGCATTAATAATCTCTGTCTTAAATTTTTTTGCAAGCTCTATAGCTATATCAGTTTTCCCAGTACAGGTAGGTCCGACAATTGTAATTAGCTTTTTTGGGCTAGTATCAATATAATTTAGAATTGAGTCTGTAATTAATGCCATTAAAACAAAACCTCCCTAGCCTTTTTTTCAAAGTATTGATTATACTGCTTGGTTCATTAATTTTCACCTCTCTAGTCGGTGTCAGGTCTTGGTACAAGCCACTACTTTCTATAAAAGAAATAAGCCCCGTAAGTGTAATCTTAGAAAAAGGTGTAAAAGTTCTTGATGAAGTTGCCACCAATCAACTTAAAGAAGAAACTAAGACTAAATCGATTTACAACCTTAATAATCAAGAGGTTTTAACAGTCGACGATACAGCAACACAGAAGAGTTTAGAAGAATTAAAAATTTACGTAAAAGTCATACAATCGACCTTAAGCGGACAGAAATCTTACGAGATGCCGATTATAAGCAGAATAGGTATTCATATGCAGATGACTTTAGTACAATTAAACGATCATAAATTCAAAGAAATTCAAGCAGTTCTTGATGGCAACACCTCTGCTGGCGAATTTATCAATTCAGATTATGAAAAAATAATTCTCGCTATTAGTAATCTTAGTAGCTTTGAAAAAAATTACTTTTTAAAAGAGATAGAACGCTTCCGCCTTGAATTTAAAAATGAAAAAAAAGTAATTAAGAATCTTGGTGCTAATTTTTTTCTCGACCTACAAAAGCTCACAGATAAAAAAGAATTCCTTTATAGGCTTTTTATCGTACAGAAAAAACTTTTAAATATCGGTATAGTAAATGGTCTCCCAAAATCTAAAATCACTAAAAATATAGAGATACTTTTTCCAAGCTTAAGAGGGCTAGAGCTTGATTTAACTAAAAAAATTATTCTTAACACTACTAGCCCTAATATAAAAATAGACTGGAAAAAAGTAGAAGATCTGGAAAATCAAGCCCTAGCCTCGGTTTCAGATATTTACGTAAAACTGCCAATGGGAACAGTTTTAGCCGAAAAAGGTAAAAAAATCTCAGAGAAAAACTATTACTATATGAAAAATTTAAACCTGCTCAGACCAGAAGCTGACTGGAGTTTAGAAATAAAATACCTTGGCATCGTCTATATAGCCGTATTCTTAATGAGCCTATATATTTTCTTAATAGAGAAGAGAAAATACAGTGTCCAACGACTCGCCATGATATTCACTGTAGTACTTGGCTCCCAGGCAGTCATATCTGCCATTTCTTTATGGGGGATAAATAAACTAGCTATAGTTCCAATCGCTCTAGTGCCGATATTATTAACCGTCTTTTATCTACCTAAACTTGCTCTATTTAGTTCACTACTAATGAACTTTTTCCTAATGTACAGCTTTGATTTAAATTTCTGGCAAGTTTTACCTCTTTTAGCTGGCTCTATTTACGCGATATATTTAACAAAACACTCTCACCAAAGAGAAGATTTAGCAAATGCTGGAACTAAAATAGCTCTCTGTCAGGGTTTAGTATTCTTATTCTCTGTCTTAATAGCTGTAAAAAACTTTAGTGTAAGTACAGTCCTAGTCATTACAGCACTCTATGCTTTAAGTGGAATACTCTCTGGTCTAATAGCACTAGCAGTCTTACCATATTTAGAATTCACCTTCAGACTATTAACGCCATTTCGTTTATCTGAACTATCTAATCCAAATCAATCACTACTCAAAAAACTTAAAGAAGAAGCACCTGGTACTTATGAACATTCGCTAAATGTCTCTCGCTACGCTGAAGAAGCATCTAACGCCATAGGGGCTAATACAGAACTGATCAGAGTCGGTCTTTTATATCATGATATTGGTAAGACCTATAATCCAGATTACTTCATAGAGAATAATCTAGGAAAACCTAATCCCCATACGACTTTAGATGACCCTAAAAAATCAGCTGAAATAATAATCGCTCATGTACCAGAAGGCGTTAAATTAGCGAAAAAACATAAATTACCAGAAGCCATTATAGATTTCATTCCGATGCACCAAGGAACTACCGTCACTAATTATTTCTACGTGAAAGCTTTAGAGAAATACGGAAAATCTAATATTAATATTATGGATTTTAAATATCCTGGTCCCATTCCTAATTCTAGAGAAGCTGGTATTGCGATGATTGCAGACTCTGCTGAAGCAGCCTTAAAAAGTGAAAAAGAACTTAACAGTGAAAATGATGTCAGAGAAAAAATCGCGAAGATCATCAGTGCTAGAGTTAATGAAGGTGAGCTTCGAAATTCTAATCTAAAACCAGAGGAATTAGAATTAATAAAAGACTCATTTGTAAAAGTTTGGAAAAGTAGAAATCATGACAGAATTAAATACCCTGAGCAAAGCAAGCCCCCTATTGATTGAGCAGTTTGAACTTGGCCCCATGGCTAATTACATTTATTTCATCGGCGATAAAGAAACTAAAGAAATAGTCGTAGTAGATCCAGCCTGGGATGTGAATTTCATCAGAGATAAAGCTCAAGAAGCTGGCTTGACTATTAAAGGAGCTTTAATCACTCATGGTCATCCTGACCATACTAACGGTATTAATAAACTTTTAGAAACTCATGATATACCAGTCTATGTCTCTAAAGAAGAAGCTAGCTTTTATAAACCAATTGGTGAAAACATTATAGAAGTCGACGCGACTTTTAATTTAGACATAGGAAATGTTCATATAGATTTTTTACATACACCGGGCCATACACCTGGCTCTCAGTGCTTTCTCGTAAATGGTAATTTAGTAGCTGGCGATACATTATTTCTAGACGGCTGTGGCAGATGTGATCTGCCTGGTGGGGATGTTGAAACGATGTTCGATACTATTCATCATAAACTAATGAAATTACCAGACCACACCATGATATTTCCTGGTCATAACTACCATCATTTGCACTGTGATGAACTATGTAACCAGAAAAAGACTAATCCCTATATGCAGATGGATAACCTGCATGCCTTTATTAACAGAAGACTACCTAGATAAAAGAATTTCAACAATCGCCTAATATTATCGGAGGCTTGCCACGTGATAAAATAGCACCCATGCAAACTATGGAACCCAAAATTCTCAGCCACTTTGAACAACTCGAAGCCGAAAGCATACATATCATTAGAGAAGTAGTAGCAGAATTTAAAAACCCTGTAATGCTTTATTCAGTAGGCAAGGATTCATCAGTCATGCTGCACCTAGCCCGTAAAGCTTTTTACCCAGCAGCTATTCCATTCCCTTTAATGCACATAGACACTGGTTATAAATTCAAAGAAATGTATGAATTTAGAGATTCCTTTGCTAAAGAATTAGGTGCTAGGTTAATTATTAATCGTAATGAAGATGCTATCGCAAATAATATGAACCCTTTTAAATATGGGACTACCACTTGCTGCGGAGCACTGAAGACTGGTGCTCTTTTAGACGGCTTAAACAAACATGGCTTTGATGCTGCCTTCGGGGGAGCTCGCAGAGATGAAGAAAAATCTAGAGCGAAAGAGAGGGTCTACTCGTTTAGAGATGGTTTCGGACAGTGGGACCCAAAGAATCAACGTCCTGAGTTATGGAATATTTATAATGCCAGAATCAGTCCTAGAGAAAGTATCAGAGTCTTTCCTCTATCTAACTGGACTGAGCTTGATATATGGGAATATATTAAACTTGAAAGCATTCCAATAGTGCCTATCTACTACGCTCAGGAAAGAGAAGTAGTTATTCGCAATGGCATTATTATACCTGTAGACTATAGCCAAGAATATTTAAAACCTCGTGCTGGAGAAGAAGTTAAAGTTTTAAAATGCAGATTCCGCTCGCTCGGCTGTATGCCTTGCACTGGAGCCATAGAATCATCTGCGATTGACATAGATGGAATCATCAACGAAGCGAAGGTAGCCAAAAAATCCGAACGTGAAAATCGTGTTATAGACTTAGGTTCAGACAGCTCAATGGAAGATAAAAAGAAAGAAGGATATTTTTAAAGACACCCTTTTCCCCTGTGATATAATTTTTCCATGCTAAGCCAAAAGAATTTTAGATATAACCTAATCAGAGAGTCACTTGAGACTAGATCATTCTTGAAAATAATCTCTGGTATAAATAATTTTGATAAAGAAAAAGTTTTAAAAATAGCTCATGCAGTAAAAGCTACTAATGCTACAGCAATAGATATTTCCGCAAGAGAGGATATTATCATCGCAGTTAGAGAGCTTCTAAAAGATACTGTTCTTGTAGTTTCATCAGTTAAAGTTGAAGAACTAAAAAGAGCTCAAGAACTTGGAGCTGACATACTTGAGCTTGGTAATTTCGAAGCTCTTTACGAAGAAGGCATTTACTTATCAGCAGATGAAGTTCTTGCATTAGCTAAAGAACTTACAGAAATTAAAACAGAAGGAACCATGCTTTCCGTAACTGTTCCAGGTCATTTAAATATTAACGAACAAGTTAAATTAGCTACAGATTTAGAAAATCTAGGAGTGGAGATCATTCAGACTGAAGGATCTTTACCGACAGACGCTAATAGCTCTAATACGCTTGGCGTTCTTCAGAAAGTTATGCTAACGCTTTCTAACACTATCGAGCTTAGTAAAAATCTTAAGAAGACCTTTATACTTACAGCTTCGGGTATAAGCCCTGATACAGCTGCTCTTGCTATTACAGCTGGCGCACACGGTATCGGAGTGGGTAAATATATTAATAGACTTGATTCAGAATTAGAGATGTTAGCTTCTATTAAACGTCTTCAAGAATCACTATCTATAACTCAGATAGAAAAAACTCTTCAAGAACAAGAACTAATCTTGAATTAATAAACCTAGCTCATAAAAGATACTATATTGCAGCCCTTAACGACTAGGTACCTCAAACGAATTGACACCTATATATTTAGTGAATTCGTTTTGCCATTCTTAAGTGCTGGAGGCATTATAGCGGGGGTTTGGCTAGGAATAGATCGATTTAAGCAAATATTCAAACTGCTAGCTAGTGGTGATTACCCTTGGTACACTGGTTTCTTCATATTAATTTTGGATATTCCGAAAATCGCCTTAAATATTTTACCTATCTGTATTTTACTTGCCTGCTTTCTTTGTTTTCAAAAACTCTCAATTCAAGCAGAGTTCACCGCGATGAAAGCAGCTGGAGCCAATTATCTACGCATTCTAAAACCTGTGATGATTTTCGGTCTAATCGGCGTACTGAGTTGTTTTATTCTCGCTGAGATTTTAATCCCCGTAACTGCGCCTCTCAACGATAGTATTTTCAAATCTGCAAAAAAAAGAGAAAGCAAAGAAGTTAAAAGCTTTACCTACACTAAGCACTACCCGAACAAAGAAGTTCAACAAATATTTTATGCTAAATCAATCAAAGAAGATTTACTGACGAACTTAGTCATAGTTGATTTTAATGATAAGGGTTTCATTAATATACACCTTGCCAAGAACGCTGAGTGGGATTCAGAAAAACATGGCTGGAATTTAGAAAAAGGGAATTCTAGTTTTATTGATCGTGCAGCGATGGATGATAATGAAGGTTTTAATCACATGGTCTCGAATTTTAAAACCAAGTTTATAGAAAGTCAGACTAACCCTATTGATTTAATTCATATTTATAAAAGAATACAGACTCTAAATATTCTTGAAGTATGGGAACTCATCAAGCTGCATGAAAAGAATAATATTGAAACCAGTAGTCTAAATTCCCTGAAAACTAATTTCCAACAGCGCTTTGCATATCCTTTCACCGCTCTGATACTTGCTTTTATCGGTGCTCTCTTAGGATTTAGCTCTAGAAGAGAGTCACGTAACTGGAACTATATAACTCTTGGACTAATAGTATTTTCTTTTTTTATGTTCCAAGCTATTTTTACATCTTTTGGGGATTCTGGCAGAATGCCCGCTATAGTGGCGATGTGGTTTCCAAATTTTCTATTATCACTAGTCGCCATCCTGATTTCCTATTTTAAAACTACTAGATAAATCAATTGCTATCATAGATAATCTAATGTCATCGTCAATCAATGAAATTAAAGAGAAAGCTGACATAGTAGAACTTATCGCTGATCATATTCCAGTGAAAAGAGCTGGAGCTAGCTATGTCGCTAAATGCCCTTTTCATAATGACACTAAGCCCTCAATGCATATCAGCTCACAAAAAGGCATATATAAATGCTTTGCCTGTGGTGCCGGAGGAGACGTTTTTAAGTTCTGGTCTGAATACCATAATAAGGATTTTTCTGAAACTCTAAAAGACTTAGCCTTAAAATATGGAGTAACTTTAAATCAGCATCCAGAGAATATCAGTAAACAAAAATTACAGAATGAATATTTAGAAATTTACTCAGTAACAGCCGATTATTATCATGAAAAACTTTTAGGCGCTGAATCTGCTGAGCTGTGCAGAAATTATCTCAGCGAAAGGCAGATAGATTTAAATACGATTAAGAATTTCAGAATCGGTTATTCACCGACATCTAAAGATGATTGGGGATTTTTAGTCAAACACTTAACTGGAAAATTAAAAATTAGTGAAGAGGAGATTTTTAAATCAGGGCTTGCCATTCATCATGAAAAATCAGGGAAATATTATGATCGTTTCAGAGATAGGCTAATGATCCCGATTACTAATGAGAAGGATGAAGTTATCGGCTTCGGGGCAAGGATTTTAGAGAATAATTCAGAGGCTCCTAAATATATTAATTCTCCAGAAACCGATATATATCATAAAGGTGATGAACTATTTGGGCTTTCACTTGCAAAGAAAGCTATTAAGGAAAAGAATTTCGTCATTTTAGTTGAAGGCTACTTTGATCAAATAGCACTTTACAAAGAGGGCTTTAAGAATACAGTCGCCAACCAGGGAACAGCACTTACGCCTAAACAAGCCAAGCTTTTACTAAAATACTCGTCAAGTAAAAGTATTTATCTCTGCTTAGATAGTGATAAGGCTGGTGAATTAGCTAAGGAAAGGGCTTTTGAAGTTATCATGCAAATAGCTGCTGAACTGAATCCTGAAATTAAAGTCATAGATTTACAAACAGCTAAAGATCCAGATGATTTTATAAAACTCTTTGGCAATAGTAATTTTGAGCTTGAAATTAAAAATGCTAAATCATTTATCGACTACAAGACAGATAAATTAATATCAGAATTTAAAAAAGAAGAATTTGGCCCCAGAGAAAAAGCTAACTTTATTTCTAAAATGTCTCGCTTCCTGTATTTTATTAATAATAAAATCGAACTAAATGCTTATATACAGAAACTAGCTGCAAGACTGGATCTCAGTAGTAATATTCTTGAAGAACAGATCAGGAAAGAGTTTAAAAATCTTTCTAGGGAATTTGCAGTAACTGGAACTAATAACAGTGGTAATTCAACTCCTTTTATTAATCACAGCAAGCCTACAGAAGCTAATACTCAGCACTCTTTCACAACGCAAAATCAAAACCATAAAAAACATTCTTCAATTAACTTAGATCCCTTAAGCAGGTTTGACATAGAGCTTTTAGCTATTATGCTTGACGACAGAATACTTCTAGAAGAGTTTATGGCAAATGAATACAGTTTAAATAAAGAAGAACATCAGATTATACTCTCAGCTTTAGTAGATGTAAGCTTTGAAAATCCCGATGATGACACTAATAGTAAATTTAAAAAACTTAAAAATCATGAATCACTTGAAGACCTTAAATACTCTAGTGACTTAGCTGAAATAGCGATGGAATTAGAATCTGATAAAAAACAATACCTGACTCGTTTTAATGAAATAATTTCAGTTTTAAGAAAACAAAAATCAGAAATCCTCAAACGTAAGTTAGATAAAGAATTACAGGAAGCAGAAAAAAATAAAGATGAAGAAAATATTGGAAGACTACTTAGAGAAATTCAGCAGCTTTTAAAAGAATACTCTTAGAGACCATTGCACAACTCCATTTTCTGCGTTTTCGTCGTCCTCATGATCCTCATGTAAGCTTGATAAATCAAGCTTGTATTTCCGCTTGCTCGCATATAACATTAATGTCGCATGCTCGGCATCGCTGGAAATTAGCCGTACACTGCGGTCATTCGTCCTCCTCAGCCTTGAAACTGCACGTTGTGCAGTGGTCTCTCCTTAATAAAATTTAGAAATATATATCTAGAAACTAAGCAGCAACTGCAATAATAGCAGCTTTAGCTTGATCTACTAACTTAGCGAAAGCGATCTTATCATTAACAGCGATATCTGCAAGCATTTTTCTGTTGATAATGATATTAGCCTTAGCCAAACCATGAATAAACTGACTATAAGAAATACCTAACTCTCTTGCAGCAGCATTAATCCTTTGAATCCAAAGTCCTCTGAAATCTCTTTTTTTAAGCTTTCTTCCGATGTAAGCCTTTTTAAGACCTTTCATCATAGACTGCATAGCAGCAACGAAGATCTTACTTCTGCTACCAGCATAACCTTTGGTAAGTTTTAATACCTTCTTATGTTTTTTTCTATTTACATTACCTCTTGTGACTCTCATGACTTACCTCTTGAAAAATAAAATTCCTAAATTCTTTTAGCTAAAACTATCTCGCGTACTTAGTATACGGGAACATAGACATAATTCTCTCCATTTGAGATTCATGTACCTCGCCCTCTGGCTTTCTTAGACGTCTTTTATGCTTAGCAGACATACCTGTATTCAAGTGACTGATACCACCTTTCTTAAAAGTTAGCTTACCTGTGCCAGTTAACTTGAATCTTTTCTTTGCCGATTTATTAGTCTTACGCTTTGACATACTGAAAGTAAAATCTTAACAAGTTTTACAGAGAAAAGTCAGATAATTTATATTAAAACAATATTTAGATCATATATATAATTTATTATGCTCATATCAACTCGGTACTACATAGATGACTCAACCAACAATCTCCTTTAAACACTATCTAGATGTGGATTCCACTATGAACGAAGCCAAAAGGCTTATCAAAGAGAGTTCTGAATACCAATCAGGCTCGATAATCTGTGTAAGTGCAGACTTTCAATCACAGGGGCGCGGGCAGCATGGTAAAAGCTGGGCATCACCACGTGGAGCTGGTCTTTATCTATCTTTGGTCAGTGACCTTAGAATCCCCGCAGAGAACTCATCTATATTAGCGACTGAACTCTGCATTAGATCACTAGAAGAAGGGCTCAAGCGAGTTTCGCAGCAGTCTTTAAAAGAAAGCACTGAAAATACAGCTATGTACCCCTCTCCAGAATTTAAACTAAAACCTCTTAACGACATATACGTTAATAATTGCAAGCTAGCTGGGATACTCCTAGAAAGATTTGTTTTTAAAGATACTGAATACCATACAGTAGGTATAGGTATTAATCTTTATAAAAGCAGTTATCAGCTAAAAGAAAGTTCCCTCGATATACCGAAGGCAATGCCCATCAGCCTAGAGGAGATTAGCAGCATCAATGCCACTCAAGATTTAGCAAAAAGCTTATTAAATGACTTATCTGAGAACTTTTTGAAATACTTTTATTTACCCACACAAGAATATTAATGTTTCATTTATAAAAAATACAAGAATTATTTTTGAAAGCATTTTATAATTTAAACTCGATCTGAGACGGGACATGGCTCAGCTTGGTAGAGCGCTTCGCTTGGGACGAAGAGGTCGCAGGTTCAAATCCTGCTGTCCCGACCATTTTTATTAATTAAAGAAATAGAGTACATTGCGGTCATTCGTTCTCCTCAGTCTTGAAAATGCAAGTTGTACAGCGGTCTCTAGCATTAAGCAGCAAACGATAGCTCACCAAAGCGAATCTCTGGAGCAAAAAAATCACCCGAATTAGAGGGCTTTATCTCAGACCCAATAAGCATAATATCTTTAAGCATCTGATAAAAATTACCCTTTACTGTCGTCTCTTTAAAGCTAAACTGCTTAGCCCCATCCTCTAAAACATAGCCAGCAACACCGAAAGAAAAATCTCCCGAAATTAAATTAGCACCAGAATGCAGACCATCTAGTCTCGTGACATAGAGCAGCTGACCTTTATAAAGCTCTGCATTAGAACTCAAACCAGCAGCGACTTCCGCTTGATGCAACTGCACATCTAAAGATGACTTCGGACTTCTTTTCGCATGGCCAGAGCTTTTAGTACCAAAAAAATTAGCCGTATATGAATTATAAATACCGTCAATAAAATATCCATTTTCAATAAGAGTCTGATTAGCTGTAGCCACGCCCTCATCATCAATTAAAAGACGCCCCAGTCCATAAGCAGCTCTCGGTCTATCATAGACACTAAGTAAAGGTGAAGCTATTAAAGAATTTCGCTGTTTCCATAATGGATTTAGTTCTTTACGAGCAGCTTCTGAAGAAAAAATCACACTAAAGGTATGAAACAGCTCTTCAAAAGTTTCAGGATTAAAAACCACGTCATAGTGTCCATTACTTAATGGCCCAGCATCAAGCATAGCTAAACTTTCTTCATAAACTTTTTTAGCCATTTCACAAGGATTAATTTCATTTAGATTCGGATAGCTATAACTAATGTAATCAAAAGCCTGCTTCGCTTCACGCTCAAGCAAACATGAACTAGTCGCCCTGACTTGCTTGCGTGATAGCTCAGAGTTTACGCCTTTAGAGTTCCTGATAAAAGTTCTCGCACTAGAAAATGCTAAACCATTATAGGGAACTGATTTAACATGACTAGATAAATTAAAAACTTCATTTTCTAGGTCCCTAGCTAAAGCTAATTTTCCTTCTATCGAAATATCTAGTTCCTGATTCAGTTCTGCATTATCATCTATTACATTAATCGTTTCTAAAGCTAAAAGCTGCTTCGGGTTAGGTGTAGAAAATTTAAGACTAAGCATAGCTTGCTCACAGACAGCTTTTAAAGATTCTGAATCTAAAGCTTCGGTATAGCTCATTCCTACTTTCCCATCAAGAAATAATCTAACTCCTAATACCTGATTCTGAGTGATTTTCTGCTCTAAGACTTTTCCTTTATCATGGGAATAAATTTCAGAGTTAGAATCTTTCATCAGCACTTCATAATCATTCACGCCAAGCTGCTTACAATTAGTCGAAACTTCCTCTAAAACTAAATCTACTTTTCTATCAGTCATTATGAAAGCTCCCCACCAACTAATATCTCCTCAACCTTAAGAGGCGGCTGCCCTACAGTTACTGGAACTGAACCACTAACCGAACCGCACATTCCAGCTGCGAGTTCTAATTCTTTACCCACCATAGAAATTCTCTGTAATATTTCAGGACCAGTACCGATTAAAGTCGCTCCCTTAACGGGCTTCGTCAGTTTACCATTTTCGATTAAATAACCGCTATTCACGGCAAAGTTAAACTCACCAGTACCGGGGATCACACTACCACCACCAAGGCTCTCAGCATAGAGACCATAATCTATAGAAGAAATTAATTCATCCCGAGAAAAATTACCTGGGCAAATAAAAGTATTACGCATACGTGAAGCTGGCGCGTAACGATAACTTTCACGCCTAGCAGAAGCGCTCAACGGATACTGAGTTTTTAAATGCCCGACATAATCCACCAGAAAATTCTTTAAAACTCCATTCACGATTAATTCAGTCCGTTGCACCTGACGCCCTTCATCATCAATGTTTATACTGCCCCACTTATCAGCGATAGTACCGTCATCTACAGCAGTAACAGCTATATTTGCGATCTGCTGATTCATCTTATCCCAAAAAACACTAGAACGCCTTTGGACACTAGTAGTCTCTAAAAGATGCCCGCAAGCTTCATGAAAAATAACACCACCAAAAGCATTCTCTAAAATAACTGGCATTTTTCCAGCAGGGCAGGCTATCGCAGAAAGCTTTCTTAACGCTCTTGAAACGACTTTCTCTCCAAGGCTCTCAGAATCAAGCTGACGGATAAAATCCATATCCATGGTCGCCCCTGGAGCTTCATAAGCATCCTCTCTTAAATTACCGTCCTCTGCGATAGCCGTTACGCTTAGGCGAACATAATTACGAATATCAGAAATATTTAAACCTTCTGAATTATATATCTGCACTTCCTGTCTGCTTTGTGCAAGATTTAAATTCACCTGAATAAGCTTCTCACTTAAAGAACGCATCTGCCTATCCATGTTTAATAAAAATTCGATTTTTTCTTGCCAATCTTCATTCTTTAAACCAAAACTCAAATCACTCCCCAAAAGGGTTTCAACAAATGGTGAAGTAAGCTTTTCTTTAGAGGAAATCTCAGTAGCTTTAAGCTTAGAAACTATTTTTAACAGTTCTAGCTCATCTAAAGTACTTGCTGTACCATAATAAACTTCAGAACCATAAATCAGGCGTATACCTAAACCGAAATCTATACCAGAATTAATTGAATCCAGCTGTTTAGAAGCCTGCTTAAAAGTTAAATGATTTTTTCTTTCGATAAAAATATCACAGAAATCAGCTCCCTGACTCAATGCATGATTAATAAGATTCTCTGCAATTTTAGGATCTAAAAGAGGTTCCATAGGTCTTAATCATATTATAGAATGCATCCCCTCTCCCTCCATTAATCCACCAAAAAATGCTTAACAAAGCAGCTTGAAAATAATAAGCTAGGTATCTCCGACTGGGGAAGCATTGATACCTAGCTTAATTTAAGATGGTGGCTCAAATAAAACACCATCTTATTTTCTCAGCGATTATCGTGTGAGGAAATCTCTGCCGAGAAAACTCCCTAAATGATGGGTTCTGCACAGAACATACAGCCCATCTGCGTTTCAACGATATGCAGAATTATTAATTGACCTAAACCTTAACAGGATATAATATAGTCCCTGAGGGTTGGTGTGCGTAGTTCTGCTTCAAAAGACTTCCACCCAGCCCTCTTTAATCAAGTTTTAGATATTGTAGATTAGACCACCCAAGAACAGTAGAATGACAGTTATTTGGTTATATAAAAAGTAAAATCATAGACGACTTCCAATCACAATTTAATAGTTCTGCTTCACTTATAAATATTTCATAAAATAAAAAAAATCACAAGCCTTTTTGAAGTTATCTTAAACTATCATGCCGTGGCGCATGGTGTTCTCAGTAACGGTTTTCTCTTCTAAAAACTGTAAGAGATAATTAGAACCACCTGCTTTATAGCCAATACTCGAAAGTTTAGTCCCTCCGAAAGCCTGCCTACTAACTATCGCACCAGTGCAAGCTTGGTTTATGTATAAATTACCTACATTAAAATTCTCTTTAGCATAATCAATATTTTCAGGACTTCTCGAAAAAACAGCTCCAGTAAGACCATATTTAGAATCATTCGCTAGGTCAACGGCAGAATTAAAATCATCTACCACAAACAAGCATAAAATCGGTGCGAAGATTTCATCTTGAGCCAAAGCACTGCGCGGAGAAACATTTTCAACAATTACTGGAGCAGCTTTAAAAGAGTCTTTATCCACTGAGCAATTCCCAATCACAATGGAGGCCTCTCGTTTAGCTAAATTAAAGTATGCTTCAAATTTTTTAAAAGCCTTTTCATTAATCAAGGAAGTCATATCAGACTCAGCTAAATAAGCAGGTCCTATATTAATAGCTCCCACCGCAGCTACTAATCTCTCTTTAACTTTTTCATAGATACTACTAACTAAAATCAATCTAGAACAAGCTGAACACTTCTGCCCCGAAAAAGAAAAAGCAGATTTTAAAATAGCTGGAATTAACTGATCTAGGTCAGCAGTTTCATCCGCCACAATAGCGTTTTTACCGCCCATCTCTGCGATTAGTTTTTTCTTTAAATGAGGATGCTCATTTAAACTTTTATTAATCTGCATACCTGTTTCGTGCGATCCTGTAAAAGTAATGAGGTTAATATCCTTATGTTTAACCAATTCTGCACCTATTTCCGTGCCTGAACCAAGTAGTAACTGCACCACTGACTCAGCATATTTAGTATCTTTAAAAGGAAAAGAATCACGAATCACCTTATTTAAATCAGTAACTAATTTATATGCGATAGCCGGTGCTTCCTCAGAAGGCTTGATAATAACTGTGTTCCCAGTAAGTAAAGCAGCTGAAGTCATCCCAAGCAATATAGCTAAGGGGAAATTCCAAGGAGAAATTACAGCAGTGACCCCTAAAGCCTTGTAGATATTAGTGTTGGCTTCACCTGGCAGCGACCTTAATTTATTTTCTGAAAACAATCTCTCAGCTTGCTCCGCATAATAATATATAAAATCAATAGCCTCTGAAAGCTCAGCATTAGCCTCATTCCAAGTCTTAGCTGCCTCTAAAATCAAGAGAGCTGCATAATCTTGTCGCTTGTGTTGCAAAAGCCTAGCAAAAGCCTTCATAATATTAATTCTTTTCTGCACAGCTAGATGTGACCACCACATAAAAGCCTGCTTTGAATTATTAACGGCAAAATTAACATCACTAATTTCAGCAGCGTGAGCATAAGCCACTACTTGACTTTTTTGAGAAGGATTAACTGAGGCAAAAGTCTTTCTTAGAAGAACATCCTTGCCATTTATAATCGGATAGACCTCTAATGGGCGCTGCGCAATCTGCTTCATGAGCTGCTCAATAGCAAACTGCATTTCAAAACGTGTTCTAATTTTAGAAAAATCCAGAAGTGGCGAATTTGTAAATTCTTGGCCAGTACGGTCATCTAACTTAATTGATAAAAGATTATTTGATACTGGCTTTTGAATAAGCTTGTCTAGATTATCATCGCTCAAGCTTTGAAATAGAAATGAATCATTCGCAGTATTCTCTAAAAGCCTTCTAACTAAATACGCCATGCCTTCTACTAAATCACCGCAGGGAAGATAAACTCTCACACCATAAGCACGCTCGCACAGAAAGAATTTCATATGATCTAGCATTCCATAAAGGAATTGAAACTCGTATCTATCCTTATCCACTTTATAAAGCTTTGCAAGCTCTATAGTTAAAGCGATAGAGCGAATATTATGACTAGCTATAGCAGGGAAAATATATTTATTATTTTTAAAAAGTAATTCTAGTAACTCTTCATAATTCTTATCAGTCTCTACTTTCCTTTCATAGACTGGAATATTCCAATTATTCTGAATCGCCACAGCTCTTTCATAATCCCAATAAGCACCTTTAACCAATCTGATTTTCAAAGAAGCTTTTCTCTTTTGAGAAAATTCTATAAAGGAAATTAAATCGCTTCTACTTTCCTTTAAATAGGCTTGTATAACGACTCCTGCACCAGACCAGTTTTTAAATTCTTCAGTCAACAGTAACTCTTTTACCGTATCAAAAAACAATGTTTTTGTATCGTAATGTTCACTGTCTATAGTTATTTCAGAACCATTACTCAAAGCAGCACGGAAAATTTTTGCTAAATTATCTTTTAACGTTTTTTTATTTAGCTCATAGGCACTAGCTTTCATCTGCGGACATAGGCTTGATAATTTAACAGATAAAGCAATACCCGGCTTAGTTTCAAGTAAATCTAAATATGTTTGTAAATATTTCTCTGACTCCTCTTGACTAATAGCAAGCTCGCCTAAAATATCTAGAGTGCAATCCAATCCAGAAAGGCGAAGCTCTTCTATTTTCTTAGATAATTTCTGTTCATCATTATCAACAATAAAATTCTTAGCAAGAGATTTAACACCAAACTTAGTAAAACAATCTATCAGTGAAGCTCCCAATGGTAAACGAGCAGCAAAATAAATTAAATCACCAAGAAATAAATCCTCTTCCCTCATATATTCCAAGAGATACTTACTTACCATTTCAGGCGTCTTCAGGCTTGGATATAAATCAACAAACTTAAATAATTGTTTTTGCAAGCGTGGGTTTTTAGACGAGAATAAAAGAACCTGCTGACTCCACCAAGCCAAATCTAAAAGCTTAATACGCTTAAGCTCTTCCTTATGAAACTCTAATAACTCTTTAGCTTTTAAATAAACTGGGTCCAAGTCCACAACTGTATTATAAGCTGACTATGCTATCAAATCAACCAGCATACCTTCAACTAAATCCAAAGATGCTGCAATTTTGAGCTCAGCAGACTGATCTTTAAAATAATCTTTCGCCATCTGATCTAATTCTTCATCCACGATTTTAATTCTTTCAAAAAAACCATCTTCAGAATTTTCTCCCTCATAAGCCTTATCCTTAATATCCGTTAAAAAAGAATGAACAGCAGTTAAATAATCGGTCATAACTCCTGGTGTGAAATATTTTTTTACTGCCCCGCCTAATTTTTTAATGTCAGCCAGCTGATTCCTAAAATCTTCAGTTTTTAAATTTTTTAATTTATCTGCATTTAATTGATGAGCGATAAATCCTTCAAAATTAACCTGTTGAGTATTGTTAATTAACTGAGTATTAATAGATTTAGCATTAACTTTAGAATTACTAGGGGTACCTAATTTATCCGCTAAATTACCGAGGCCAGCCCTAATGCTTGCATCATTTCCCATACTTGCAGAACCTAGTGCATTCAAGACCATCACCTAAAATATCCCCCAAACTAACTAAAAATTACTAGATAAAACAGACTATATTTTGCTATTATCTATAAGTTCAGGAAATCAAGACATGGCTACAGAACTTAAAATTGAAAAGCGTAAAGAAAATAGTAAACCAAGAGCTCTTAGGAGAGAAGGCTTAATTCCAGCTACGATTTATGGGCCAGAATTAGAAAAGGCTATTGACATCCAAGTGAATGGTAAAGATTTCAAAAAAGTAAGCTTTAAAGACTATAAGCATTTAATCGAGCTTAAAGATAATGAAACTCTATATGAGACTCTAATTCGTAATATACAGAAAGACTTCGTTACTGGCGAAATTTTAAATATTGAATTTTATAAAGTTAAGAGCGGTAATAAACTTAATACGAAAGTAGCTCTAAGATTCGTAGGTGATTCACCAGCAGCTAAAATGGGTTGTGACATAGTAACTCAGTTCACGGAAATGAACGTTAGATGCCTGCCAAGAGATATTCCAGAGGATTTCGAAATAGATATTTCTGTTCTAAAAAAACCTGCTGATATGATTAACTTTGGTGATCTAAATTTAGGTGATAAATTAGAACTTCTAGATCCAAGTGGTGAAATTATTGTTAAAGTTGTAGCGAAGAGAGGAGCTATCACCGAAGGGGCTGCTGAAGCTCAGAAGTAATCATGGCATGTGTAGCGGAACTCCAATTTCTGTGTTTTCATCAGCTACACGCCCCTCATAAAGCTGTGTTTTGGATGTTTATTTCTAAGCTTGGTATTAGTGTAGATTCTCTTCGAGAAAACTTAGGGAAGTTTTAAAATCTTCAGGCAAATCTGTTTCAAATTTCAGCCTTTCCTCCGTAATAGGATGAGTGAATTCTAATTTATATGAGTGTAAAAGCGGTCTATACGCTTTTAGTTTATTTTTCTCTATGCCATAAACAGCATCACCAATAATGGGATGCTTTATGTAATTCATATGAACGCGAATTTGATGAGTTCTACCTGTATCCAGCTTACATTCAAGCAGTGTAAAAGGATCTTGAGAAGCTTTATATTTATACCTTTTTAATAACTGCCAGTTGGTTTTCGCATACCTAGCGTGTTCTAGCGTTTCAAAAGTGCGCATCCGCTTCCTATCATTGTGATCACGCCCAATAGGTTTAATTACAGAACCACTAGTTTCTCTTAAGTTTCCTAAAACTAAAGTCTGATAATATCTTTCAACTTCCCGATTCTTAATCTGTTCTGCTAAGCGCCTGTGCGCTAAATCATTTTTACAAGCCAGCATTAAGCCTGTAGTATCTTTATCAAGACGATGTACTATACCTGGTCTTAAAACACCGTTAATTTGGGATAAGCTATCCTTACAGTAGTGCAGAAGAGCATTTACTAGAGTGCCATTCACCGTATTAGATGAAGGGTGTACCACTAAACCAGCTTGCTTATTTAAAACCAAAAGATATTCATCTTCAAAAATAATATCCAAAGGAATAGCCTCTGGCAATATATCTAAACTCCTTGGTGGTGGCAGATTAATAGAAATCGCATCGCCGTTCTTAATTTTATGAGAAGCTTTTACCACTTTAGCATTCAGTAAGATCTTCCCATCCTCAATCAAAGCCCCAATAAAGGATCTAGTTAAATTCAGTGATTCCAGCCCAGCTAAATAAACATCAAGCCTAATAGCCACAGGCAATTCTGCAACTATTATATTTATCTGATTTTCAAGACTATTAGACATCTGTTAGCAAGCTGATTCTAGCATTTCATATCAATCCAGCACTAACAAATCTTCACTTCACGAGAAGCATTATTGCCTCAATTAAGACTATCTAAAAACTACTTAAATCCTAATACACTTTCCAAATCAGAAATTAAATTATCAAAAGCCAAATAAGCTGTTGAACTTTCTTCATAATTTTTTGAATGCCTTATCGAATCATATCCAGCAGAAGTAAGCATCGCATTTAAAGACACGTCTCGTTTAAATTTACTCATATCTCTTAGAGCTTTCAATTCACTGCACCTAACCAACGCCTCATCTTTATTTTGAGTATGAACGGCTTCACTGAAAAAATTAATTAATCTCTCTCTCTCTTCTGGAGACAGGTCTTCTCTAAAATCCTCAACATTCAAAAGACCAAAATCCTCTGACTCAGAATTATAAGAAATTCCCTGATATTGATTTATAGCAGAGTTATCGACGTAAACCATAAGAAAACACCCCTTGAGACAGTCTCATCTTAGGCTTACAAGTATCAAAAGAAAATAAAGGTTAAGTTAAGAAAAAATCACTAAATTATAAATAAATCAAAAAAACTATTGAGCAACTTTTTTCTTCGCATACTTTTTAGTAAATGTATCTATTCTACCAGCAGCATCTATTATCTTATTAGTGCCTGCATAAAAAGGATGGCAATTACTGCAAACTTCAACTCTTAGAGAAGGTTCTGTAGACTCAACTAAAAACTCAGCACCACAGGTACAAGTAGCAACAATAATATGGGTCTCTGGATGTGTGTTTTGCTTCATAGGACTTTAGATCTTAACATGCGAATATATTAAACTCAACTAGTTTTATTTTTCATTAAGGAAGTTCTTAGTTAAAGATTTATATTTCTCCACTTGCTGCAAAAGCTTTTTATTTAAATTTATAGAAGCCTCTGCTTCTTTATAAAGCTGATCTAACTCTAACTCAAGATCCTTTATACGATTATGATTCTTCTCATTTTCAAACTGCAAATTTTTAACTGAAATTTCAAGAAACTCAATATTTCTTAAATGTTTCGCAAAGCTTGGGTCATCCTTAAGCTCCGTAATAAATCTAGTCGTGTCTTCATAAGAAGAGGAAAAGAGGCCAGAAAAACCGCTTAAGTCATCAAAATCATCACCCGTTTTCACTATTTCAGAATCTTAACAAATTTAAGAGAGCAGTTTTCTTGCTAAATATTAAGAGATCAATTAAAATTTCTGAGTATGACTCTTGAAGATCACAACACAAGCCAGCTTTATTTATCTAACGAAGCGAGGGAAAGCAAGGAAATATTCTCAAATCTCTTGGGGGATATTAAATCGGAGCTTAAAGTATTAGCTGAAAAGCAGGAACATAAAGTTTCTCCCGAATTTAGCGCCCTAATGGATGGCTATGTCATCAAAGCCAATGAGAGTGAAACATTAAGAGTTAAATATCAGCATATTGAAAGTCATTACGAGGAGCTTAAATTAGAGCTTAAGACGCAAAAAACACAAAATCGTCAACTCGGTTCTGACCTTGATTCAGTACGTGAAGCGTTAAAACTCTCTGAATTAGAATTATCTAAATTTAAAAGAGATTTCGATCATACTAGGCAGGATTTTCAGGATAAATCTGATGCTTTGCAAAACGAAAAAGAAGCTCTACTCAGAAAAATAAAAGAGCTAATGACTTGGAAAGAAACTACTGAACAGCTTTGCAATGAAATGAAGGCTGAGCTTGTTGAATACAACCACAAAGTCAAACAACTTCAACAAGAAAATTTAATCGAAAAACAGACTGCTGAAAGAAGTCTTAGAGAAGGCCAGAAAGTTATCCAAGAACTCAAAGAACAGCTTGAGCTCAGAGAAAGAGAAGCTAGTTACAAGAACGCTCTTATTGAACAGCTTGTTAGGCAGACAGCTCAAGCTAACGGTCATAGTTCAATCAATGATATCAACAGCGTTTTAAAAGGCATGAATACTACAAGTTCAGTAAACTCTAGCCCTGAAGGAACCTATGCCGAGAATCACGATGACGAAGAAACTGCGAAGAAATTTAAATGGGGAGCTTTTAGGCTTTAGATTAACGGCTTGCCAATGTTAGCCTATCCTCCAGAAGGACATGAAACTGATAGTAAAGAGATTTTCATACTTGGCTCAGCTCGACTCTCTTGTCTAATAAACCATTCAGCTATCCAGCTTGAGAAAAATGGTAATTTCTGTAAACTAATTCGACTCAAACTCGGTGAGAATAAAATACGAATCAATATCGACGGAAAGTCCTTCACACGCAGGATTTATGGTGTTCTAAATATTAATAACAATCCAAACCCTATAGCTTATGCTCATCCTTACCAAGCCTTCAACACACTCAATTCAGAATATAAAAATCATAAAACTATAAGAACTTCTACTCAAGGGGCTATTAACGAACCTGCTAGTTCAGGTAATATTCTACGGAGCATCTTAATAAGTAATAAAGATATATCTATTCCATTAAATTCACTTCCTGATTACAAATTAAAAAAAATTAACGCTTATCACTATAGATTAGATTTAGGCATCATGGAGCAAGATTTAGACTGGATTCATTATTCAGAGTTAAATCCTGAAATCAAAATAGAACAAATCTCAAATATTATCTTCGATATTAAATTTCAAAAGCCGGTAATAAATCATAAAATTAAATTCAAGAATCAAGTGCTTAATATCTCATTCACATTTAGTGAAATGCCTCTTTTGGTTTGCATAGACCCTGGTCACGGCGGCTCCCAAATAGGAGCTACCTCTCCTAAAGGCATATTTGAAAAAGATTTAAATTTAAGCCTAGCTATAAAACTCGCAACAGAATTAAATCATCAAGGAGTAAAAACTATACTTACTCGAAACCATGATACAGAGAAGAGTTTAAGTGAACGCGTAAGGATCTCTAAGAAAAATAAATGTAATTTATTTATTTCCCTGCACCATAACGCTTTGCCCGATGGCAGAGATCCAAATAAAGAAAGTGGATTTTCTTGTCATTATTTTCATGAGCATAGTTTCGATCTCGCTAAATTTATCTCTCTTAAACTTAAAGCCTCATCTAAACAAGATTTCGCCGGAATTTATAAACAAAACCTTCACGTACTTAGAGAGAATCCTGACACCATAAGTGTTTTAATCGAGCTTGGCTATCTTATTCATCCATTAGAATCAGACTTACTCTGCAAAAAAAGCTTTCAAACTAAAACCGCTCGAATATTAGCGAAGGCCTTATTAGAATTCCATAAAAGCTAAAGTGCTACTTAATGAATCATCAATTAACACTTTGAAGACATAAAATCTTCACTATTAAATAAAAAAACGTTTAAGTCACTAGCGTATTGTAAAATAGTAATAATATATCATCATGTCAGCTTATTTCGATGCACTAATCATCGGCTCAGGTATTGCAGGGCTTAACCTTGCAAGGAAGCTTGCACAGGCAGGGCAGACAGTTTTTGTATGCTCAAAAGAAGCAGTAACAGAGGGTTCTAGCAAATACGCTCAAGGTGGCGTAGCCGTAGTTAGTCCTTGGAATCCTGAAGATAAACTTGAAAGTCATATTCAAGACACTTTAAGTGCTGGAAAAGGTCTATGTAATTCTAAAATAGTAGAAACCGTTTTAAGTAATGCTTGGGAAAGAGTCGAGGAATTTATTGGTTTAGGAGTTAAGTTTGATAAAGATTTTTACCTAGAAGGGTCCCACAGTTTTAAAAGAGTTTTGCACGTAGCCGATGCCACTGGCAGAGCTTTACTAAAGCCTTTACTCGATAATGTTTCCTGTAATTTAAATATAGCCATCTCTCAAGGAACTGAAGCCATATCACTTTTAAAAAATGAAGACGAAGTAGTCGGAGCTAGACTGAAAACTGTCTCTGGAGAGGTTTTTGATATAAATGCGGCTCAGACTATTTTAGCTACTGGCGGTTTTGCTTCATTGTATAAAGATCACACCACGCCTCGTATTTTAACTGGAGATGGCCTTGCACTAGCTTATTCTGCTGGAGCGGCTCTAGAAAATTTAGAGTTTATACAGTTTCATCCGACTGTTTTTTTTAATGGCTCGAAGCCATTTTTAATTTCAGAAGTCGTAAGAGGAGCTGGAGCTGTACTTAAAAATATCTTTAAGCAAAGCTTTATGGAAGCTTATGATATTAAAGCTGAACTTGCGACAAGGGATATAGTCAGCAGAGCAATAGCTGAAGAGATGAAAAAGACTGAAGCGGATTATGTCTATTTAGACATGACTTGCTGGTCTAAAAAAGATTTAGAAGAAAAATTCCCCAATATTTACCATCACTGCGAGCTAAGTGGCTATGATCTTAGCCAAGACCTTCTACCCGTACGTCCCGCAGCTCATTACTGCATCGGAGGCATCAAGACTGATATTCATGGCAGAACTAATGTAAAAGGACTTTATGCTATTGGTGAATGTGCCTGTACTGGCTTACATGGAGCTAATCGCCTAGCGAGTAATTCACTACTCGAATGTATAGTGATGCCTGAGTTTTTAGCTAATTCCATTCTAGGTACTGAATTTACTAAATCTAATAAGCCAGGGGAACCCTGCGAAGACGTAAATGCTGCGCTAAGCTACAGTGAAATCAACGCTGAAGAAGAAAACCTAAAAAACATTCAAAACATTATGGCCAAAGGTCTTGGTATAGAAAGAAATGCAAGTGAATTAAAAAGCTGCTTAAATGATCTGAAACACTGTACTGAGGGTAGCAAAGCAAGAATAGTTGCAGAATTAGCCTTCAAATCTGCTCTTAAGCGCGAAGAAAGTAGAGGCTGTCACTTTCGCAGTGATTTCCCTAAAGCTAATTCAAAGTATGTAAACAACACCCTAATTCAGAAATCATTAAGAACCCACTAATTATCTATTAGTTCACGCTAGAATATAACGCAGAGACCATGCCCTTAAACGCCTTTCCTAAAGTAAGAACCAGAATAGCACCTAGCCCAACAGGTAATCTACACTTAGGTACCGTCAGAACAGCTCTCTACAATGTACTTTTCGCAAAAAAACACCAAGGTGAGTTTTTCTTTAGACTAGAAGATACTGATAGACAAAGAAGCGAAGAACAGTTTACTCAAGAAATATTAGAAGGGTTTAAATGGTTAAATATCTCTTGGGATACGCCAGAAGGGCACGTAGCCGAACGAACAAGTTCAAGGCTGAGGAGGACGAAAGACCGCAGTGCACTAGGTGTGCATGAGGATCATGAGGACGACGAAAACGCAGAAATTGGAGTTCCGCTACGTGCCCGAGAAACTCTCGTAGGTTTAGGTGAAGATGGAATAGTCAGACAATCACTCAGAGAAGCCGTGCATAGCAGTTATATAGAAAGATTAATTAATGAGGGTAAAGCTTATAGATGTTTTGCGACAGTAGAAGAATTAGACGCTATGCGTGAAGCTCAGAAAGCTCGTAAAGAGATAGAGAAATATGATAATCGATCAAGAGATGTCTCCAAAGATGATTCAGAAAAATTACTTAAAGAAGGGAAGCCCTATGTCGTTAGATTAAATCTAGGAGCAGACCATGTAATCACTTGGTTAGATTTAATCAGAGGTGAAGTATCCATTAATACTAGAGACCTTGGCGGAGACCCAGTTATCCAGAAATCCACAGGGCAGGTTCTCTATAATTTTGCAGTAGTGATAGATGATTATGAAATGCAGATTTCACACATTCTGAGAGGAGAAGATCATATAAGTAATACAGCGAAACAGATCGCTATTTATGAAGCTTTAAATTTTCCGATTCCCGAATTTGGGCACCTACCTTTAATTTTCACGAAGGATAAACAGAAGCTCTCTAAACGTAAACATGGTGATATCGCTTCTGTTAACACTTATAAAACTCAAGGCTATTTAGCAAAGGCTCTCGTTAATTACCTTTTAGGTACGAGTTATAATTCAGCTAAGTATGGTGAAATATTTACTATCACTGAAGCTGCTGAAGATTTTCAGATAACTAGCGTTAGTAAAAGCCCAGCTATCTACGATATTCAAAAATTAAACTGGTATAACCGTGACTACATAAGCAAACTAAACTATGAAGAAATATTAACTCATGTTTCTAGATTTTCAAGATTCAATTTAGAAAATAATTCTCTATTTAATTCATCTCAAATCCAGTTAATAATTGAATCCATTCAAGAAAGCCTAGATAAATTTGAACAGATAGATGAACATATTAACTATTTTTTTGAAGACTTTAAACTTGATGATAGTACTTTAATTACGATCGCCGAAGAAGGTAAAGAAGTTATCCATGAATTCATATCCCTTATCGAAAGTGGTTCTCTAGATTTTGCTGATCAAGATTCAATTAAAAATGGTATTAATTCTATTGGTGAGAAATTAAACCTCAAAGGTAAAAAACTATTTTTCCCAATTCGCGTAGCCATTAGTGCTAAAACTAGTGGGCCTGAACTAGGGTTTATTGCAGTACTTTTAGGTAAAGAAAAAATCATCGAAAGATTAAATTCAGCCCTACTAGAAACCTCTCACAGACACTAATATGAATAATAGAAAATATAACGTAGCAATATTAGGAGCCACAGGTAATGTTGGTAGACTTCTATTAGATGTTTTAATCAAAAGAGATTTCCCTTTTAATCAGCTCAAACTATTAGCTAGTGAAAGATCGGCTGGCACTATTATTCAAGGCCGCAATGGCGTAGATTATCCTGTCGAAGCCGTTAATTCTAATTCTTTTACTGGGATCGACATAGTACTTGCGTCGGCTGGATCTTCTATTAGTCAACAATTTTCAGAAGATATTGTAAAAGCTGGTGCTGTTTTAATAGATAATTCTAGTGCCTTTAGAATGGATGAAAATGTACCTTTAGTAGTACCAGAGGTTAATCCCGAAGCCTTAAAACTCCATCAAGGAATTATCGCAAATCCTAATTGTTCTACAGCTCCACTTGTCTGTGTTTTAAAACCACTACAGGATTACTATGGCATAGAAAGAGTAGTAGTAAGCACTTATCAAAGTATCTCTGGTGCTGGAAAAGCAGCCATGGAAGAGTTAATAGAGAATACACAGAAAGCTATTAATAAAGAGTCTTTCGTAAATAATGTCATTAATCAAAAACTCGCTTTTAATTTAATCCCTCAGATAGACGTCTTTTTAGATAATGGGTACACCAAAGAAGAGATGAAAGTAATCTTAGAAAGTAGAAAAATTCTTGGATTACCTGAGCTTAAAATCACTTGCACTGCGGTCAGAGTGCCAGTTTTGATATGTCACAGTGAAAGCATTAATATAGAACTCAAGAAAAGCTCTGACGTAAAGGAGTTTAAAGAAGTTATTTCTAGTAATCCTAATGTTAAAGTTATTGACAGTCCTTCTGAAAAAATTTACCCGATGCCAATATCAGCTCAGGGTAAGGATTCGACCTTTGTTGGTAGAATTAGAAAAGATGAAAGCAAAGAGAATACTTTTAATATTTGGTTAGTCTCAGATAATTTACGTAAAGGTGCTGCCTTAAATACAGTACAAATCGCAGAATCCATGATAAAACAAGGTATAATATAGGAATTCAGGTTTTATAAAATAGACTTAAGTTAATGATTAATTTCGGCTCACTAATTACGGCAATGGTAACTCCCTTCAAAGAGGATGATATTAATCGCATAGATTATATCGCTGCTGAAAATATAATCACACACTTAGTAAAAACTGGTACCGATTCGATAATCATCTCTGGCACTACTGGTGAAAGACCGACGCTCACCCACCAAGAGGAAGAAGACTTACTTGATTTCACTTTAAAAAAAGTAAAAGAACTTGATCAGGGCACTAAGGTTATATTCGGAGCTGGTTCTAACTGTACTAAAACAGCTGTTCACTCTGCTAAACGAGCTGAGGAGCTTGGTGCAGATGGCATATTACTCGTAGTACCTTATTATAATAAGCCTAACCAAGAAGGTCTTATTAAACATTTTAATGAAATATCTTCTAGCACAGACTTACCCATTATTCTCTATAATGTACCAGCAAGATCAGTAGTGAGCCTGACCGCAGAATCAATTATCGAATTGGTTTCTAATAATCCCAATATCGTTGCATTAAAAGAGGCTAGTAGCAATTTCGATTTAATCAGCACGGTAAGACAGAAATTTTCTTCTAACGCTTTAAAAATTTATTCTGGTGAAGATACTTTAATTCTGCCGATGATGAGCATAGGTGCAGATGGCATTATATCTGTATGTTCACACGTAGTGGGCAAACAGATGAAAGATATGATACTAGCTTTCCAAAGCGGGAATAACGAACTAGCTAAGCGAATTCATTTAAGAATGTTCCCTGTCATGAAAGCGATATTCTCAGATACTAATCCGATTGGTATTAAAGCTGCATTAGCTGGCATGGAACTGTGTTCAGCAGAGTTAAGAAGCCCGATGGTTTCTTTACCGAAAGAAAAACAGCTTGAGTATAGTAAATTAATTAAAGAAGTTTTAGAAGTAGCAGAGGCAGATTTAGTCTGAGTAAAATAACCAACCAAACAAGAAGAATTCTTAAATCTAGCAGCGGTGAAATCAAGACCGTTACTAAGACGATTAAGCACGACTCTAGTCAAATAACTTACGACCCAAGCAAAAAAGTAAAAGTCATCGCCCTCGGTGGTTTATTTGAAATCGGGAAAAACACTTGGATATTTGAATGTGGTGACGATATTATGCTTGTCGATGCTGGACTCGCCTTCCCGACAGCAAGCATGATAGGGGTAGATATAGTACTCCCTAAAATTAATTATTTAGTCGCTAACAAAGATCGCATCAGAGGCATGATAGTGACCCATGGTCACGAAGATCATATTGGTGGTATAGTACCGATGCTCAGGGAAATTAATATTCCAATTATTTATGCACCGGGTCTAGCTTATGCTTTAATTCAGAGCAAGCTCAAAGAAGCGAATGTACTACACCAAAAAATGGTCTGGACTAAAGCTAGAGACAGGGTTCAAATTGGTCAGCATTTTTCAGTTCAATATATAAGAAACAATCATAGTATCGCAGATAGCTACTGCCTAATCATCGACACACCAGCAGGCAGAATCGTACATAGCGGTGATTTTAAATTTGATCACAGCCCAGTAGAGAACCAGTATTTCGACATTCGCAGTTTAGCTGCGGCTGGAGAGTCTGGCGTAGATTTACTTATAAGTGATAGCACTAATGCAGAAAGAGCTGGTTATACACCATCAGAGAAAGCCGTTATACCTAAACTTAAAGAAATGATTTTCAATTCTAGAAAAAAGTTATTTATTACGACGTTCGCTAGCCAAGTAAGTCGCGTGAAAATCGTCTTGCAGCTTGCTCTACAAGCTAATAAAAAAGTAACCATATTTGGTAGATCTATGGTTAACTTAGCGAATATCTCTAAGGACCTAGGTTTCATCTCAATACCTGATAATTTCATAATCAAACAGGAAGAAGTTAACAAAATTCCCCCAGAGGATCTCGTCATATTAACGACAGGCAGTCAGGGAGAGCAATTCGCAGCTCTTTCTCGTATCGCCCGTAATGAGCATAAATACGTAAAAATACAAGCTGGAGATCAAGTACTGATCAGTGCTTCACCGATACCAGGAAATGAAAAATCAGTTAATCATCTCATAGATAGCTTATTTGCTCGCGGTGCTGATGTTATTTATGGATTAGGTCAAACTATTCACGTCTCTGGGCACGCTAGTCAAGAAGAGCAGAAAATGCTTTTAAATCTCTGCAGACCAGTGAACTTTATGCCTTGTCACGGTGAATATCGAATGCTGCTTAAGCATGGTGAAACGGGGATGAAATGTGGAGTCAATCCAGACAATATCTTCGTACTAGATAATGGCGATATTCTTGAAATGCAAGATGGTAAATGTTCTATTAATGAGAGAGTTGACTCTGGTATAGTTCTGGTCGATAACGACAATGTCGGCAGGCTGGATGAGGACATAATCCTAGAGAGAAAAATGATATTAAGTGATGGTTTTATATTAGTCGTCGTTAATATTAACGCTTACGGCCAGTATAGTGCTGAACCTAAATTAAACACTAAAGGTATACTACTACCACTTGGTTTTGATGAAAGGAGCTTTAAAAAAGAACTAATCAGCTTAACTCACGAAGCACTTGAAAGCATGATAGATAAAGAGAAGCCATCTTCTATAGAGAATTTAGATAAATTTTCTCTAAAACTACAGAGTATTATTTCTTCTAAAATTTATAATTTCCTTGATAATAGAACTCGTAGATATCCACTACTTGAAGTTGTGGTTTTAAGTAATCATGGTACAGTTAAGCCCGTAGTCGCTGGTTTAAATTAGGGGACTGCTCGCAAACTCCAATTTCTGCGTTTCCCTTGTTCGTTTGTGAGCATTCCCCTTGTACTATTGCCGAATTTCAATTTCTGCGTTTCCCTTGCACGTTTGTGAGCAGTCCCCTTTGGGTACTATTACCGAACTTCAATTTCAGCGTCAAGTAATAGCAGCGTGCTAAAATTAGGTTTTTGAGGAGTAAAACTAATGCCTGTAGCTAACTATAAACAATACGTTGAAATGCTCGATAGAGCTAAAAAAGATAAATACGCATATCCTGCGGTAAACATAACTTCACTTGCCACTATCAGTGCGACTTTAAAAGCTTTTGCTGATGCTAAGTCTGATGGTATCATCCAAGTTTCCACTGGTGGAGCTGAATTCGCTTCAGGTCTAGCACAAAAAAATATGGTTTTAGGAGCTACTGTGCTTGCTGAAGCTATTCATACTTTAGCTGAAAAATATGATGTTTTAGTCGCTATCCACACTGACCACTGTCAGCCAGGGAAAGTAGACTCTTTCTTAAAGCCACTTATCGCAAAAACAGCAGAGAGAAGAGCTAAGGGTTTACCTAATTTATTTAACTCTCATATGTTTGATGGTTCTGAGCTTTCGACTAAAGAGAACATCGCTATTGCAAAAGAGCTCATTAAACTCTGTAACGATAACGAAATTATTTTAGAAGTAGAAACTGGTGTAGTCGGCGGCGAAGAAGATGGAGTAGATAACTCTGGTCATTCTAATGAAAAGCTTTATACGACACCAGAAGACATGCTTTACGTTTGGGAAGAATTAAGCCCGATTAACGAAAGATTTATGCTAGCTGCTACTTTCGGAAACGTACACGGTGTTTATAAACCGGGTAATGTAAAACTTACACCTAGCATCCTTAAAGAAGGTCAAGCCGCGGTTAAAGCTAAATTCGGAAAAGAACACCTACTAGTGTTTCATGGTGGCTCTGGTTCAGATTTAAGTGATATTCACGAAACTTTAGAATATGGTGTTATTAAAATGAATATAGATACTGATACTCAGTACGCTTTCACTAGACCTATAGTAGAGCATATGTTCAAAAACTATGATGGCGTTCTTAAAATCGAAGGCGAAGTAGGTAATAAAAAAGTTTATGATCCTAGATCTTACTTAAAGAAAGCCGAGGAAAGCATGGCAGCTAGAATTGGTCAAGCCTGTGCAGATCTTAAATCTTCTGGTAAATCGATTTATAAATCTTTAGTTACGGCTTAGTTTTTAAATTATTAAAAAATAATACAAAATCACCTTAAAATATGTTAATATATTTTAAGGTGATTTTATTATGGGTTTAGGTCCTCTTTTTAATCTAGCAGCAAAATTTTTAGGTGGTGCAGGAGCTTCTCCACAGCCAGCGAATATAAAGAGGACAGAGGCAGAACAAAAGTCAACAACACCTATTGAACAGGTTAATGCTGCTGTCGTTAATAAAACAAACCCACAAGAGCTAAATCAATTACATGCAAGACCAAATATAATTCCAGCCACTATAACACCTGAAGTTATAACGAATCAAACAGTTCCCTTAGCTACAAATCAGCAAAGAATTGAGCCCTTAGGGGTTGAATTAAAGGTATCTTCAGAAGTTTTAAGAAGCTTAAAGTCTATATTGTCAAAAGCTGTAAATAATTTGCCAATACTTGCAACTATATACAATGGTATTAAAAATGGTGAAATCTCGCCTACAAATGATTCAGCCTTAAAGCCGATACTTCCACTTATACGAGATTCTCTTAAAAGTGGGGTGTTAGCGATATCGACAGAAGATGTAAATAAATTAATGTCAAGTATATTCAAGAATCCCGACCTCAATCTTACCCCAGCAAACACCCAAGCTCCTACCTCAAACCCAGTTTAGTAAAGCATTTAAGTTAAAATCGACTTAAAAATAGTCTGTTTTTTATAAACTCAAATATATTTTTGAGGAAAAACGACCCCTTAAAATTTCAGAAAAATTCAGCATACTCATATTTGTGCCAGATTATAAAAAAGTCAATGAATACCGTATTGAGATTATTAAGTCACTAGGTTTTTGGCTTATAAGCCCGACTGGTTTAGTAGTTTATATGTTTTTATTTGATGGTACTAAATTATTTCAAGAAATGAATGCAGTAAAAGGCACGATAGCTTTACTGCTACTGTTTTGTGGGATAAAATGCTTAAATAAAGCTTATGAAATAAATGCAGAGCTTGATAAAGAGGAAAACTGCAATGCCTAAAACACTACTCATAGAGATACAACAAGCGTCACTAGTACTTTTCAACGTCGCATGCCTCTACATCGGTATTCACTGGGTTCTTTTCAGAGATCGTTCCAAGGAAAAAACTAAAAAAATTACACAGCCCTAATACCATTCTGGAAAATTCTTTTGAATCCCCACCAAGCTCAAGAACACGAATTCTGCACTATAAACAATAAAAGTTAAATTTTGATTAAAAAATATTTTTTTCGAACAAAAAAAAACTTTACATTTATTTTTATATTTGTTAATATCTTAAATATAAGTCGAGTACGTAAGTACAAATTAATCAAGGAGAAAATAAATTATGGTATCACCAGTAGGAACACCAACACCAGTAGTAGTAGCAAAAACGCCAACAATAACTAATGCTCCAGCTCCAGAAGCACCTAAAGCTCCAGCTCCTACTTCAGCTAGAGATCTTAATATTCACTAGTAATCGCAGAAATTTCTAATTCCCTGCAACGGTGCATAAAACAACTTAGTAACCCTAAGTTTAAATAACTAGAAAGACAAAACCCCGCTTGTGGCGGGGTTTTGTCTTTCTAGTCTAAATCAGTAAAAGGCACTGTTACCGAACTTCAATTTATGCATTTTTGTCCCAGCCTTGAACTTGCATATTCGGCAACAGTAAAAATCCCCTAAAGTCTAAATCACGCTTCGCTAAATTTTAAGCTTAAAAGTGTGAGTCCCACAATTTTTAGATATAAAAATTACCGCTTCTTTTTCTTCTCAAAAGAAGAATCTCGAATACATATCCATGTATGTAGTAATGACAGCGAAGCTAAATTCTGGCTTGAACCTAAAGTAGAATTAGTTTACGGGTATAATTTAAACAGTAAAGAAATAAAAATACTAGAGCAATTAATCAAGGAAAGACTTTATGAAATCAAAGAGAAATGGCAAAAATACTTCTGCTCTTAAGATCGAAAATATCTCTAAAACTGGCTTTTCACTATTTTTAGATAATGAAAAATATTTACTAAATTTTACTGAATATCCCTGGTTTAAAAATGCCTCAGGTGAAGAAATATTAAACGTTAAACTCTTAAACTCCCATCACCTCTATTGGGAATCCTTAGACATCGACCTAGAGCTCGATTCGATTAAAAACCCTGCTAGTTATCCACTTTCATTTAAGAATGTGGTTTAATATGCATCCAATCTAGTACGTATCTATCATCGCCCCAGCAGCGATTAAAACCTGTCCGCTTACATAACTAGATAAATCAGAAGCAAAGAAAAGTGCGATATTAGCTATATCCTGAGGCTTACCCATACCTTCTTTACGCTGAAGCCCAGTCTGAGAGTAAAGCATCTGAATCATTTGCATCTGCTGTTCTGGAATACCTAATTTAGGATCATCTGAAGGAGCCGTGGTTAACCTAGTTTCAATAAAACCTGGTGCTATAGAATTACATCTTATATTAAATCTAGCCCATTCTTTAGCTACAGTGCGGGTTATACCGTTAATACCAGCTTTAGCAGCAGCATAATTAATCTGCCCAGCATTCCCTTTCACCCCAGAAGTAGATGAAATATTAATAATAGACCTAGTTGCGGCCACGCCTTCGTCCTTAGCCTTGTCTCGCATAGCTGGAACGCTTGCCTGAATCATGTTATAAGTGCCTTTAAGATTTACATCGATAACGAAGTTCCATTCATCAGCTGTCATCTTATGAATTACCGCATCTCTAGTGATTCCAGCTATATTAGCTAAAATATCCACGCCACTTGGAGAAAATTCTAAAGCTTTACTGAAGACATCTTTACAGTCAGCTTCTTTAGTTATGTTCGCTGTTTTATAAACAGCTTTGTAACCCTTTGCTGTAAGCTCTTCTAAAACTTCTTTCAGCGGAGCCTCATCTATATCCACTAAAACTAAATTCGCCCCATGCTCGGCATACAGAAGTGCTGTGGCCTTACCGATACCTCTGCCCGCCCCAGTTACTACCGCTGTCTTATTTTCTAAAAGCTTAGTCATAATGACATAATACCCAGAAAAGCTGATATCTTCTACTAGCTTTAGACAATACTGTTAAAATGAAGATTGGGTAAAATTTTATTATTATATGTCTAAAGTAGATCAAAAAATTGTAGTAGTTGGTGGTGGACTCGGAGGCTTAGCTGCTGTACTAAATGCAGTGCAGAAAGGAGCTAGTGTAGATTTAATATCTATAGTCCCAGTAAAACGCTCTCACTCAGCATGTGCCCAAGGTGGTATCAATGCTGCTAAAAATATTAAAGGTGAAGGCGATAGCGTAGAGAAGCATGCATTTGACACAGTTTATGGTGGTGATTTTTTAGCCAATCAAGGTCCTATAGTGAGAATGTGTAAGGCTGCACCAAGTGTAATTGATCTTTTTGATAGATTCGGAGTAATGTTTAATAGAACTCCAGAAGGAAATTTGGATTTTAGAAGATTTGGTGGAACGCTTTATCACAGAACTGCTTTCGCTGGAGCTACTACTGGTCAGCAGCTACTTTATTCTCTAGATGAGCAAGTCAGAAGATTCGAGGCACAAGGAAAAGTTACTAAATATGAAGGCTGGGAAATGCTTTCTAATATTATCGATGATAATGGTGTCTGTAGGGGCATAGTCGCTCAAAACTTAGATACCATGGAGATTAGAGCTTTTAAAGCAAATGCAGTTATTATAGCTACTGGTGGACCAGGGAACGTCTTCGGCAGATCGACCAACGGCACTATTAATAATGGTATTGCAGCCTCTACTTCATTTAAACAGGGAGTGAAATACGCCAACGGAGAATTTATTCAAGTACACCCAACTGCGATTCCAGGTTCTGATAAGGATAGATTAATGTCAGAATCCGCTCGTGGTGAAGGTGGTAGAATTTGGACTTGGAAGAATGGCGAGAAATGGTATTTCCTTGAAGAGAAATATCCTAAATATGGGAACTTAGTCCCACGTGATATCGCCACTAGAGAAATTTTTGATATAGTCCATAAACAAGGACTAGGAGTGAATGGTAGACCATTTGTCTATTTAGACTTAACTCATAAAACGCGTGAAGAATTAGATAAGAAACTAGGTGGTATTTTAGAGATTTATGAAAAATTCAAGGGTGTAGATCCACGTGAAGTACCGATGGAGGTTTTCCCTTCAGTGCATTACAGTATGGGTGGTCTGTGGGTAGATAATGAAAAACAGATGACTAATATACCTGGTCTTTTTGCAGCTGGAGAGTGTGAATATCAGTATCACGGAGCGAATAGATTAGGAGCGAATAGCTTACTATCTTGTACCTTTGGTGGGCTGGAAGCTGGTCTTGCCGTATTAGATTACATTGATGGACTAGAAAAATCTTATACTGATATAGATGAAAGTATCTTTAATAGACAGTTAGAGGCAGAGCAGTCTTTAATTCATACATTAACTAATCAGTCTGGTAGAGAAAATGCCAGAGCGATTCATATTGAGCTTGGAAACATGATGACGAAGCATGTGACTGTAGTGAGATATGATAAAGATCTATCCGATACGCTAGAAGGAATTAAAGGCTTAAGAGATAAATTCAAACAAGTCCAGATCCCGGATACTAATAAATGGGCAAATCAAAGTTTATTTTATATGAGAGAACTTCACCATATGTTTGATCTTGCTGAAATTATCACTAAAAGTGCTCTTTTGAGAAAAGAATCTCGAGGAGCTCACTATAAGCCAGAATATCCAGATCGTAATGATAGTGATTGGTTAAAAACCACCGTCGCTACTTATAAAAATGGGGAAGTAGATATTTCTTATGAACCTGTTGATACCTCACATTTTGAGCCTATTTTAAGAAATTATTCTAAATAATTCATAGATTTAAATACAAGTAAAACTCCATTTCGCGAAAAGGATATAATCATGAAGGTGACCCCAGAAGAAGATAAGATCAGAGTTAACACCAGTCCTATACAGAAGGATAAATTTGCTATATTTCCAGCTATAGATATTCTTGATGGTAACTGTGTAAGGCTTTATCAGGGTGATTTTAACGATGGAACTATTTATAATAAAGATCCAGCGTTCGTCGCAAGAAAACTTGAATCAGAGGGTGCAAGATATTTACACATAGTAGATTTAGATGGTGCTAAGTCTGGCATGCTGCGTAATCTACCTTTAATTAAAAATTTAGTCTCCTCTGTTAATTTATACGTTCAAGTAGGTGGCGGAATTCGTGATTTAAATATTGCAGAACAGATTTTAAATGCTGGTGTAAATAGAATCATTATCGGCAGTGCTATCGTAAAAAATCCGCAAATGGTCAGAGATGCTCTTAAGCATTTTGGTCCAGACAAAGTAGTAGTTGGTCTAGATTGTCGTGATGGCTATTTAGCTATTAATGGCTGGCAAGAAGATTCTAAAATCAAAGCCATTGATATAGCTAAAGAATATAAAGAAACTTATGGTCTAAAGACAGTTATATACACTGATATCCATAGAGACGGTACTCTAAAAGGTCCAAACGTAACAGAATTAATTGAATTTATGACTGCGACAGGAATTGATACCCTTGCCAGTGGTGGAATTTCCAATCTTGATGATATTAAATTATTAATTAGTCACCTTAATCAAAATCAGCCCCTAAGAGGTGTAATAGTCGGCAAAGCTCTTTACGCAAAAAAAATCCAGCCAAGTGCACTGTTTAGCTTGAATGTTGGTGCTTAATTGAAATTATTTAATTTAAAACTTGATCAGGAGTTATCTTCAAATGAGGATAAAACTACCTTCCAGTCTCAAGAGTTCTTTTTTTCAGCTTCATCTGTAGCACTAGGAATATTTGATGGGGTACATCTTGGACACCAAAGCATCATTAAAGCAGCTCGACAAGAAGCTCTAGATAAAGGTTTAAATTCAGTTATTTTAACTTTTGAAAATCACCCTCGTTCACTTACCATCAATAATAGTCCAAGCCTAATTACTGATTTCCAGACTCGCTTAAAACTTTTCAAAGAGCTTGGCATAGACTATGTTTTAGCAATAAAATTCTCATTAGAGATTATGAACATGAGTCCAGATGAATATCTCAAGAGCTACCTTCTGAGCATTCTAAATGCTAAAAGTGTTTCAGTAGGTTACGATCATCATTTTGGTAAAAATCGCAGTGGAAATGTAGAATTTCTAAAAGAGTTCTGCAAAGAAAATGATCTTTCTCTGACTATTAAAGAAGCTTTTAAAATAGATGGTGATCTTGTGAGTAGCTCTAGGATTCGTGAACAGCTTAGTACAGGAAACATAAAGGAAGCTAATAAATTACTTGGCCGAAATTTTACATTAAGAGGCACTGTTATTCATGGAGATGGCAGAGGTAAAGAATTAGGCTTTCCTACTGCGAACTTAAAAATATCAGATGAATTAATTAAACCTAAGGTGGGAGTATATTTAGCTACAGCTAATAAATATCAATGCCTAGTAAATATCGGTCATAGACCGACTTTCAGTGATACACAAGAAATAAGTATTGAAGCTCATTTATTAGATTTCACTGGAAACCTTTATAACACTGAATTAGAATTAGAATTTATAGATAAAATCCGTGACGAAAAGAAATTTTCTTCTAAGGAAGAGTTAATTAAACAGATAAAAGAAGATATCAGCGTCACTAAAGCTCATACTCTATAGAGTTTCTCAAAATTTCAAAGACTAAAAAAATTTGGTACCCCCAAGGGAATTCGAATCCCTGTTGTTCGGATGAAAACCGAATGTCCTAGGCCTCTAGACGATGGGGGCACATGAACTTAAATAATTTTAGTGTAAGGGACTTATTATTTGCAATAAGAATTTCTATTTTTTAATCTTAAATCAAGAATTCAAGAGATGGATTTAAGCACAGAGCTTAAAAACTAAAGGCAAGGAATCAACTCTGAAATAGACTAGCATAAAGGTCTTTACAAAAGTTTTAACAGTGCTAACACTGCACTTTATGTTAAAATTTATCAGGAAATTCATGAAGGCTTTTAGAACTTTTATCTAAGAGTTACTGTGAAAAGGAGAAAAAATGGATCAGAAAGAATTAGGATTGCTAGGTAAAAAACTTGGTATGACTCAGATATTCGACGACAAAGGTCTTGTCGTAGCGGTTACAGCTATATTAATCGCAGAAAACGTTATTACGGAAGTAAAAACTAAAGAAAAGCACGGCTACTCATCAGTTCAGTTAGCTGCTTTTAAAACTAAAGAGAAAGCTTTAAATAAGCCTACTCTAGGTCAGTTTAAAACTAAGAATCTAGAAGCTTTTAGAAAATTAATCGAAGTTAGGACTTCAGAAGATGCTTCAGACCTTAAAGTAGGTGATGAGGTTAATGCTGAAGAGTTTTTTAAAGATTTAGAAAAAGTAGATATCACTGGAACATCTATTGGTAAGGGTTTCCAAGGTTTCGTTAAAGCTCATAATGGACGTATCGGTAGAAAGTCTCATGGTTCTAAATCTAAAAGACAGATAGGTTCATTAGGTGCAGGTACTACTCCAGGTAGAGTTCTTCCGGGTAAGAGAATGCCTACTATGCTTGGTAATGAAACCGTTACTACTCAGAAAGTTAAAGTAGTTTCTTATTCACCAGAAACTAAAGTTCTTTTAGTTAAAGGACCAGTACCTGGTAAACCTGGCGCTCAGCTTAAAATTAAAGCTTATGGTATTAAAGCTTGGAACTTTAAAAATAAAGCATTAGCAGCTAAATAATAATGATGAAAGGACTAATTTCTAAAATCCTTACGATAAATCTTTTTATCGTTTTTATTCTAGTTAGTTCGTCCTGTAATATAAACCATCAAACAAATAGCTCATCTAAAATTAAGATGGGCTATTTACTAAATATCACCCATGCAGTACCAATGGTACTTTTAGAAGAATCTAGCTTTAAAGATAAGGTAGAATCTTATCATTTTAGTGCAGGTGGCTATCTTTTAAATAATCTCTTAACGAAGAATCTTGATTTAGCTTTTATCGGACCCGGTCCTTATTTAACTGCTATAGATAAGGGTTTTAAATTGAAATTACTTGGAGCTTATGCCTATGGTGCAAATGTGTTCGTACTCAGTAAAGATGTTCTTAACCAAAGCAAAGATCAAATTAAAGACCTTAAAATAGCAATTCCTCAATTTGGTAATACTCAAGATCTTCTGGCCAAGCTTTATTTAAAAGATTTAGCTAAAGATTTTTATGCCATCTCTCCAGCTGAGCTCGAATTCGCTTTTCATAATAAATCCATAGATGCAACACTAGTAACTGAACCTTGGGGTTCTATGTTATTAAATAAAGGTTATGTAGATGGTGCTAAAATTTTCCCAAATAAACTTAAACAAATTAATCAATATCCAACCACGCTTTTAGTAGTGCGTGAAGATTACTATGAAGCTAACAAAGAATTAGTAGATGAATTTACTAAAGAATCTATAAATGTTCTAAGAAAGTTCTCTGTATCTAAAAATCATAAAAGCTTAGCTCCATTAATTCAAAAGCATTTTAACGATAAAGTAAAAAAAGATATTCCGCTGGAATCTATAGAAGCTAATTTAAAGACCATAGTATTTGATGAAAATAATAATTTAGATTTTTTCTTAAAACAGCTTGAACAAGCAGCTTATAAAGCACACTATCTAAAATAAAAACAATGGGACTGTAAATTTTAAATTCCATTATTTTTTGGGGAAAAATGACCCCTTAAAATTTCATATCCATAAAGAGCAAAATATCTTTTATGGATGCTTACGTAGAAGAAGACGCCGTATATTTCGCCACTAGAGATAGAATAGCCTTCGCAAAATATTCACCCTTAATAAAAAACAAGATCGAAAGTGGCTGTGTGCAAGCTTCACAGCAGATAATACCCTCTAAACAAAAATTTACAGCTTCACTCAAAAGATATCATGCAGCTGAGCATAAAGTCTATAACTGCTTTATGCGAAAAACTGCTAAATGCTCAGCCGATATTAGCAAAAAAGACCTACAGGATTTAATCCCAAACATCGCTGAAGCTAAAATGAGCAGCAGTTTTTCACTTTTCTGTGGCAGCACTCAGGCTTATTTATTAATAATCAGCATGAGCTTACTGATAGTCTTAAACCTTTTCATCAACGGTATTTTAAGTATCTGCCTCAGCCTAAGTTTAGGAATACTGAGTATATATTTTATTCAGAAAAAATTTTTTTTAGAAGAGCCGAGTGAAAAAGAGCTAAAACTTGCACTCAGAGCTTTAAGCGAATTATTAAAAGGAGAATAAATCATGCAAATCAGCATAATTACTATTAGTACCATAAGCTACATCGGCATTCATTACCTGAGCCATAAACTCATTCATAAATATTTTGATCGCATAAAAGTATTAACAAGCCCAAGTGTTAATCTCATTTCGACTCATATGTTTAAAGCCAAGACTCACCATTACAGCATCTTAACTTCAGTTGGCACCACGGTTTTTGCAATATTCTTAATTCAAATCTTACCTATACTTTTTAAAATCATTAAAGATCTGGCTTCAGATTTTAATGTCTCAGTAGTTTTTTCCGATTCTTACTTAAATTCAGGTGTCCTAGATAGTTTTGAGCGTTTTTCTGCTCTTATAGCTCAGGCAGCTGAATTACTACAACAAATATCACCCTTAATCGCGATTTTCATCGGCGGCTATAACTTACTGAGTAATTTATCTCGCGGCATGGCAGCGATACAAATCAAATAAAAAAGACTGGCACACAACTCCAATGATAAAAAAACACTTAGCCTTAAAAAAAGATATAGAAATTTTTAGTGGACTCAGCTTAAAAGAAATTTCACTAGGAGTTTTATTTCTAGGATTATATCTCTATTTAATACAGCTGCTAGCTCTACAAATAGATAGCCCACTTGCCATATGGATTCTAAGCAGCTTTACCTTTCTCTGGATCTGCTATCGCAGTACTAAACTGAATCTTAGCGAAAATAGTTTCTTTATAAAACATATAAGTTATCCGTTATTAGTTAAACCTCAAAACCAATCACAGTCTTGCTTAGATAGAAATACTAAATCTCTATTTAATAAATCAGCCTTAAAACTAAACTTTCTGCCTCTCTCTCAAAAAGTAAAATCCTACAGTAAAAGATATAGAATTAAAAAATTAATTAACTACTCTACAGCAAGCAAACTTGAAATAGATCAATTAAACCATCTCTGGCAGAAGCTTTTAGAAAATATACTAGAATATCGAAATTCAAAAACCAAAATTAAATTCAGAATTTTCATCAATGCCGAAAATATTCAAGAAATGAATCCAGCTAAAGAAAGGGCTTCCCAATATGAAGAGAAGATATTTCATCCATGTAGGTTTTTAGAAATTGAGGTGAACAGTAATTCAGAAAAGACTTTACAGCAAATAAATTATCACCTACAGCTCTTTAGTGTTGCAAATAAAATAAGTTTTGAGATCATTTCAGACAAACAGAATGATTTGACTGATTTCAAAGAAAGAATTAATTATATTAAGACACATGAATATATTAAATGCCTCTCTCTAAAAGACCTTGAGCTTGAAAATGCTAGCTTCGAATCATTAAATAATTTCCTGAAAAGCTTAAGCTGCACTAGTGAATTATGCATCATTTTACAAGAACGAAATCTGAATCGAGATAAATCACTAATTAACCATAAGATAAATTGTCTTCAAAGCTTTACCAGAGCAGCTCTTAGTAATAAAAGTCACTTAGATTCCCTAAAGTCTCTTTACCATGAGATCTATGATAATAGCTTCATCGCAAACCTGCAAATTATCCTGAAATTATACAGCCCTAATAAAGAAATACTAGAAAAAAATCTCCTCAAAATATCTACTAGTCAGTCACTACTTAGTTTCAATGAAGCTAAATATTTGCAAAGAAAACTCTATACAGAAAAAATACAAAATCTCCCATTCTTAATAACAGCTAAAGACCTGAATTATTTTAATCCATTTCTAGAAGATAGAACCTGCATGGAAAATGGAGCATTAATTGGTTATAAATTAGATGATAGATCCCTAGTATATTTCACACCTGAAAATACTCAATTCTGCAATAATAAATCTATTAATTTCATAGGTGACTCTGGCTCAGGAAAGTCACTTGCAGTAAAGCTTTTAATTAAAAGAAGTTTAAATCACGAGGACGACGAAAACGCAAGAATTGAAGATTGCGAGCAATCCCCGAATAGCACTGTTGCCGAACGTGCAAGTTCAAGGCTGAGGAGGACGAATGACCGCAATGTACTGCGGGTACATGAGGATCATGAGGACAACGAAAACGCAGAAATTGGAGTTCGGCAACAGTGCTCTAATGCCAAGTTTGTTATTTTAGATAGTACACTACTAGGCTGGGAATTTTTTACTGCTTATATGGGTGGGGAAATTTATAATTCCCCAGAGTCATTTAAGAACTTAATATTATTTAAAAAAAATATAAGCTTAGTTAATTTTCATAGTATCGAAAAAAACAAAGCCCTGACTAACTTCTGCTTAGAAAATATTTTCATGCAAATAGAGAACGCTGTAAGAGAACTAGACAACACCATTTATTTAGTGATAGATGAAGCTTGGAAATTAATTTATGAAGAAGAGAACCCTCTTAGTAAAAAGCTTATCAGCAAGCTAGCTCGAACTGGCAGAGCTATGAATTTAGGCTTATGGACTATTTCTCAAAAACCCTCAGATTTAACTCGTGATATACACTCCTCTGCTGCAAGCAGTTTCATCTTTCAATGTAAAGAAAATACAGATAAAGCTGAGTTGGGCAGCCACTTAAATCTTAATGAGCGAGAACTGAAGCTACTAGAATCGCAAGAGATTAAAGACAGGGGTACAGCACTACTTAAAACTTCTAAATTCTCTGGTTTAATTAAATTTAAAGCAGATCAAGATGAACTAATATTAACGAACTCCAGTGCAGAAGTCGTGAGAGAGAGGCAGTTAATCTTTAATGAAATTAAAGCTGCTAATCTAAAAGATTCTAGCCATGCCAGCTTTCTCGATAATATGTCCATCGCAAGACAGACACTAGAAAAAATGCAGGAGAAAAATATATGGTCTTAAAATATAACTCTTTAAAATATTTGCTTAAAATACTTTACCTGCCTTCGATAGTAAAAATACTGCTAAGTATAATCCTCTTTCTATCTATATCTCTAGCATTAGCAATGTGTGAAATTCATAACTGTAATAAGCTTTTAAACAGTAGAAATAGAGTTTTTATTGATAGCAGTGTTTTAAAAAACAAGGATAATTCTAAAAACACTAGAGCCCAAAAAGCTTTATCTATCAATGGAAGCAGTGATTTCAATATAGAAAATTTCACTCAAGCATATCTCTCTAAGCTATTTTCTAAATACACAAACAGACAGGAAGAACACTCCAAGTGGCTAAAAGAGAATACTGAAGAGACTTTCTTCACGGAGTACCTCATACAAGAAATAGAAGCTCGTAGTCAAAACAAGATCAACAGTGAGTTTCAAATAAATAAAATTTACACTGAGAATATAGATAAAGTCTTAGTAAAAATTATCTGCTTTGGGAAGGAAACTTTCACTGATACAGAAAATTCTTCACGTAATTTAATCATAGAAATACTTATAAATACTCAGACTCAAAAATTAGAAAAAATCTTATCCATAAAAGAGAATTAAAATGCTGATAATTTTCCTACTTTTATTTTCCCTAATTAGCCCTCCTAGTCATGCTTTCAAGATTGGCGATATTATCAGAATAGCTGACGGGCAAGTAAATAAATATCCTGAAATAGATAATCGCCGCATATATTTTCATACAGGTAGCAGTCCCCTAGCACCCTTAGAAACACCTGATGATTTCATTTTAAGATCTACCGAACTTAGTAAACAGACTATAGAAAGAACTTTCACACTAGGTGCGGCTAATAAAATTATCGGCTTAGCTGATGGGATAATTAACGTGAAATATCAAGTACAAGATGGTGTCAATAACGCTCTTAGAGACACTTTTACTGGTTTTTTTGAATATCAAAGGCGTAAGACTAGTGAAGAGATTTTAAATAGTAATTTACAGGCACATATCGACTGTATAAATTTCCTAAATGAAGATTTAACGAATAGCTCTACTGATACTAATTTAATGATAATTCTAGAAAAAATAATGAGAACACCACTTGCAGAGAGTACTTTCTCATTTTTACAGAAAATTATTCTCGTATTATTAATACTCTCTAGTATGTTTAAAATTCTAGACATAGCTTTTTTCAAAAGTAATTCTAAAAGCACTCAAAAAGATAATCATGAATTTAAAAGCCTTTTCAGTAGCTTATTTCTAAGCATAGCCTTGCTATTAATGCTGGAGAGTATCTGGGAATTTATTTTCAGTGGCTTTAGCTTAATAAATAATGGATTTAACAGCCTACTTAATAATGAATCACTGGGCTTTTCTATCTTCCACAACCACGAAACACTGCTTATTGAGAGCTGGACAGCGATATTAAATAATTATGGCTACTTTCCCGGATTGATACTTGCTTTCATTGACAGTGTTTCACAGTTTATATTTATTATAAGCCTACTGGGCAGCATTATTTTAGTTATTTTCGCTAAAGTATTTTCACCAATATTTCTTCTTAATAATAAAAACCCTTTTAGTGTTTTCACCTATAGCCTAAAAATTCTTTTAGGAGTAAGCATTCTGCCATTCGGCTTTAACTTTCTCTACAAGATCCTCTCAGAGTTTAGCTTTAACAATTTAAGTTATTTTATTTATATATGTTTTTCCATACTCAGCTTACTTCTCTTAAGTGTTATTCAGATATTTTTTATATTCAAGCTAAAAAAACAGTAAAATCAAAAAAATGAAAGCTAAAAAACTTAGTAGAGATCAGCTTCATAACTTACTTGCACTCACAAGTTCATATATTCACGACTCTGCAAATCTATTCAGCTTAGCGAATAGCTCATTAAAAGATATTAGTAAAAAGCTCTCCGAAGAAGGAAAATCTGTTCTTAGCAGCGAAGAATTTAACGATTTAAATCATTTAATAAGTTTCTTAAAAGGCAGTGAATATCACTTTAGAGAGATTTTTACAGAGATACAAGATTCACAGAATACTACTCAAGCAGAGTTTCACAATTATTCAAAATCCATTATAGATTTAAAAGATCTCATAGAGCTTGAGTTAATGGAAATCTTTACTTTAAAAAGAGTTAAAACTGAGGATAATATATACCAAAATAACGCCCTAATATATGGAAACTTCTCTTTAATAGCTAAAGCTGTTTTTAATTTAATCGAAAATGCTCTAAAACACAGTAATGGAGAGGTCAAAATCACACTTGATGATTCTAAAGATTACTGGAAGCTCAAAATATTATCACTAGAAAACAGTTTCAACCTAGATCTAGAAGAATCATTTAAAAATCTAAGACCTAGAACTTCGAGGCATGGTTTAAAATCCGTGGCCGAGATACTTAAATATAATGATATAGAACTTGATATCAGCTCCCTGATTAATCAAGGAACTGTTATCAGCCTATTTTTCCCTAAATGTCACGAGCAAAAGAAAGAAGCAGATAAGATCATGTCAAACCCAGTCAATGAGAAGCAATCAATAACAAAAAAATCTACAACACCTTTTTTAACTAAGATTCGGAGCAGTATAAATCTTCCAAATTCACTTATTCTACTTAGTCTAATTACTCTGCTTTTTCTAACAAATGTATTTAAAACTGAACTAGAAATTCAACAGCAGATAAATCAACTGGCAAGATTCAAACTCTCTCAGGAACAAGAAATGCTGCTGAAAAATTTTAAACATATTATAGAGAATGATCCTGATTATTTAGCTAACTATGAATCTCTAAATAAATCCAGAGAAACATTAGTAAGAAAAATTATCCTTAAAGAAAAATTTCTTAAGTTCAACAATACCAAGCCAGAAGCATCTCAAATAAAAGCTCTAGAAAAATTTAGCCACAATCTAAATGACCTCTATGAATTAGATTATTTTTTAGCTGACCAATATAAAATACAGGGCGATTTTAAAAATCAATGCCTATATGAGCTCAAAGCCTTTTATAAACAGCTTCTGAACTCAGCTGTGCCAAACTTAGAAAGAAGAGTTTTAGAGACTGGGGATTTGGAATTGAGCTTGAGATTATTAATAATCCATGGATCTACTTAAACTACCCCAGAAAGACTCTCCAGTCCAAGCACCTTAATAATCTCATTAGCATCAGCTGGATAAGTCTCATTTTCATCCATATCCACTTCTTTAATCGCAGTAGAAGGATCTTTCAAACCATTACCAGTGAGTATACAAACCACAGTAGAATTCTCTTTTACTAAGCCTTGCTTAGCAGCTTTTAAAAGACCAGCAACTCCAGTCGCAGAAGAGGGCTCGCAGGCTATACCATCCATTTGATGCAAGAGTTTATAAGCGTCTAATATCTCACGATCTGTAACTGAATCTATATGACCATTAGACTCACTTAAAGCCCTATTAGCCTGCTCCCAGCTCGCTGGATTACCAATACGAATAGCGGTAGCTATAGTTTCTGGTTTATCAAAAACTCGCTTATTTACTATAGGTGAAGCCCCCTCTGCTTGAAAGCCATACATATGAGGTCTTTTCTGATTCTCTGGAACATACTCTTTAAAACCTTTCCAGTAAGCTGTTATATTACCTGCATTACCTACAGGCAAAAAGAGATAATCTGGACTTTCCCCAAGCTCATCCACTAGCTCAAAAGCTCCGGTCTTCTGTCCCTCAATACGATAAGGATTTAATGAATTAACTAACTCAATAGGATAATTTTCAGATAGAGATTTCACTATATTTAAAGCATCATCAAAATTACCCCTAACTTGAATAACCTTAGAGCCATAGATCATAGCCTGTGAGAGCTTTCCAAGTGCCACATAACCTGCTGGAATAATTACAAAAGATTCCATTTCATAGCCCATAGATCTTACTCTTGAGGCATAAGCAGCAGCAGCAGCACTAGTATTACCAGTACTTGCGCAGATGATTTTTTTAGCCCCTTTCTCTACAGCCTTAGACACAGCCATAGTCATCCCTCTATCTTTAAAAGATCCAGATGGATTAAGTCCCTCTATTTTACAGAAAACTTTTAAGCCCTTCACGCCAGTAAGCTTAGCTATATTCATTGCTTCCACAAGTGGCGTACGCCCCTCACAGAGACTAACGATTGGCGTAGTCTCAGTCACTGGTAAATATTTTTTATATCTATGAATAATCCCTTGGTAATGCATAATTTATGTTATCTGAAATATAGATTTTATCATTAATAAAAAGACTTCATTAGGACTACTCGCAATCTTCAATTTCTGCGTTTTCGTCCCTTAATTTACTAAATTATATTGAGTATCCCGCTGTGCAGCCTTGCGCCCGCAAGCCTCAATAAAATATTCCATTTGCTGAACTGAAGTCCTATATGTCGTATTAGCAGCGGAGACGACATTTTCCTCCATCATATTTCCACCTAAATCATTACAGCCAAAATTTAAAGCAAGCTGCCCGATTTCATGACCTTGCGTCACCCAACTAGCTTGGAAATTTTTAAAATTATCTAAGAATATCCGAGAAACAGCAAGCGAACGCAAATATTCTTCACCAGATGAATCTTTATTATATTTAGGTAATTTCCCATCACGTTCATAAGCATTCATGATTTTCCCAAGTGGCGTATCCCCACGCTGAAAATTCCAGAGTACAAAGGCTGTAAAACCATTAGTCCTATCTTGTAAATCACGTAAGGCTCTTAAATGCTCCACTCTGTCTTCATAAGTCTCCACATGACCATACATCATAGTCGCTGATGATTTAAAACCTATGCTGTGAGCAGCTTCCATTATATCCAGCCAACGCTGCGAATTGATTTTCTTAGGAGCAATAATTAACCTCACTCTCTCCGTAAGGATTTCAGCACCAGCACCTGGTAGAGAATCCATACCAGCTTCTTTTAAAGCTAAAAGTACTATCTTAATTTCCTCTAAACTAGGTTCTTTAATATTAGCTATTTTAGTACCATCCCCGTAAGCAGAGACCGAAGTGAAATATTTTTCAGCAATATGATTAATTTCAGAAGGACTAAGAGCATGTAATGTTACAGAAGGAAAATCCCTTTTAATATTAATAAATAGCTCCTGATAATAATCCAAACCTAATTCAGGATTATGCCCTCCCTGTAAAAGAATCTCAGTACCATTTATAGCAACAAGTTCTGCAATCTTAGGTTTTATCTGTGTCTCATAATCTAGCGTATAAGCTGGATTAGATTTATCATCTACGCTAGGGTAAGTATAAAATGCACAAAAGCTACAGCTCGCCGTGCAAACATTACTGTAATTAATATTACGCTGCACCACATAAGTGACTGCTTCGCTATCTGGGTGGAGCTTCTGGCGCTTTTCATTAGCTACATAAGCTAATTCTAAAAGATCAGCATTCTCAAAAAGCTCAATAGCTTCCTCTGAAGTGATTCGCTGCCCCTCTAGAGCTTTATTTAAAATAGGATTTGAGGTTAAAAGCATAAACTAATTACATTTTAACTCAGTCACAGGTATCAAGAATTTCTTTATGAGACAAGAAAGGTAATATCAGCTACTCTTGTGCCTGAATCGTTGCATATCAATAATTCTCCTAATCAAGTAAATAAGAAAAATATTATTCACTTGGTCAGAAGAAGAAATCAGTAAATTTTTTTAAGCTAAGGTCTATAAGTAATCATGTTAAACTTGTTTTTATGGTTTCTTATAATAGTTTTCCAGTGAACTTTAACATAGATAAAGCCTTGGAATTAGCGAATCTATCCAATGAAGCTTATGCTCAATATAAAGCTTGGCAGACTAAGCAAAGCTGGCAATTGCCTCATGGCTATGCATTAGAAAGTAGTATATATGCCGTATATGAAAAAGATAATATGCCTTTAGGCTTTATTGCAAGTAAACTACAAGACATTTATATAGTTTGGCGTGGCACTCAAGATATAGAGGAATGGATAGAGGATGCTAAATTTGATCAAATCAAAAGCAGCTTCCTGAAAAACAATGAAAAAGTAGCAATGGGATTTGATCAAATGTACGTCACTGGTGACGCCAAAGTAGATTCTCCTCAAAAAACAGTCATGAATTATTTGTCTAAATTATCAGCAAATACTTATAAAAACCTCTGGATAACTGGTCATAGTCTAGGTGGAGCGTTAGCCACTCTAAATATCTGTGACATAGTCACTAACACTATACACACAGACGCCTCCCTATACAGTTTTGCTGCTCCAAGGGTTGGCGACGCAAATTTTGCGACAACTTTTGACAATGCTGTAGGAGTCAGTTGGAGAGTCGTTAATAGTAATGATGAGGTACCTAATTTACCACCAGAGCATTGTCCACCTATTTTGCACACCTTTCATTACGAACATGTGAACAGATGCTTCCCAATAACTTTTGGAAATTCTTGGAATTTAGCCAAGAACCATTCAATCGAAGGTTATATAGATCAACTACAGCAAATTAAAACTTCTAATCAAGTAGCTGCCTGAAAGTAATTTTTTTGACTATATACAAATGATAAAATTAGTTTTATGAATCATAAAGCTAAAAACGTGCTTGGTGGAGAATTAAAGCCATGCTGTTACGAACCAATGACAGGTTACTTCAGAGATGGTTTCTGTCACACAGATAAGAATGATTATGGTAACCATACTGTCTGCGTTATCGTTAGTGATGAATTTTTAACTTACAGTAAAGCTATGGGTAATGATCTCAGCACGCCTTTTCCGCAATATAATTTCCCTGGACTTAAGCAAGGTGACAAATGGTGTCTATGCGCGGCTCGCTGGCAACAGGCTTTTTTAGATGGCTTCGCCCCAGATGTAGTTCTTGAATCTACCCATGAAAATTGTTTAGAAAATATAATGCTAGAAGATCTAAAATCCCATAGCTATGTCTCATGAAGATATTACATACCTCTGATTGGCATATCGGACGCACACTTTATGACAGAAAAAGATATGACGAGTTTGAAAAATTTTTCACTTGGTTATTAAACACTCTTGAGTCTGAAAATATAGACGTCTTATTAATCGCTGGTGATATTTTTGATAATGGAACTCCTAGCAATAAAGCACAGGAATTATATTATAAATTTCTTTGTAACGTCAATAAAACGAAGTGCCAACACATAGTCATCATAGGTGGAAACCATGATTCAGCTTCATTTTTGAATGCTCCGCAAAGTATCTTAAAGTCCATAAACGTATACGTAGTCGGAGCTATCTCTAATGATATAGAGGACGAAGTGCTTATTTTAGATATTGTAAAAACACCAAATATAGATCTAGAGAAAATTACAAAGAATATACCAAGTTCAGAAATTTCAAAATTAATAATATGTGCTGTTCCCTATCTTAGAGATAAAGATATTAGAACAGTCAATGCTGGCGAGAGCCTAGAAGATAAAGCCCAGAATTTAATTCAAGGAATTAAAGAACATTACTCTGCCATAGCTGAACTAGCTCTAAAAAAACGAGACGAACTTTATAGAGAGTGTATGGATAAAAAACCAGCATATATTCCAATAATCGGCACAGGTCACCTTTTTGCAGCTGGTGGTATCGCTGGGGATGGAGTTAGAGATCTTTACGTAGGCTCTCTTGCTTATGTGAATATAGAAGCCTTCCCAAAATGCTTTGACTATGTAGCATTAGGTCACTTACACATAGCTCAATCGCTAGGAGGTACTGAACATATACGCTACAGCGGCTCCCCTATTCCCATGGGTTTTGGGGAAGCTAAGCAGATAAAAAAGCTTATAACAATAGATTTTCCAGAGAATAAACCTGAAAATCACATTCACCAAGAGCCATGCCTAACTGGCTCTCCAGTAAAACCTTCTATTAATGAAGTGAGTATTCCTAATTTTCAAACACTAGAGAGAATTAGTGGTAACTTAAATCAGATAACTCAAACAATAAAAGAACTAAAGACAAATCACAGTAATGCGTGGCTTGAAATAGAATACACAGGTCTAGAAATAGTTCCAGATCTAAAAACCAAACTAGATGAAGCTATCCTAGAATCCAATTTGGAAATCAGAAGAGTGAAAAATAAAAGAATCAGTGAAAGCATTATAAAGTCTAACTTTAGCCAAGAGAATCTTAAAGATTTAAATCCAAATGAGGTTTTCGACAAATGTCTTGAAGTAAATAAAATAGAAGAAGCTGATAAAATCTTACTTAAAGCTAGCTATCAAGAAATCCTAAACTCAATCCTTGAGGAGGATATACGGGTATCTTAATTAATGAAGATATTAGAATTGCGATTTAAAAATCTTAATTCATTAGTCGGTGAGTGGCTAATAGATTTTAATGCCCCAGAATATATTAGTGATGGGATATTTGCTATCACTGGTGCTACTGGAGTTGGTAAAACCACCATTCTAGATGCTATCTGCCTTGCGTTATATGGGGAGACACCAAGATTAGGAAAAATCACCAAATCCTCAAATGAAATAATGTCGAGGCAAACCGCTGAATGCTTCGCTGAGATTTGCTTTGAAACCAAAGAAGGGCAGTTTCGCTGTATCTGGAGTCAGCACCGCTCTCGTAAAAAAGCTGATGGTGACCTGCAAGCGCCTAAACATGAGATATCTAATGCTAACACTGGTCAAATCCTAGAATCTAAAATTAAAGACGTCGATAGCATCATAAGAGCCAAAATAGGCATGGACTTTAAACAGTTCACACGCTCTATTTTACTAGCCCAAGGTGGCTTTGCAGCTTTCCTTCACGCTAAAACAACAGAACGGGCCTCTATCCTAGAGCAGATTACAGGTACAGAAATTTATACTAATATTTCAATGCGCATTCATGAAAGGCGTAGCAGTGAACTAAGAAAGCTAGAACTCTTGAAAAGTGAACTATCTAGTATAGAACTCCTAAGTGAAGATGCCTTTCGTGAAAAGGAACTAGCATTACATAAAAGCGAAGCAACAGAAAAAACTTTAAATAAAGAAATTGATGTTTTAGAACAATCTATTGATAGATTAAAGAAAATAGCAACTCTAAAAGAATCCTTAGCCCAATCAGAGAAAAGGCTTAGTGAATATAATTCTGCATTAGAAAAAAATCGAGCAGAGGAACTTAGAAATATTACAGAAAGAATATTCTCAAGAAAAAAAGAATTAGAGACTAATAAGGAAAAGCTTTTCAAGCTTAATATTAGTCTAATCAATTCAATAGAATATTTAGAAAAAAATAAGCAAGATGAAATATTAATCTCAGAGTTAAGTGCTATCAAAGACTCTTTCTTGCATTATCAAGAATTATCTAAGACTAAAGAAGAAAAAAATAAATATCTTTCAGAACTAGAACAGAAACTAAATACTCACCGAAAGCTTTATACACAAGCAGCTCAATCCAGAGATGAAAAAAATAAATTAAAAGATAAGCTAGTAGAAGCTTTACCTAAAATAAAAGAAAATCAATTCAGGCTACTAAATATTAAAAAGTCACTACTAGAGACACAAATCAAGAATGAAAAAAACAATTTAGAATCTCTTATAGAAAAACTTAAAACAGCTGAGGAGCAAAAAAATACTTTAAATGATCTAGTAGAAAGTTTAGCATTAGAGAAAATATTACTAAGTAAAATTTCCGATCTAGAGACAGAACGAAAAAAACTAGAAGAAGGAAAACCTTGTCCTCTCTGTGGTTCCACTAATCATCCCTACGCAAAAGGTGAATTACCCTTTTCAAATAAAGACTTTGAGCATAAATTCACAGAAGCTAAAAATAAATTTAAAAATGCAGGGCTAAATATCATAAGCCTAGAAAAAGAAAAAATAAGCCTAGAAAAGGATTTAGAATACTTCTTAAAAGAATTAAACTCATGCCTTTTACTAATACAAATAGAAAAAGATAAATTCGAATATCAAATCGAAGATTTCATTAGCTGCACTAGCGACAATACAAATCCGGAAAACATCTCTATATCTAGCTTAGATAAAATCTCCAAAGATTTAGAAAATTTAAAAATAGAAGAAGAAAGTTTATTAAATACTAAAAATAAATTAATTAGCGAGATAGAAATAGAGAATAATAAACTTAATAAGCTTAAAGACGAAGGTCTAAAAATGAATAGTGAGCTTAAGCTCGGACAGGAAAGAGTTTTAGAAATAGAAAAACAAATCCTCTCAATGAAAGAGGCCTTAGCACTAAGACTCGAACCATTTAAATTAAGTTTATTAAACACTTCCAAATCACTAGAAGGGACAGAGAAGGATGAAAACACAGAAATTAAAAATTACGAGCAGTCTCTAGAGGAGAGTGATATAGAACAAATATTACACAAGCTACAAGATAAATTAAACAATTACAATCAAGAGTTAAGAATCAAGAATGAATCAGAGTCTCTGATTGTAAAATTAAATGACGAAAATGAAAATATTCATACGAAGATTAAAGCTATTTACGAAGAACATCTTGAACTTAAAACTGATATAGAAGAAAAACTAAAAAATTTAGAAAGCAAGCAAGCTTCTACAGAATCTTTAATGCAAAAAAGCTTAGAGGACTTAGAACAGGAATACAAACAAATAATTCGCATAAAACAAAACTTAGAAAAAGACAAATACAGTACAGAAGTAAACATCCACACTCTAAATCAAGATTTACAAAAATTATTTCAAATCGTGCAGCAGCCTCTAGAAGAAGGGACTACTGTAAATGAAAATCAATTTAATGAATTAATCTCTGAGAAAAATTTATTAACAGAACAAAAAAGAAATCTACTCGAAGAAATCGGTAGTTTAAAAACAGAATTAAAACATAATCTAGAAGCTAAGGATAAATATCTTGAAAAAACTAGTTCCATAGAAGCTCAGCAAAAAGAATATGCACGCTTTGATAAACTACATAGTTTAATCGGTCACTCTGAAGGAAAGAAATATCGAGAATTTGTACAAGCACTTAGCTTTGAGATGGTTATACATCATGCTAATAAGCAATTAGAGAGTATGTTTGATCGTTATTTATTAATCATGGATAAAGATATGCCTTTAGAGCTTAATGTCATAGATAACTATCAAGCTGGCGAGATACGCAGTACTAAAAATCTTTCAGGTGGTGAAAGCTTTATCATAAGCCTTGCTCTTGCCTTAGGTTTATCTAAAATAGTCAGCTCTAAGGTAAATGTAGACTCACTCTTTTTAGATGAAGGCTTCGGCACTCTAGACTCAGAAGCTCTAGAAATAGCTTTAGAAACTCTATCTAATTTAAAACAAACTGGCAAGCTTATCGGCATCATCTCCCACATGGAAGCTCTTAAGGAAAGGATTCCTACTCAAATCAAGGTAGAGAGTGTATCTGGAGGCAGAAGTGTGCTTAGCGGTGCTGGAGTGAAGAATCTTAGTCTCCACTAACATAAAGCCACTTAGTATCTATCTTTTTAAAATAACTTCTTTCTTGCATGAAACTCTTTTTCTTAGCCTTTTTAAAAAAAGCCTTAAATTCAACATAGCCCTCATCATCAAATTCTAGACCTCTCTCCCTATCTATAACTTCTAGAGATAACCATTCTAAATCTTTCTCAAATTTTAAAAACTTCGGTCTAAAATCTTCATGCCAAGTTTTTAAAAGATAATCTCTCAGCTTAAAGACATAAGCCGAATAACGTGAACGCATTAAAGCTTCTGCCGTAGGAGCTTTCAAGAGACCATCATGTAAAAATTTACAACAAAGTGCATAGCTCTTACTAGAGCCACACGAGCAGAGGTTTTCAGCACAGTCTTCACTCATATCAAGAATAATACCAAAAAAAATTATCCTTCTAATTTGGGCGTGTAGCCAAGCGAACAAGTTCAAGGCTGAGGAGGGCGAATGACCGCAGTGCACTAGGTGTGCATGAGGATCATGAGGACGACGAAAACGCAGAAATTGAAGTTTCGCTACACGCCCAATTTTACTGGCTTAAGGGTAACTAAATAGTCAGCTAATGCCTCAACTTCTTTATCAGTCCCAACTAAAGGTGGCATGATATTTAGATAGCTATTCTTTTCAGGATCAGTCTCACGCATCATTAACAAGAAAGTTTTAATACCCTCTAAATCACGTTCACCTAATAGTTTTTTCATGCTGCGGTAGCCATCAGTAGTATGGCAAATCATACACTGCTGCCTAAACATAGAAGTACCTATATTATCTGGATCTTCCCATTTACTAAAAGCTGCAAAGCTATCTTTATTTATGGTCTCTAAATCAGCCTTTCTAATGCCATTAGAATACATATAGTTATAAATAACATAAGGCTTTCTCAGCATCTCTCTTGACCACTCAGACATAGAAGTCACCCCTAGACCACAAACTAGAAAAGCTACAGCCGAACCGAATGAAAAACCTCTAGGATTTAAATAAGGGCCAACTAAGGCAAAAATCAGTACAGTACCTGAAAGTATAAGACTTAGATAAATAGCTCTAGCTAAAATAGAAAAATTCCCGACTCCAGAACTCTGAATCCCAGTAAAGATATTGGTTATTACCGCCTGAGGGACTTGTGAGAAAAACCAAAAACCTACAATTGGTCCAATTAAGAATACTGGAATAAACCATTTAGAAGAATACTTCAGCATATAGGCTCTGAAATTCGCGACATCTTCACTCTCAGAAGCTTTCAAGCGTGCAGAAGTAATCAAAGAATACATGCCAGCGATAGCGAGCATAACTAAAAGTCGAAGAATCAGAGATGGCCAATATGTAGGATTAAAGAAACCCTCATACCAAGCCTTAGATTCAATCCAGCCACCTGGTGTCAGCATAAAGCTTAGAATGCCGTTAATGATGATAAGCGTAAACACTGATAAAACTGCATACCACTGTGCAAGAGCTAAATGCAACTCTTTAGAAACCTTATCCCATGTATAGAAATAAACTAAAACTGTAGCGATCTCAGCTACAAAAAATAAATACTCAGTAGCCCAGCCCAGTGAATAGGTCTGTATCAAAGAAGCCGTGCCATCTGGACTAACTAAACTGATAGAAAACCAAATCCCGACTCCTGTCACAGCACCAGCGACAGTGGTAACCATCATAAAAAATTTAGAATGCTTTCTTAAATAAGCATAGAGCATTTCTGAGTTATGTCTTAAAGTCAGATCATTAGATTCACTTCTCTTCAATGCTAAATATTCTGTAACAGCAAAGAAAATGCCACCACCAACAGCAAAATGTGAAATAAATACATGGATGACAGATATCAAACCCACTGCCCATGAGCCACCTAAACTAGGTATAGACCAAAGCGGATAATTCATGCTAAATACCCCCAAATCGTAAATGCTATTAAACCAATCAGTATCATCAAACCATACATATCAAAGAACATACTCAATTTAGGATTCTCTCCTTTGTCAATAAAAGGAGCAGCAGCAAATATACCGCCTATTAAAGCGAATATTAACAGTCCCACTTTCTCACCTTCAATAAAACTTATATGTGCTGGTAGTAGTTTCAAGAATTGGAACATACCAAGAAAATACCACTCTGGCTTAATACCAGCAGGAGCAGCAGCGAAAGGATCAGCTTCAGGACCAACTCCCCAAGGGAAAAGAATAACAATAGTCGCTAAAACATTAAAAGCTAAAAGCCAGACCATCAGATCTTTCATAAAAAAATCAGGAAAGAACATTTCATATTTTTTCTTTTCAGGAGCTTGTGCTTGAAAAGACTTAGGCTCAGACATTCCATGTAACTGAACTAAAAGTAAATGAATACCAGCTATAGCAAAGAGTCCTAAAGGCAGTACTATTACATGAAGCAAGAAGAACCTAGAAAGCGTTCCCTGCCCAACTTCTAAGCCGCCTCTAAGTAAGTTAGCTAAAATAACACCAATTAAAGGAACCTGCTCTGCGATATCAATACCGATCTTAGTCGCAAAAAAAGCAACCTCGTCCCAAGGCAATAAATAACCAGTAAAACCAAAGCCAAAACAAAGCATTAAAAGCCCTAGACCACTTATCCACGTGAGTTCACGCGGTTTTCTGTAAGCCTTCATAAAATAAGCACTAAACATATGTGCAAACAATACAAAAATAAGGATATTAGCTCCCCAACTGTGCATAGAACGCACAAACCACCCAAAATCAATCTGAGAGTTAATAAACAATACAGAAGAATTAGCAGAACTCAATTCTGGGATATAGTAAACCATCAAGAGAATACCAGTCAAAAACTGCACTGCAAGCAAGAGCATGGCAATACCGCCCATATAGTACCAAAAGCTCTGCTTATGTAACGGCACCTTCTTCTTTCCAGCCGCAGAAGCGACAGCAGAAAGACTAAGCCTCTCATCTAACCATTTAAACGTAGTTTCAGAAATTTCACCCAACATAAAACCTCTTCTTAGAACTTAAAACCTAAGCTCTAGATATAATCAACTCCCCAGAAATAACCTCTGCTTTTAAAACTGCTAAAGGTTTAGGTGGGGGACCAGCTAAATTTTTACCACTTGCAGCGTCAAACTGCCCGCCATGACAGGCACAGAAAATATGCTTTTTCTCAGAAGAGAACTGCACTGTACAACCAAGATGTGTACAAATAGCATTGTATGCATGAAATACGCCGTCCTCAGTTCTAACCATCAAAGCTGGTATACTACCAAATTTAAAATTCTTCGAACTGCCAGGAATAAAATCATCAGCCTTACCTAGAGAAAGAGAAGTGACCTGAGAATCTTCCCCAGCCTTCTTTTCTGCACCAGACATAAGATATCTAAAAAATGGATAAGTCGCAAAAGCAGCCCAAATCGCAGCAAAAAAACCGCCTAGCACTCTAATAAAGTCTTTACGAGTTAAATTAAACATTAGCTTAAAACATCCTTATCAAAAGCATTATGTGCAACTTTTACAAGCCAGCCAAGATAAACAATCAGCAAGACTGCAAGTACACCAAATATAAATAGCCAATCCCACTGAATCTTCACTGAAACTTTAGCTGGATCAATATAATTAATAGTCTCAACGACTCTCAAATAGTGTCTCATAAAGACCATACCAAGAATAGTAAGTAAAGCATTTATCAAGGTCATAACAAAAGCAAACTTAGAACCTTTAATTACTGCAAAAAGAGCCATGATTAAAGATACAATCGCAGTAAAGAAAGATAAACCAAAGCTAATAGTAGCTGGTAAATGTTTCCCCATATAGATAAGCATCACTTCTCTAGGTAAACTTAATAAAAACCAAACACCTGAGAGGAACTGAATAAAAGTAAGCACTAAATAAATCGTCGAACCAAACTTAATTAGCCAAGTAGAATAGGATTCTGGATTATCTGACCCAGTAATTAAAGGATCATTAACCTCTAGAGTAGCTTCTGGAGCGTTCTTTCGAGTTTTTAAATATAGACCAAAACAGCCAATAGCAAGGCCAGTAACAGCGATAGAACCAATAATAGTATGTAATAATCTTGGTAAAATCTGAGGTTCTGCCTGATTCAAAGCAAGTCCAGCAGTGGACTTAGACAATTCCAACCATTTTTCTGGCTGCAACATTAATGTCATATTATTAGTGAAAATATAGGCTATCACTAAAAAAAGCAAGCTAGCTGCAATTAAAAGCCACGGTGCAAACGCACCTAATTTTTTAAAATTAAATTTATAGATATAGAGCAGGTAATAGGCAATGATAAGAATAAATACTATAGATATCCAATAAGAGCCCATCAAGATAGAAGATGTATAGAACAGTGGTCCATAGAGCAATTGGATAAAGAGTAGAGGTACTATTCCTTGAGTGATCGCAAAAGAAGTGAATATAGGTAAAGAGAAAGCTAACTGTTTACCAATCCTAGAATAAAAAGAATCAGCATTTTCACCACCGATAAATAAACAAATCGCGGAAACAAAGCCACCGACTAAACTAATGTTCATCGGAATCAAATGCAAAAAGAATCCCAAAACTAAAAGAACTTCAAGTACAACAAATGGTGCGGGAAATGGAATAGGTTGATAACTAGGTATACTGACTATTTCATTCATAACAATTTCTCTATTTTTATCTTATCCAATCCCAGAGATATTTTTATGCATTATCAGCAAATTTAAGAAATATAAAATCTTTAAAAATGATTAAAGTTTAAGCAACAAGCTCGCTAAAATTAAGCATAAATGAAGATAGCTTTTTTTAGTACTCAAAAATATGACAAAGATTTTTTCTTGAAAGAGAATGATAGGTTCAATTTTGATTTAGTTTTTTTTGAAGTTCATTTAAAACAGGAGACATTAGAACTCGCAAAGGGTTATGAAGCTATCTGCGTCTTCGTCAATGACAAGATCGATCAAGCAATGCTAAAAGAATTACAACGAAATGGCACAAAGTTAATAGCTTTAAGATGTGCTGGTTTTAATAACATCAATATAAAAGCAGCACAGGAGATAGGGATTACAGTAATGCGAGTACCAGCCTATTCACCATATGCTGTAGCAGAGCACACACTAGCTTTAATACTCACACTAAACCGTAAGATTCATAAAGCTTACAACCGAGTAAGAGAATCAAACTTTAGCTTAGATGGGCTTTTAGGCTTCGATTTATATGGAAAAAAAGCAGGGATTATCGGCACCGGAAAAATAGGGAAGCTGGTAGCTAAGATACTTTCAGGATTCGGCTGTGAAGTTTTACTCTATGACCCTTTTCCAGACGACCACCTAGAATACGGTAAGTATTACGACCTTAAAACCCTGCTAAATGACTCGGATATAATCAGCATACACTGCCCTCTTAATGATAAAACCAAGCATCTGATTAATAAAGAATCTATTACTCTAATGAAAGATGGGGTAATGATAATCAATACCAGTAGAGGAGCTATTATTAACACAAAAGATGCCATACAGGGATTAAAATCCTGCAAAATAGGCTATCTTGGATTAGATGTTTACGAAGAAGAAGAAAAATTCTTCTTTGAAAATCATTCTGAGACTATAATTCAAGATGATGTATTAATGAGGCTTATCAGCTTTCCCAATGTTATAGTTACTGCTCATCAAGCCTTTTTCACGCAAAATGCTATGAGAAACATTGCTGTCACTACACTTAAAAATATTAAAGATTTTGAAGAAAATAAAGAACTAAATAATTTAGTTCTTCCATGAGGTGGACGAAAACGCAGAAATTGGAGTTTGCGAGCAGTCCTATGATAAAAAAAACTCCCACCTGAAGGGTGGGAGTAATAGACCATAATTATAATTTAGGATTTAAAATTCTTATTAAAATTTAGTATCTTTTTGGACCACGGCTTCCGCCACCATTACCGCTACCACCTGCAAAAGATTTTCTTGGCTTACGGTCATTATTATCAAGTGCGAAATCTACTTTAAGATTTCTACCTTTTAATTCATAACCATTCAAGGCTTCCTTCGCTTCGCTAGCTTTATCGTCACTCTCAAAAGTTACGAAAGCAATCCCTTTTCCTTCAATGAGCTTACATTCAGTAATAGCCCAGTTTTGGCTGATTAGATCAGACAACTCTGAAGAGGTTACTCCATAATTTAGATTACCGATAAATAATTTATTTCTTTGCGACATTAACATTAACTCCTACGTAATAGAATTCACTTAAATAAGAGTTAAATGAGAACCCTAACTTAAATTACTTCTGACTTGCTTATTCTAGCAAAATATACCCAATAATCAACTAATCATTATTAATGATCGTAAGAAAAAATTATGGAATAGATTTTTTATGATAGTAAATAATCTATTAGACCTAGCTCAGATAATGGATAAGCAGTTCAAAAAAGATAAAGATAAAAACTTGAAAAAGTTTTTATAAAGTTTTTTTTAATAAAGCAAATTAATGAGAAATTTAGTGGTGGTCAGACCCGGGATTGAACCGGGGACACAAGGATTTTCAGTCCTTTGCTCTACCAGCTGAGCTATCTGACCAGAAAGCGTGATGAAAATCACGAAAAAAAATAATAGCATAAGTTTTTCTGAATTAAATCAAATGAATTATTTTGTTTAGAATTGAATAATTTAGCACAGTAGTATATATTTTCATATGATATGGAACTTTTTTCAGAGCATTCGCTTAGTCTACAATTAACTATTCTTTTACTATCTGGCTTATTTATAGCTTTGACGCCTCTCTCTGAGAGAGGATCTCGAATCACAGCTTTAACTGGAAGCCTCGCGGTACTAGGCATAGCTGCTTATCAGTACTTCGAATTACTGGATTTCTCTAAACCTACAATGCAACTAGTGGAGACCTATCCATGGATTAGTGATATTAAGTTTTCGCTAGGAGTAGACGGCTTATCCTTTTCAATGGTTCTCCTAATGGCGATTTTAATACCTTGTGCCATTATCGCAAGTAAGCCTATCGCTTTAAAACAAAAACCTAGACTCTACTACGCGCTAATCATTTTTCTCTGCCTCTCTGTTTTAGCAGTTTTCATGGCTAAAGATATTTTCTTATTCTTCCTCGCTTGGGAGCTAGAATTGGTGCCGATGTATTTTCTTATTGCTATTTGGGGTAGTAAAAACCGCAATTATGCCTCAATGAAATTCTTAATTTACACATTTGCTGCTGGTGCTTGTTTATTAATCGGGCTATTTACCCTACTTGCTTTCAGTGGATTCTCAAGCTTTGATATGGTGGAATTAGCTGGCATCGCAAAAACTTTCTCTCTACCAATTCAAGCTTTATTATTTGTCCTAATTGGTACCTGCTTCTTAGTTAAACTTCCCTCTGTACCTTTCCATACTTGGCTACCAGATGCTCACGTAGAAGCACCTACTCCTGTTTCTATGCTGTTAGCTGGAATTTTACTGAAAATGGGTTGCTATGGACTACTTAGATTCGCTCTTGATTTCTTCCCAGAAGTATTACATATATTCGCTCCAGCTATTGCCGTTTTAGGTACAGTAAATATAGTTTTTGGGGCTTACTCAGCCCTTATACAGACTGATTTCAAGAAAATCATTGCTTATTCCAGTATCTCTCACATGGGCTTTATTCTTCTTGGGCTGTCTGGCTTAAATACAGCAGGATACAGTGGAGCCGTATTCCAGATGTTCTCACATGGCTTAATTTCAGCAGCTCTGTTCATGCTGGTTGGCATGATTTATGAAAGAACTCACACTAGAGAATTAGATAATTTTGGTGGTCTAGCTAAAGTTATGCCTAAAACTTTCTTTATCTTTAAGCTAGCAGCTATGGCTAACTTAGGGCTACCAGGCTTATCTGGCTTTGTTGGTGAATCATTAGTATTTTATGGCTCTTTTACCAGTGCCTACGTCGGTGCAGGACTAAATATAATTAAGCTTTCTGCGGTAATAGCCTCAGTTTCATTAATTCTTACTGCTGCCTACATGCTATGGACTAATCAGAGAGTATTTTACGGAGAAACCAAACAGGTCAATCTCTGTCTTCAAGATGCTCGTAAATCTGAAATGTTTGTATTGGCGATTCTATTAGCTCTAGCGATAATCTATGGAGTTTACCCTAATTTCGTAAATGATATTTATGAACCTCAATTAAATTCTTTGGTAAATAATCTTCAATAATGACTTCCATTGACAAAACCACAATAAAAGTAGCTCACAGTCCAGATTCCGATGATGCTTTTATGTTTTTCGCTTTGGCTGAAAAGAAAATTGACTTAGGTGGATTAGAATATTATTTCGGTAGCTCTGAAATAGAAAATCTTAATCAGCTTGCTTTGAAAAGCTCTCTTGATCCAATTTATGACGTTTTTGCCATTTCGTTTCATGCTTATATCTATTTACATAATCGCTTTCAGATTCTAAGATCTGGGGCCTCTATGGGTTCAAAGAATCATGGGCCTAAATTAATAGTTAATAAAACTGGCTTAGAGAGCTTTAATAAGAATCAGTCTCTCAATGATTTATATATAGCAATACCAGGAATTTTAACATCTGCAAATCTCTGCCTCGGCATTTATGCTGCTGAAAAAGGCCAGATCATTAATCCTCTGTACTGCTCTTTCAATGAAGTTTTTAAATTATTAGAAGAAGGCGTAGTCAGTGCAGCTCTGTTAATCCATGAATCTCAGCTACAATACGAGGAACACGGTTATCAATTAATTCTTGATCTTGGTGCATGGTGGAGTGATTATAGTGGTGGCCTAAATTTACCACTAGGTACTAATGTTATTAATCGTGATTTAAATGCCGATCTTAGATATAAAATCTCAAATCAGCTAACCGCATCTATTAAATATGGGCTAGAAAATTTTGAGATGGCATTGAATTATGCTAGGAACTTCTCCCAGAATGGTCTTGATGATACTAAAGCTAAAAAATACATTGATATGTATGTTAACAACAGTACTAAAGAACTTTCTGAAAATGATCTTAAATCGATAAAATTATTCTATAGTGCTGCACAAAAATACAATCTTATTGAAGCTCAATCGGAAATTCCTTTAGATATAATCTAATACCTTAATCATTTTTTTAATTTGTCATCATAACTTTACACGAATGCAAATGTTATAATCATTATCTCGATTATCCAAGGAGCCTCACATTGGTTACAAAAAACGACAAAGTCACTATCATTAAAGAACTAAGCGAAAATTTCGCTAGTGCATCTGCTGTATTCACAACAGATCAACTAGGTTTAAGCGTAAGTCAAATCACTACTCTCAGAGCCAAACTCAGAGAGCATGGTGCCAAATACAAAATTGCCAAAAATACTTTGATTAAAAAAGCTGCTGAAGGCTCTAAGTTTGAAGATCTAGCAACAAAGCTAGAAGGTCCGAGTGCAGTGCTTTTCTGTTTCAACAGTAAAGATATAGAGCCTGCTTCGGCCGTAAAATCCTTTGCCAAAGAGAATGAAGAGAAAGTAGTATTTAAAGGTGCTTTCTTAGATGGTAATACATTAAATGCAGAAGAGGCAAAGCAAGTAGCTGGTCTTCCAAGCAAAGATGTTTTACTAAGTCAAATCGCTGGCTTACTTGTCAATATTCCTTCATCTATAGCTTACATATTTGATGAATTGTCCAAGAAGGACGCTGATCAGAGCAAACTTGTAAAAGAGTTTATCATTGAATCTGCTGAGCCAGCTTCTGTTGAAGAGAATAAAGGCGAAGAAGAATAGAAACCAAAGAGTTTAATAAATAAAAGGGTAGTAAATTATGAGTACAAAAGTAGAAGTAGTATTAGAAAAAATAAGCGAGCTTACAATTCTTGAAGCAGCTGAATTAAAAACAGCAATGGAAGAGAAGTTTGGTATCGTAGCAGCATCTGGAGCAGCTGTAGCCGCAGGTGGTGGTGATTCTGCAGCAGCTGAAGAAAAGACTGATTTTGATGTAGAGTTAACAGCAGCTGGAGCTTCTAAAATAAATGTTATCAAAGTGGTGAGAGCTATCACTGGTCTTGGTCTTAAAGAAGCTAAGGACTTAGTGGAAGGTGCTCCCAAGGTAGTTAAAGAAGCAGTATCTAAAGATGAAGCTGAAAAAATTAAGGCTGAACTTGAAGCTTCTGGTGCTACTGTAACCTTGAAATAATTGGGAGTTTTGATAGACTCTTAATATATGGAATCCAGAGGAATGAATTTAGGGTCAGACATAGATAATGTGTCTGCCGCAAGCGAAGAGGAACTAGATTCAGTTCTTAAGAAATTCACACTTACTAAAAACTGCAAACCTGATACAGCACTGAAATGGGCTTTACAGAGAGCAACGGATGAAGCAACTAGAACAAAAATAAAATCTAAACTTCAATCATATTACGATAAGAGTGAAGGGCTGATTTAGGTGTGAAACTTAGTGAAGTATTACATAACTACCCCACTTTACTACGTTAACGACAATCCACACATAGGTAGTGCGTATCCAACTATAGCTTGTGATTTTTTAGCTGGGCATTTTGTGCAAACAGGTGCTCAGCTTTCTTTTTTAACTGGTACTGATGAGCATGGACAAAAGATAGAGAAAGCAGCAAAGGCAAGAGGACTACCTCCTAAGGCTCACTGTGATGAAATAGTCAGTGAATTTAAAAGACTCTGGGAAATCTTAGAAATTAAGAGTACTCATTTTGTTAGAACCTCTGCTGATCAGCATAAAGCCTTTGTTTCTGATTTTTTTCAGCAAGTTAAAAATAATGGTTATATTTATAAAGGCGAATATAAAGGTCTTTACTGTGTAAGCTGTGAAGATTTTAAATTAGAAAAAGATTTAGAAGAAAATCCAGAAGGTAAATTACAGTGTCCTGTTCATAAGCAACCTGTAGAAGAATACTCTCAAGAAAACTATTTTTTTGCATTATCAAAATTTGAAAAACGTCTCAAGGATTATATTTCATCTAATCCCGATTTTATTAGTCCAAATTATCGTAAAAATGAAGTATTGAGTTGGCTAGATGAAGGTTTGAGAGATTTTCCTATCTCTAGAGTAGGCTTGGAATGGGGAATAGATATTCCAGGCGATACTTCTCAAAAAATATACGTTTGGTTCGATGCTTTACTTGGATACATATCTGCCTTGGGTGATGATAGAGAAGCCTTCTGGCAAGATGACCAAGAACATAGCATTATTCATATTATCGGTAAAGATATACTGCGATTCCATGCAATTTACTGGCCTGCAATGTTAATGGCAGCTGATTATCCTCTGCCAAAAAAAGTTTTCGGGCATGGCTTTCTTACCAAAGATGGAATGAAAATGGGAAAAACCATTGGTAACATTATTGATCCATTTGAATTGATACAAGAATTTGGGGCAGATGCTGTTAAATTCTTCTTCCTGAGAGAATTTCCATTTGGAAGAGATGGCGATTACTCTCGATTAGCGATGATAAATAGATTAAACAGTGATTTAGCTAATAATTTAGGTAATTTACTAAACAGGTCGACAAATCTTTTAAGAAAATACTTCTCTAATGAAAACCCTGAAAATGAATTCGGCAAAGAGGCTTTCACTGAGCTCACGATTAACAATGAAATCATTCAAGGTATAAATCACTATTTCACAGACTTCAGAGCAGAAGTCACTAACATAGACTTCTTTAGTGCCTTTAATTCAGTATTCACTGCATTAAACGAGATGAATCTCTCTATGAGCAATATCGCACCTTGGACTTTACTTAAAGAAGGTTCACTCGAAAATCGCAAAAAAGCATTCTCTTGTCTCTATGCCTCTCTAGAAGCCTGTCGTAAAGCAGCTATATGCTTAGCATCCCTGACTCCTAATTTATCCAAAAATATTTTCATACAACTCGGAATTATTAATGCTGATTACGATATGAGTAACAGAACATTATCTCTGAGTAGTGATTTCTCTTTTGAAAATTTCACGGAAAAACCTCTAAATCTCAGCAATATAGAAAATATTTTAGAAGGTGAATCTAAGCCAATCTTTGAAAGGATTGTAGAAAAAGAACCAGCATGATAAGCATATTTTTCTTTTTCTATGAATTAGTTTGGATCATATTAATTCCCATATTATATATCCTTTCTAGGACTAGTGTTCCTAAATGGCGTAATAGCTTTAAACAAAGACTGGGATTGAATCTTGGTGATTTCCCAAGTAAACCACTCTGGTTTCACGCGGTGTCAGTAGGAGAGCTAAATGCATTAATTCCGTTACTAGCTTTTTTCGATAGTTTTAATATAGTCCTTAGTACAACCACAGAGAGTTCACAAGAATTAGCTAAAAAAAAATTAGCTCATAAAATAGATGAGGGTCGGATAAAGCTTATATATATGCCTTTTGATAGCCCTAGTACTATAGAAAAAACTTTTATGGTTATCCAACCAGAGGCTCTAATCATCATGGAAACAGAGATTTGGCCGTCTTTAATTCATATAGCTAACAAAAAACAAGTACCTATAGCAATTATCAATGCTAGGCTCGCAGATAAATCCTTTAATAACTACAAAAAAGCCTATTTTTTCTTTCACTGGATATTTAGTAAAATTTCATTAGTATTAGCTCAAACTCCTGAAGATTCTCGAAAATTTCTAAGCCTGAATGTAAGTTCTGAAAAGGTTTTCATGACAGGAAATATTAAATTTGCGGTACTACCAAGTAGTAAAAAAGATCAAAATCCTGAGCTAAAACGCAGTATGGGATTCAATTACAGTGACCTAGTTATCATTGCAGCTAGCACCCATGCTGGTGAAGAGGCAGCTATACTGAGTATGTATCAAGAACTCAGATTAAAGCATCCTCATTTAAGGCTAGCCATAGCCCCGCGTAATCCAGACAGGTTTTCAATAGTCGAAGAATTAATATTCTCTGCAGCTAAATTAGAGACAGTGAAATACAGTAAAACTCCGTTTAAGAAAAAAAATGAGGATAATGAACTACTTAAAAGTGAAGATATATTACTTATAGATACTATCGGTGATCTTATGAATTTCTTTGCGATTAGCGACATCGCATTCGTCGGTGGCACATTAGTAGATGGGGTTGGCGGTCATAATGTATTAGAACCAGCAGCTTTTGCATTACCAGTAATTGTAGGACCCTTTTACTATAAGAATACTGATATTGTTGAGCAAATGGAAAAAGCTGGTGCTTTAGAAGTAGTCGAATCTAAGCTTGAGTTAAAAGAGTTTATGGAATTATTGCTTGATAGCAAAGAAAGAAGGGTTATCATGGGTTCACAGGCTTATAAAATCGTAACTGAAAACAGAAAAGTTCTTAAAGTCGTTACAGATAAACTAAATGAATTCATTAGTGAAAATTCTAAAACCCTAAAAGATGTGACAAAAGTCTAATGCCTTCACTTAAAGCTAAATTTAAAAAAATAATCTCAATCCCTTATCAAGTCATGCATGAACTGCATAAATTCCTCTACAGGAGCGGTCTTCTTAAAGCCAAAAAGCTTCAAGTCCCTGTCATATCTATAGGAAATATCTCATTTGGCGGGACTGGTAAAACACCTTTTACTATCTATTTAGCTGAGAGGCTTTCAGAGATTTTTAATAAAAAAATATGTATTTTAACAAGAGCTTATAAATCTAGAATTCCTAAAAGCTCTCTACCTATTATTATTAACAGTAACAATATTAAACAATTCTTGGACAGTGAATATGTACAAGGAGTGAGAGAAACAGAACATGTCTTCATCGGTGATGAAGCAACTTTAATGCTTGAATTAATTCAAAAAAACTCTATGATCAGCATGGCGATAGACTCTAACAGATATGCCGCCGCCGAAAAAGCTCTTCAAATGATTAATCCAAATTTATTTATACTTGATGATGCTCAACAACATTTAAAATTAGAAAAAGACTTTAGAATCATTTTAATTAATATAAATGAAAGTGGTTACTACAGAGAATTTCCAGCTATTCTTGATAGCGCAGACTGCCTTATCTACTCTAAAGTAGATAATCACTGGTTATTACAGGAAGAGAATAAGAATAAAATAGCCATAGTCTACAATATTAAACTTTCTAAGGAAATAGATAAAAACAAGTCAGTAACAGCCTTTGCTGGATTAGCTGATCCTGATTACTTTTTTAAACTCTTAGAGGATAATTTAAAGAACCAATACTTTTATAAAAAATTTAATACAATAAAATTCCCAGACCATCATGGCTATTCAATAGATGAAATAGAAGCATTAGTTAGCCTAGAAGAAAACCTTATCTGCACAGCAAAAGACTTCGTTAAGATTCCATCTGAATATCAAAAGTTCTTTATAGTAGCCAAACTTGAATTAAAGATCATCAATGAAGATATTTTAATTAATAAACTTAAAGATCAGTTCTTCGATAATTAAAAACGATATTCTGAGCTTAAATAAAAAAGTCCACAAATAGTCTTAGCATCCAGAATATGACCAGTCTTAACCATCTCAAAAGCCTTAGCAATCTTCATGATTTCTATTTCCAAAATTTCACCTTCATCAGGGTTATCAGTCCCCGAAGCTAGATCCTCAGCCTGATATAAATAAAGTTTCTCAGTACAATAACCAGGACTAGGATATATAAATCCTCTATCCAACCATGTTTTAGCAGTAAAACCAGTTTCTTCTTTAAGTTCACGTACTGCTGTCTGTAAAGGTGCCTCACCTTTATCACGCTTACCTGCTGGAAATTCATAAATAATTTCCCCTACCGGTGTTCTAAATTGACGCACCATGACTATATAATCTTTATCAAGTATAGGAATAACACACACACCACCAGGATGACTAAAATACTGCCTCGGAGCCACGATTCCACCAGAATTTTCTATCTCCACCTGATCTTCAATAAAATCCAGAAAGCGACCCTTATGTAAAATTTTAGAAGAGAGTTGTTTTTCTATCATCTATTAAATTCTACCCTTGAAAGCATGTTTTTGAAAAATCAAGCAAAAATTTTCCGTAAACGATCTAAATTTTCTTTAGGTAAATGATTCTCATACTCCTTGCGAAGAGCCTTAAACTCATCAATAAAGGCTTTAATATATTTACCAGCTCTAGGGTTAAGTATATAAGCTTTCCAGCTAGGAATTTCATAAGAATGATCACCATACTGTGACCAAGCTGCACAAGCTACAAAATCAACATTCGGAATATCTGGGCTTTTATGCATTTTCCAATATTTATAGAATCCAGCAATAAATTCACTAATCTCTTTAGAGCTTTCTTGAAACTCTGGATCAAATTTTTCTTTTTCAATCAAGGTCTCTGCATTAGTAACGAAACTTGGATAAGGTCTAAAAAGACAAGTGAAGCCAAGATTCTCATTAACTACTGCGACATTTTTCATTTCACGAAACTTGTCTTTAATTATTTCTGTAAACTGTAAACCTGCTCCTAAAAGGGTTTGATAACCTTCAATACCAAGACTTTTTAAAGCAAGAGAAGTAGCAAAAACACCAGAAGCACTTCTAGTACACTCTAGAGTATATTGGACTGGGGATATCTGAAATTCAGCTGGGTTGAAATATTTAAAATCACCAGAATCCCACATCAATGTATTAAAATCTTCCTTATTTTTAACTATAAAGAAACTGGAACTATAAGGTGCAAAACCTGTTTTATGAACATCAATCGTAATAGAATCTGCAAGGTGAAAGCTTCTACATACTTCCTGAATGCTAAACATCTTTTCAATTACTGATTTACGAAAAAATAACTTATTCTCCTCTAAATCATAATTATTATAAAAGCTAAATGCCCAGCCTATAGCCGCATCTACATGTAAATGTGGTCTGTGCATTTCAGGATACTTCGCAGAAAGCTCATCAATAACAGCACTTATCTGATTAATATTATCTAAAGAACATGCATCTGTAGTACCAATAGTAATTAAAACAGTAGGCACTACAATTCCAGAGCTGAAACACTGCTCTAGAGTATCTTTGAAATATTTAATATTAATAACATTCCTCTCATCTGCGGGAATACGAAGAGCATTACGCCTACCAACGCCAATTGCCGCAAGAGTAGTGAAATTAGAGAAATGGCCTGTTTGAGAATTTATAAACTTAAACTCTTGCTTAACGCCCATTAAGCCATCTTCACGAATATTAGGGAAAGCTTTATTTAAGCCTAAGAGATATCCGTACATATTTCCCTTAGTACCACCTTCAATAGAAAGACCGCCCACCTTGCTAATATCTTTATAGCCTAAAATTTTAGCTAGTGACTTAATTACCCTCACCTCTAGCTCGTTAGCACGCTTACCATATTTACTCGTAACTAGATTTGGGTTAATAACTATAGCCCCCATCGCCCCAAGTACCGCTGGTAAGAGGGTTATAGGAATTACATTTCGCCAATCTTTTCCAGATCTACTATCATAAGAATTATAATAAGGAAGTATAGATTCAATAGCATCTTTTTCAATGCCAAGCTCCTCTTGAACTTGTATACCGTAATCAAGAAAATCCATATCCAGTGTCTTATTAGGCTTTCTTGAATACTCTAAAGCTTTATAGAGAAAATCCTTAATGTTAGGAAAAAAAGCCTCAAAATGCTCAGTAGTATCAAGCATCTCGCCATTTAAAGCACCGATCTCTATTACTTCAAGCTTTTCAAGATATCGAGGATCTAAGTCAAGCTCTCTGAGAGCTTTCACATCAAACTCTTGAAAACCTAAATCCTCATCGATCTTGGTTTTATCCATTTTTAGAATATATCGTAAGAATCGAAATCTAAGTATTTACCTTCAGAACTAATACTTTTTAAGCTGAATGGCTCTTCTACACCAATAACTACACCATCAACAAGACCTTTAGTGCCACCAGTAAATAGACCACTTACAGCTCCACCGATAAAACCAACTGGTGCACCTACCGCAGTTCCCCAGACACCGCCACCTAGAGCATCATAAAGATCTTTAGAATGATCCACAGACTTAGAAGCACTACCACGAACAGCTCCTAAAACTAAACCTACAGGTGCCGTAAAGAATGGTCCAACAAATTCCCCTAATTCAACATTAGCTCTTTTTTCATTTTCAGCAATTAAGCCTACTACCTTGCTATTTAAAGAATTAACATCAGATTGAACAGCAGTATTCTGAGCTCTCAGTCCTTCAATATTCTGCTTTAATGCAGCAATCTGCCTTTCTATATCTTGCCTTAAAGAAGTAGATTCACTTGAAGTAGCTTTCAATCTAGCATCTAAATCATCAATTTGAGCTTGCAGATCAGTGATACTAGTGTCACTAACAGAACTAACATTATTTAAAGTCGTATATGAACGCTGAGCTGGCTTAAGAGCAGGGTAATAAGCATCTGCTAAAACTGCTGTAGCATTCATAATAGAAGCTGCAAGTAAACTAGAAAGTAAAATTTTTCTGATCATAAATATATTTATAACATGGAAAGCAAATGCCAAACCGTGGTAAAAATTAAAAACCCAATATGACAATATGTATTATAATATTTATTACCAACTAACTTATTAGCCCTAGATACCTTAAAAGCATAAAGCCGAATGACTGCAAGCTTAATCGCACCAAGTATAAATAATCCCCCACTTTTAGAAAACACTAGCAGCTCTAAGGACTGGCCCTGTTCCAGAACCAGAAGCCAACACATCTAGATCTGAGCAAAAGAATCTCCTAAATCAAACTGGGAAATCTCAACAATGTGTAGAGGCTCGCAGCCTTGCGATGCCAAGTAAAATAAGTGAATACTTCAATAGGGTTGCCAATAATCAGGATTCCGATATTTTACCAAAAATCAATGCAGCGGTGATTCTTGGATATTTATCAACTCCTTTTTTAGAAGGTGTACCTCACATAAATAAAATTATTAATCAAACGCCAAGACTTGGCTTAATCTCCAAAGCATTTGAAAAAATAATAAAATCTATCCAAAGAAAAGATTTTTTGCGAATTGCTGCTGCGGTTAAAGATATTTTCAACTCTTTAACTAAGCCAATTGAGGAGCTGTATTTAAATAGGAATATTGTAGTAGCTGCCACTAATACAGCTGAAGCAAATGAAGAAATATTGCAATTAAAGGATGCTACTTATGAAAACTTAATGGATGGTCCTAAACAGGCTCTTCAAATGTTTAAAAAAGTTTTCAGTAATCTTAAGAATATTCAAAAAGAGGATTTAAATATAGAATACCTTAGAAAAAGTGGTGTTTTTACAGTCGGCACTGTTTTAGCTGGTGGAATTTCATATATTGGAACCTTAATGAAAAACAATCCCCTAGCGATTACTGGAAGATTTTTTCAAAATTATCTCTCTGATTTTGATAAATTTATCAGTAATAACCCTGATAGAAATTATTCTGGCTTCGGCTTCTTTTTAGAAAGTATTTTTGATCCAGTTATTAGACTCACTAAAAATAAAATTCCTCAATCCATGACTAAAATTTTATTAGCTGCTCAGTACGCCATTAACTGGGCAAGCGTCAGCCTTGCAAATAGATCCCAAGCAGCTGAACACAATGATCAATTACCTAAAATTTACAACAAACCTTTGGATTACATTAAAAATGCTTCACTTAGACTTCTTGAAGCTTTAAATCCTTATGCGATATTGGAAAAAGCTAATATTATTCACACTTAATACCATCTTGAAAAATTTCTGCAAATGTTAAGATGAATGCCTATGCTTAAAAAGCTTTTAAATAAAATCAAGAAAAAAATCCGTTTCGGTGGTGACAATAATGTATTTCTACAAGGCTCATTCAAAAAAGCATTTAAGGTTAACTCTCAGTCAGAAAAATTAAACTATCTATGGATAGTCTATGATTCATGCAGATATGACACTCTAGAAGCCGCTCAAACACCCATTCTAGATTCATATGCAAAAATCTACAGTGCTTGGGCTCCAGCTACTTACACACTTCCGTCACATATTTCTTTTTTTGCTGGTATTCTGCCACTGGTTTATGAACCAATTCCTTACTTAAATAGATTTCACACTCAGCTAATCACCATGAAAAAAGCAGGTGAAGCAAGAGCTGAAGCTATTAACGATTTAACTGTGATTTTACCCCAAAGTGACAAAGATATAATTCATGGTTTTAATGAGCTTGAATATTACACAGTTGGTTCAGGAGCAGCTTCTTGGTTTGCCAAAGAAGTATTAGTAAAAAATTTCCAAGATTTTCAATTTAAACGTGCTCAATCTTTCACTGAGCAAATTAGCTACATTACAGAAAAGCTTTCACAGAAAGCTACAGATAAACCATTTTTCGCATTTATGAATTTAATCGAAACACATTCACCATATATGCACTACGGTGATGATAGAGAAGAATACGGAATAAAAGCTCGTGGTGAAATGAATTTTCCACCTCAAGAGAATTCTGATGAACTTACTAACAGAGGCAAGAAATTACATAAAGCACAAATAGAAGCAGCTGAATACTGTGACAGTAAGCTGCCTGAACTTTTTGATAATTTACCTAAAAATACTTTAGTCATTTTAACTGCAGATCACGGAGAAGCCTTCGGGGAAGATGGTTTCTGGGGACATGGAATCTATCATCCGAAGGTTATGAATGTACCGATGGCTTGTTTTAGATTAGATAAGAAAAAAACCCTCTAAAATTTAATTAAAGTTTAAAACCTCAGGGCTGTCTCATTCTAAAATATTTCAAGAATCCATACAGACGTAAGTCTGGCCAAATCTGTAAAGTCATGTCTCAATAGAGGAATGGTAAAAGAGATAGAGGATATA
>JAGWWP010000059.1 GCA_018970325.1 Cyanobacteria bacterium REEB446 | reverse complement strand
GAAGCCTATGCTGGAGTATTAAACAGCACATAGTATTTTTTCTTACGAAAAAATACTATGTATCAATAATCTGTGATAAAAATATTAGTTGTAGTTAAAAAATTCCTTTCTACTTTTCTCAATTATTGGTTTAATTTTTTAGTCCACTTTATTGTGTGTTTGCAGCTACAGTATTTATGCTTGAAGTTTTAATTGCAGAACCTATAGTACCCATATACCATCCTCGACTAACGAGTTTTAACAGTTAGTAGTTAAAATATGGTTAATAGAAGAGACTGGTGGGACTACTACTGTGTTTTTATTTTTTTATGGTTTCCAGAACTTAGCAGTTTCAGTCCAGAAATCTAGCATACCCTTAGTAGTATTTATTTCATTACGCAAGGAGCCCACTGATATTCTTCCAGCCTCAGTAGGCTCCATAGCTAAAGCCTCCTTCATTTGAGCTTCAAGATCCTTTAAAATATTTTTATTTAAATCAACAAAGAACTTACTCTGTTCATGACGTTCAGGGAGAACATCATCTTTTTCAAAACCAAACTGTCTTTCCAATTCTTTGGCAACATGCCTGTCTAACTTAAGTTCAACATTTAAAGCAGTCGCACTTCTTCTACCTGCATCAGTATTCAGAGTAAGAGCTTCAGATTGTTGGTTTTCCAAATCTACGAGAGAATTTAATTTGTAATCATAAAGCGCTTTAGCTTGTTCTTTACTCATATCACCAAAATCAATCTGGACTTTATCTACAAGCTGTCCCATAAGACCAGCAGCACCATTCTGTAAAGTTAAAAGATTTTTCGTATTAGTAAGTTCTGTACGTAAAGCTTCTGTACGTAAAGCTTCTGTACGTAAAGCTTCTGTACGTAAAGCTTCTGTACGTAAAGCTTCTGTACGTAAAGCTGTTGCTGCCATGCTTTCAGCATCTGTATCTACACGATTTTTCAAACCAAAAACTTTTTGATCTGTATCTACACGATTTTTCAAACCAAAAACTTTTTGATCTGTATCTACACGATTTTTCAAACCAAAAGCTTTTTTAGGAGCTGGTTTAGCTAAAGCTTCAGTCATTTGATTTTCTAACATGCTTCCAGCATCTGTATCTACAGCTAAAGCTTCAGTCATTTGATTTTCTAAATCAACTAAAATATCTTGATTTAAATCTTGAAAGGATGCCATTTGAGCGAAACGAACTACTGGATTTTTAGCTGCATCCTCACTAGATTGCTCACCATCCAGTATAAAATCTTCATACTTCATGGTTATAGTATCTGTATTATCTAATAAATCCTGAGCTGGTATTTTTAACTGATTTTGAGCAGCAGTAATGCTAATAGTCCCACGTGCAACGGAATCGGATAAACTATTAAATTTATCATTAAAGTTCTTCATCCCATCAGTAAAATTCTTCTCTGGTAATTTATCACCTTCTAAAGATTTCTCCTCAAAGCTACCAACTTCTGCTAAAGCAGCAAGAGTATCTATTAAATCAGCTGTCCCATCATTTCTTGTAGCACTATGTTCAAGTCCTCGCTCCCTATAATCAAAAGTATTACCGCCAAGAGCCCTATCGGCAGCTACCCCATCTGAGATCATAGCGGCTTGATCAAGACCAGACTTTGCTAGATCTCCAGCTCCTACAAGTGAGCTTTTAGACATAAATACACCTAAATCATTAGCTCGCTTCGAGAGATCCAAACTTTTCTGTTCTACATCTTGACGACTCTCTTCATTATCAACGAATTCAGAATCATCCATAGATGAGAATTTTGCAAGATCAGACATAGCTGCATCTAAATTTGATTCTGCTCTAGATTTAAGTGGGGTCAAAGCAGCAATTCTAGACTCATGAGCAGCTTCTTTTTTCTCAAGCTGCGTAATTTCAAGCTTCAAAGCAGAAAGCCCGTCAGCACTCTGAATCGTTTGAGGTTTGAAATCTACAGCAGCACCTTTTTGATCATTAAAAGTTTTATCCTCTAAATAACCATCCCAAGATTCATCCTTAATTTCATTCCACTGATTTCCAGTCTGCATAAGGATCTGACCGTCACCTTTCAGCCCCATAGTAACTGAACCTTTAGCAGTATCGCCAGCACGACTATAAGAATCTGCATCTACTTTAGCTATATCAGCCCTTCTCTTTCCACCCGAAGTCGCCTCACCAGTGTGCATAACATTATCACCAGCTTTCACATAAATACCAGTCGTATAGAAAATCCCAGTGTCCTTACCGGTTTCAGTAGTGTTAAAAGTAAGCTCAGTGCCATCCTCGAATTTAAGAGTAGAATCATCACCAAAATGGAAATCATCACCATTATTACCATCAGCATCCTTAAGCATGTTTACATGAGGATCTCCATGAATATGCATCAGCTGTTCACCAGCTGGATTATAAATCCAAGTCTGATCACCACCTTTATTCGTATCAGTTACGATCTTTATCCCAGAATGAGTTATGAATTCTGCATTACCATCAGCATTTATAGAAGTTCTAATCTCCGTTTTAGCTTCTTCTACTGCTAATGAACTTTTCTTAGAACTAATCTCAGACCTAACACCTTGAAGTTCAATATTATTAGATGAAAGTTCACCATCATAAACGATCAATTCTGCCTGAGAGAGACTCACATCCATCTCTGCTTGTTCAATACTAATAGACTTTAAAGTATTTGCACCATCTTCACGAGGTGAATTTAAAGTTCCTCTAGCCTCTGCTAGGCGACTAATAGTATTATCCACATCTGTAGAATTTGCATTTATAGCTGCTGCATTCTGCGCCTGTACCTGACTGTTTTCTGCAACGGTGCTTAGTGCATGGTGTGTAACCGAATTTATTGCTGACATATTTGAATCTCCAAGCCATTAATAACAATAATTATTTAAAATTTGGTTAATGCTAAAAACAGCATTTTTCAGCGGTTACTTAAGAGGTAACTAACAGCTGTCCTTCCTAATTTTTCACCTACTGTAAATTCTTCATTTACTATCTCATGAGCTCCAGCTTCATGAAAACTCTGTTCATAAATCTGATATCTTGATCTAACGATAATGTGTGCTGTCGGTGCTAAACGCTTAATATTATCAATAGTGGTTAAAACAGCATCATAGCTAGGAATAGTTATGATGACTAAATTAGCTAGTTCTAAGCCACTATGCTGAAGTACCTCTAACTGCCTGACATCACCCATATAAGTCTTAAACCCCTCTAACTCAGCAGAGTCTAAAGAATCTTTAGTAAGATCCATAATCGCTATTTCATCCAAGTAAGAATCTTTAAGCTGCCTAGTAACTTCACGCCCAGCTGGACCATAACCTATAACATAGATACGAGCTGGATTTGAACTTAAAACTTCTGCGTCAAAAGCTTTTCCTGATTTTTTATTATTAAAAAACTGCTGCACCTTAAGACCAATTCTTGGAGCGAATTTAATCATAAAAGGTGTGAAGAATAAACTTACAATAGTGATAGAAACTACAAGCTGCGACCAATCATTACTCAGCAATGAAGAGTCTTTTGCGATATTACTTAAAACAAAAGCAAACTCACCAATCTGCGCTATAGAAACAGCAGAAGCCACTGATATAGCGATACTATGACCAGATAAACTAAAAATCACAGAACTAATTAATGTCTTAGAAAGAATTACCGCAACGCTGAGTAATATGACTAAAGCAAAATTATTAAAGACCCAAACTGGGTCAGCAAGCATACCTGCGGAACCAAAAAATAATGTCAAGAATAGAATCCTAAGTGGTGCAATATCGGCTGTAATCTGAGTAGCAAAAGAAGAGCTCCCTAAAAGCATTCCAGCGATAAAAGCACCAATCGATGGTGAAATAGCGATCTGATAAGCAGTCCAAGCAGAACCAATGCTGATAATAATCGCAAGCAAAATCGCCATCTCTCGATTATTATTTAAGCTGAAAAGACTTAAAGCTGGTCCAGCAATTTTATTTAAAAATACATACAAGCCCAAAACCAATAGCACAGCAGCACCTATAGTAAATAAAAAATTATTCTGAAATTCATTTGCGACTGCATTATGAACAGAAATAAATGAAACTATCATTGTAAAAGGAATTACAGCTATATCCTGCAAAAGTAAAACCGCTGTCGAATTCCTGCCATGCTGACTATCTATTTCAGCCAAATCATTAAAAGTACGCAAGACTGTAGCAGTACTGCTTAAAGTAAATATAAGCCCCGCTAAAATAGCTATCTTTATATCTAAACCACACAAAGATGAAACTGCTAGAAAAAAAAGAGGAGTCAGAAGAATCTGTAAAGCCCCACCCCTAATGATTTTCAGAGGTAAAGATTTTATTTTATCCCAAGAGAATTCAAGCCCTAAACTAAAAAGTAATAATGAAACACCAAGCTCAGCGATAGCCTCAATTTCAAGTGGAGATTTTATCAACTGTAAACTACCTGGTCCACCAAGGACCATACCAGCTATAAGATAACCAATAATCGGACTCAATTTTAAGCGAATCGCGATAGCGCCTAAAAGCAGCGAGGAACCTAAGAGTATACCGATATCCGTTAATAATTGCCAGAAATGCATATATTAAAGATACTATCAGCTTCTATCAATGGATTTTCAGAAAACTTATTTCAGAGATAAATTCATGAAAATCAAGCTAAGACTGCGGTCTGCGTAGAAGAATCTCCAAGCCTAACATGAAGTGGATCATAAAGCGAGAGGACGTAGTTATCACCAGTCGCATCGAAAGTATTTAACTCTTTGCTAAACACTATTCCATCAGCAGAGTAATAGGCATAAGTCCCATCTTTCGCTCTTAATGCCACAAGATGAGCTGAATCTAAATCTCTTATTTTAATCAATTGTAGAGCATTCTCTGGATTAGTAGCCCAGCCAGATACCCACTGAAGTCTACCATTCCTTTTAGCAAGTTTTCATCTTGGTCAAAATTCCAGATGATCCTTAAATCCCCATCTATTCTTGAGCTATAATGTTTCCCTAATTTTCTGGTGTTTACCTTATGAGTTCTAAGAACTGGACTAAAAGGGTCTTTGGCTAAAAATTGCAATGATTTATTCAAGACCTCAAGCTCCAGTCTCTTATTTTCAATAAGCTTCTTAAGCTTTTTCGTAAAAAATTTAGAGGAATTTAGCTTATACATGAATTAAGTGCAATATGGTTCTAAAGCCTGTGGATATGAACTATTCTAAAAGTTTTTTCAAAGCAGATTTTAGTTTTTAGTTTACTGGTATCTGAAGTTTAGAATCCTGCACCATAATACCCTAATTATACCCTTTTTGATTATATTTCAATAATGATTTCACGCACGTTCCGCAACTTTGAGGTGGAAAATGTAGCGGTGGTAAAATTAATTTATGACTCTATCCAAAGAGAAAATCTTAAAAACACTTAGTGCTAAAAAGCCTTACCTAAAAGAAAAATATGGCTTCAATGAAATTATGCTCTTCGGCTCCTTTGCTAAAAATTCTGAAAATGAAAACAGCGATATAGATATAGCAGTGAAGCTTTCATCTGAATTTAAAACTCTTAGTAATTATATAAATGCTAAAGATGAATTATCTGAGCTATTAGATAAACGACCTATAGACCTAATCTATTATAATCCAGAATTTTTAAATCCTATTATCATGATGGGGATTGAGATGGAGAAGATTATCATTGAATAAAAATCCTTATAGTGCTTTTCTTTGGACTAATGACCAGAAAGATTTTAATAAATCCAAGGGGAGCCACACTAAGAATTTATTTTAAACGATAAGGTATTTTAGATTTCGACAATATATCTCTATATCCATATCCTTCTAATAAGTTAGCAACTACATTTTCTTTCTCAAGATTGTTAGTCCCTAACTTAAAATCAGTGATAGGTAGCTTTTCTTGCCCTGATAGTTGAAATTCAAAAACCTTCTTTTCCTTATCAGGGTTAGTTAATCTACCAAAATTACATTTATCTAATAATATGAAACAACTTCCATTCTCTTTCTTCATTAAAACTTAAGTGCTTATATAATGAGACTTGATTAATTAACTTTTCAATTATATATCCACTGTAAAGGTCAATGTTTGAGTCGCTAGAATTTTGCAAAATATAACTAACTATATATTCAAGATGGTCAAAAACTATTTGGTCAAATTCAGAGCTAGATGTATCATATTCAACCCTCCCGAACCTTATTTGCCATTGGCACGAACTTGGGCTAATTAAACCACTTTTTGAGAATATTTTAGAGAAATCAAAACAAATACAGACTCCTCTAGTTCTATCACCATAATGCAGCCATTGACATAAATTATCTTCTTTTTCAGATAAAGAAAATGAATAGAAATTTTTTTCTAATGTATCCTCTGTAAATTCTTTTTTAAATGGCGAATACAAGTAATAATATTTCTCAACTTTTTGACTTATTGTTGTATGAATTTTTTTTCTACACCATTACTATTTAAGATTTTATCTTTTAAAATTGGCATCAGAGCTTCAATACAGACAGAAACTTCAGTTGAATCATTTTTAGTTTCAGTGTGAGTCAAATACAAAGTTTGCGACTTCAAGATTGAAATAGCAGACTGATAGCTAGTATAGTGATAAAGCTTTGAAGGAATTGATAAACTCCATTTTAAATACCTATCACTGTATAAGCCTCTAAGAAAGTCATGAAAATTATCTACCATATTCCTAATGCTGCCCCACAGCTTGTTCATTAATTATTCTAACTATTCATAATGAACTAAATATTTTTTATTAATTTTTCGACAGAAGACTCATCCTCCTGACCTTTTAAAAAATCCCACCCCGTAAAATAATCCAATAATTCTCTGAAACCATATTTTTTACTGTCATAAATAATTAGCCCATCTTCTTTAATATAAGAGGAAATTAAAACTGGCTCTCAATTCAAGAAGAGTTCAACTAACAACAATTCGAGTCACCACCCAGTATCTTAATAACAGTGCTCTTCAAATCCTCTAATGAACCGTGAACCACTAACTCTATCTTCTCATGATCAACTTCAAAATACTGATGAGCTAAAACATTTCTCATATCAGAAATAGCTCTCCAAGGGATATTGGAATTTTCATCTTTAAGCTCTTTTGAGATAGCTTTAGCTGCTTCTCCAATAATTTCAAGACAACGCAAAATTCCCTGAAACTCAATTTCGGACAGATCATAAACCAAACGACCATCAGCAAGCGTCACCTCAATTAAATTAATCGAATTTAAAATATCCTGTAATCTAGCAGAATCATCTCTCACAAATCTATAGCCTCTGCCAGTACCTTTTCTTTAAGTGCAGACTTTAATGTCTTTTCTGAAGCTACATCCACCCTAGTACCTAACAAATCTTCTAAGTCTAATCTTAAACTGCACCAGTCTAATAGACTAGTTTTAGGGTTAAAATTCACCAAAAAATCTATATCACTATCTTTCGTAAAATTTTTTCGTGCCACGGAACCAAAAACCCTTATATTATAAGCACCATGCTTAGTTGCAATAGCCTTTATTTCATTCTTTTTATCTTGGATTAATTGAAATAAGTCCGTCATGAAATAAACTAATACCTACCCATATATTACCAAAAAGAGAGTATTTTCAATCACTTATCTAGTTTTAGTCTATCTTAGCGATGAATCCTAGTGCAGTTATTTCTTGATCATTAAAACAAAAGTCATGAGAGTTTAGGGGAAGCACTAACTAAAAGCCTTTCAAGCAAACACACCCACCCCGAAGGAACGTAAAAAAACGATTTCAGAGTATCGTTTTTTACGAATGGATTTTCATAGCCTTTTCACCTATATCAACAAAAAGCTGCACTTTTCAGTGCAGCTTTTTGTTGATTATAAAGTGGTAGCCCATAATAGACATGTTCCGCAACTTTGAGGTGGAAGAATGCTTAGTTAAACTTTTAGATAACCTGATGAATAACGCTAAAAATAGTACGCCAAGGGTATAATCATGGTATGGCTTATCAATTTAAACTACAAGTACCCATTTCAGAAGAGCTTAATAAAAAACTAAAGAATAAAGCTAATGAAGTCGGTTTTAGCTCTGTAAATGAAATAGCTAGACTTCTACTTACTAACTTTGCTAACGGTAATCTTTCACTATCCTTTACTGAAAAGCCTCCTAAAGAGGAATTGACGATTAGTAAAGAATTAGAAGCTGTCATAAAGAAAGGAATCTCTGACTATAAGAAAGGGAAGACCAAGAAATTAGACTTCTCAAAGTCAATCCATGAGCAGTTAATGGAAGATTAATTCTGTGTACGAGATTGAAACTACAGATTATTTCAAGAAAAAATATAAAAAGCTGGTTCTACTTTTATTAGATATAGGCGGTCATTCTGGTGGTACTGGGGTTTATTAGAGCATAAGTACTAAAGTGGACTAAAAAATTAAACCAATAATTGAGAAAAGTAGAAAGGAATTTTTTAACTACAACTAATATTTTTATCACAGATTATTGATACATAGTATTTTTTCGTAAGAAAAAATACTATGTGCTGTTTAAT
>JAGWWP010000016.1 GCA_018970325.1 Cyanobacteria bacterium REEB446 | reverse complement strand
TCACACTAAATCTCCTGTTTGACATCTCTAAATCTCCGTCCTTTACGGAAATTTATATCGCTAAACTGGGTCATTAATGCGCCGTTAAGTGGGTAATTAATTCGCCACTCGGTGGGTAATTAAACCGCCGTTACGCAGCCAACAACTCATGCTCGCGATTTTCTGAATCTATACAGTCAAATAAATGGTGGATCTTTGGATTATGGTTGATTAAGGATGTAGCATAAGGCATTTCATCAAATGGAATACATCCCCACTGAAGATTTAAGTTTGATAAGCCAGAGCAAGATTGCTTATTAGACTGTGATTTAATGATTTTATTGTTAAGACTATAGAGTAAATATCTAATAACATTACTGCCTGGGTGGTCGTTTTTGATCAACTGGCGAGCTTTATCCAGAACGCTACAAATAGATATTGTTTTGGCATCCTTAGATATTTCATCCCTAAAAGATTGGTATTGTTCATCTGAAACCGTTATAACCTCAACAAGATTTAAGCTGTTTTTTGTTAAAAAAGACATTAAATTCACTGTTTCTTTGGAAATACTAGATATTTCCTTTTGATCTGGAATTCCAAATATGTGCACAAAATGATTTAGCTCACATGGGCGAATTGCTACTTCCCAATTATAGATAATGTGAATTGGCATTGTTTTACCAAAAATTTCTATCTCGCTATCACGAATACTGAGTTTTACAGAATAATTGGGTAGAATATTTAGCTTCGTGAATGCGATTACCCTATCAAATTTGCTTACATTGTCGTCGGCAATTGTAAAAGTTATTTCATAATATATTTCTTGGTTAACAAAAAATGGTTTAATTTTTTTTATGTAATATCTCTCACTATTTATCTCCCCACTTACTCGATGAGTTACCACTACTAATCGATTAATTTCTAGAGATATCTTTTCGTAGTATTCCTGAAGAGTTCGATCTGTATATATTGGAAATTTATCTATATTTTCAAGAACATCAAAATTGTATGTATTTTTTAAAAATGACTTTATTCTAAGTAAATACTCGTAATACTTTAACATTAATCTTTCAGAATTCTCTTCATCTGGTAAATAGTGTGAGACTGTTTGTTGAAGATATCTATGAAATGTACTTAAAAATTTCAATTTTGCATTTACTAAAGTATGATTCTTTGCTTTGCTCTGAAAGATTGTGTAGCTATATTCAATTTCACCACATGCTTTGACTGAAATTGCTTCAACAAAATCTCTAAGATTTTTTAAAATATCTTGTGATAATGCCCCCCTTGATTCTTCTGTAAAATTAGCAAAATGCCTACATATAGCTTGATTTAATATTTGAATTTGTTCATCTACCGTTCTCAAAATTGTTTAGCCTAGGCATTATAAACAAACAACTACATTAGTGGCTGTAAATGCATTACTAATAATAGCTAATTTAAATTACTTTCATTAACTTGAGATGAGACAAAGAACATAACAATTCAGCTCAAAATTGCGAATCTTGTCCAAAAGTGGGAACCATCAATATCACAATAAGCCAAGTTTTTTTACTTTTATGCGTCTAAAATAAAGATATTACATGGCAACAATTAGAACGACAAATGATAATCTTACAAACCCTGCTGATCCAGATTATAAGCTGCCGCTTCTGCCACTCAATATAGATCTTGAAACTAAACTTGTCTTAAAGAAATTAAAAGAGGCTTCTCGCGCTTTAGCTGAATTGAAGGGTGTCGCATTGAGCATGCCAAATCAATCTATCCTGATTAATACTTTATCTTTGCAGGAAGCGAAAGACAGTTCTGCAATTGAAAATATTATTACCACGCATGATGAACTGTATAGAAGCTCTCCACAGCTTGGAGACTATGCTTCATTAGCAGCCAAGGAGGTGCATCAGTATGCATCAGCCTTGCGTAATGGTTTTCAAGCAGTTAAAGAAAATGGTCTTCTAACTAATAATTATATTCAAGAGATTCAAGCTGAATTAGAAGGTAATAATGCTGGTTTCAGAGTACAACCTGGAACTGTTTTAAAGAATAGCCAAACGGGTGAAACTGTTTATACTCCACCACAGCATCTACAAGAGATTCAGCAGTATATGCAGAATCTGGAGAAATTTATTAATGAAAATGATTCTTCTGATTTAGATCCATTAATTAAAATGGCAATCATTCATCATCAGTTTGAAAGTATCCATCCATTTATGGATGGCAATGGCAGAACGGGGCGTATCATTAACATTCTTTATTTAGTTAAAGAAGAGCTGCTAGATACTCCAGTACTCTATTTATCTCGCTATATTAACCAGAATAAAGCCGATTATTATAATATGCTTCAAGCTGTGAGAGACAAAGATGAGTGGGAAGCGTGGATATTGTTTATGCTTGATGGAGTTCTAAAAACTTCGTATCAAACTATTCAGCTAATTAAAGATATTCGCCAGCTTATGCAGGTCCATAAAGAGAAACTGAGAAATGAACTCCCTAAGCTTTATAGCCAAGATTTGCTAAACCATCTATTTAATCACCCTTATACTAAGCCTGCATTCTTAGGAGAGGAGTTAAAAATCACACGACCTACAGTAGCTCGTTATTTGGGCGAATTAACGAGAGTTGGCATATTAAGCATGCATAAGATCGGTAAGCATAATTTATATATCAATGATGATTTATTTAACCTGCTTCATAATGTTGGGGCGAAAACCATCAAGGAATCTTTACCAGAAGAAAAATAGATATGTAAAGAAAACGCCATTTTTTTTACATATGCGACATGATATGTAAAGAAAACGCCATTTTTTTTACATATGCGACACGACATGTAAAGAAAACACTGTTTTTTGAGCAGATTCTTTTTAAAATTTAGAATTTTTTTTAAAACCATGTTTAGAAAATTTCAAAACTGGGCATAATATCTCTATCGAACAAATTTAAAAGTTCTAGGCAAGATTCAGGTAACTGAGTCTTTTTTGTTTTTAGGGTCAAATTCATTTATGCATTCTGCTGTCAGATTTTTCAATTGATTGCTCATCTTGCTCTTAATTATGCAGATATTCTTGGATGGGATACTGAGCCGTTAATAACGTAGTGTTAATTTTAATACCTTATTATGGAATATATAACATATAAGCTATAAAATAATCAAAATATATAGCTTATACGTTATAATTAGTGATATTGATTAAATAAAGAGGTGAACCTATGCCATATGGAAAAAGACTACAGAAATTTTGGGATAGTTTGCCTGAAAATGAAAAAGAAGAAATCAAACGAGAGTCTGAGGCTTTAAAGACTGAGTATAGTTCCCTTCAAGAAATACGCAAAGAGCTCGAATTATCTCAACAAGATGTTGCGAATTCAATGGGCGTTAAACAAGTAAGTATCTCTAAGCTTGAAAATCGTGACGATATTAAGATTTCAACATTAAGAGAGTATTTGGAAGCCATGGGGGCGAAAGTGAAAATAATTGTTGAAATTAAAGATAAAGAATTTCAATTAAAGGCATTCAACCAGAAGTTATAAGAAAATTCTTTTCATATATTAATTTGTTAGAGACTGAAGGACCTAACTTATCACGCCCTTATAGCGATACTTTAAAAGGTGCAAAGTATACTAACTTAAAAGAACTTAGATTTGATGCAGACGGTGGGGTCTGGCGTTTTGCTTATGCTTTTGATCCTGAACGTAAAGGTATAATCTTGATTGGTGGCGATAAGTCTAGCGTAAACCAAAAGAAATTTTATAAGAAGTTAATTAAACAAGCAGAAGAACGATATGAAAAATATTTAAATGTTTCAGAAGAAAGTTGATTACTATAATATACCTAAAGCTATGAGAGGCATTAAAAAGACTTCCGAGCTAATATACCTAGCTCATAATACTGCTTCTCGGAATTAATATATCTAACCTTTACCAATTTATATTTACGGGACTGCTCGCAATCTTCAATTTCTGCGTTTTCGTCGTTCCCTGCCTTACTAATAACAGCCTGAAACGCTTTAGGGATAGAACGCCCATAGAGCTTAGCATCCCAAATGTAAAGTGAGAGAGCCTTTGGCTCAAGTCGACTTCCTACATTCTCACCGCCCTCACTATCCTTCATCTCATGGCACCATTGTCGAACTCCAATTTCTGCGTTTTCGTCGTCCTCATGATCCTCATGTAAGCTTGATAAATCAAGCTTGTATTTCCGCTTGCTCGCATATGAGACTTGTCTCGCATGCTCGGCATCGCTGGAAATTACTCCCAGTACACTGCGGTCATTCGTCCTCCTCAGCCTTGAACTTGCACGTTCGGCAACGGTGCCTTCATTTAAGGAATTTAACTGACAATCACCACTTTCCAAAAGCTTTTTAAATTTACTTCTCTCTAAAGCCAAAACTAAATTCCCCTTCAAAACAGGATCTTCATTCGTAATAAGAATTAATTTTAATTTCCCATCTTTAGTTAATGCTAATTCTTCTTGGTATTCTCTATAAAGAATCAAAGCTAATTTAGCGTATGGATACTGGGTTTTAGTAACTTTTCCAATCAAATCTGGGAAAAAACCACCAACAAACAACACTGAAGCTGAGACCAGAAAACAACTTGAAACTATTATATAGAGCAAGTTTCTTCTTAACAAAAAAGTTTTAAAGGACTGCTCACCATCTTCAATTTCCGCGTTTTCGCCCGCCTTTTTATGAAAATCAATACAACTATAAAAAGCAAATACCACAAGAAAACAGCTCGGGGAAAGCCATTTCGCATAAAATTTATCAGCCCCCATAATAAGCATGATTAACAGTGGGATCAGTATACTAAAAACTCCAGCAAAAAAGAATAAACGGCGTATCCTATGGTTATTAAAAATATCTTCACTAAATATGAAACTGCGAAGTCTTTTTTTATTAATAAAGGTTACAAACAGTATCAGCAGAACAACAATAACTAAAATCGTTTCATAAAAAGCTCCGAGAGATGATTTAAGAATATCTACTAACGAGAATACTTGATTTTCATTAGAACCACTTCTATCTAAGGCGTAATTAACAGCATTTAATTTATCCTTTATTAAGTAAATAAGATTCGGAGTGAAAACCAGTAGGCAAGAGCCTATGCTAATAAATGTTTTAGGATTTATAAGTATTTTAAAAGCCCTTCTCTCTAAAAGACTGGCCGCCACTATACTTAAAGCAAAAAAAATAAAATTATATTTAGCTAAAAAACCTAAACCAAAAACCATACCTAGAAGCAAATAGCCTGAAGTACTCGGCTTAAGCCAAAGCCGAAGATAGAGATAGAAGCCTATAGCTGCAAACATCGTAGCCAAAATACTGTGTGTTAAATCGCGAGCAAAGTCATAAAAATAAGTTACAAAAAGTAAGTTACTGATAACTACTAAGAAGGCTGGATTAAGCTTACTCCCAGACTTAGATTGATTTTCAAGCAAGTAAGCATTTTTATTTTTTTTCACTGAATTACCAAAAACGAGCTCAGCACTCAGATACAGAAAATATATAAAAACTCCATAGAAGAAATATTTCAAAAAACTCAGAATATAAATATTTGGATATTTCATGCCAAATAATAAAGTTACTGATCTAACTATCCAGCTATACAGAGGAGGCTGCTTAGGGTAGCCTAAGACGTATTCACTCGCTGCCAGAACCTGCTCCGCTTCGTCATTATTCAGCGAATGAGGCATAAGCAGCCTTAAAGCTAAAAAGCCTAGCAGTAAAAAAAATATCGGAGCTAAAACTTTAATTCTCTGCACGATAGAGAAATATTCCTAAAGCAATTATCGCAAAAATAATATTAGGAGCAAAAACTGCAAGCGATGGTGCAAGAGTACCAGAATCACCCATACCATCAAATACAGTCTGGGAGACGTAAAATAAAAAGACCACAGCCCCCAAAGCTAAATAACCCCAATTAATAACCTTTCTTCGCCTAGTGATTCCAAGACAAGCTCCTATAACGGCAAGCAATATACAAGAAAGCGGGTAAGCCAGCTTATTATAAAAGCTAGTCAGAGCTGAATTAAATTCATCATTATCAATTAATTTTTTCTGATTTTGTTTTATATATCCAGCAAGTGCAAATAGGTTTAATTCTTTAACCTGACTTAAGCTAGCCATAGCTTTACCTGGATCAAGACTGGTGGGAATAAAAGTCGATTTAAAATCTGAAATAAAATGCTGAGTCGCTTTATTAATGCCCTCTGGATCTCTTTTTATATAACTACTCTTGCCTTTCCTCAGCTCCCAGCCACCATTATATGGGTTCCACCAAGCTTTAGCTGCCGTATAGACCTGTAGCATTTTTTCTTCACCAAACTCAATCACTAAAAGATCTTGAAGAATTTTATCCTCTATCTTCTTAACAAAAAAAATACGACGAATAACACCATTTTCATCATTCTCAATATAAGTAAAAGAATGATTAGAATTATCGGGTACAGGATTTTTATATAAAGCCAGTGCATAAATCCTTTTAGCAAGCGGGCTAGTAAAGGGGACTACTACTTCATTTATAAAAAATGTACAAACTGCAAAAAAGATACCCAGATAAATAACAGGCTGTATAACTCGTCTCAAACTAGCTCCTGTAGCCCTCAGTGCAATAATTTCACTTTCAGAAGATAATTTCTGGAAAGCTAAAAAAAAGGCGAAAAGAACACTAATAGGCATAGTTAATGCAAGCATATGTGGCACTTCTAATCCTAAAATCACAAAACCCTTAGAGACTGAAGCCCCAGAAATGGCAAGCAGTTTAAAAATGACTTTCAGCTTATCTATACCTAACCAAACACCAGTCATAATACAGGCACCACTTACGAAGGGGAACCAAAATTCAGAGAATATATGCTTATCTAGTGTTTTAAATAACAATTTATGAAAGTTTTAACCAAATTGATTGTAAAGCATTCAAATTTCTTTATCAAAAAAATCTGAGTCAAAACTATATATAGGCAGATACGGAAGTATAATTCGTTTCCCCCACACACTCCAAAAGACAGGACCTTAAAAATCCTGTCTTTTGGCATTGGGGGGACCCGCACGCAGTGTGGGGTGAGGATGGGTTGCTTAGGGAAGGCTCCCTAGTGGTAGAGAATTTGTACAGAAAAACAATAACTCTATAGCCAACTATACAGTATAATAAAAGTAAAATTTATTAGTTTAAATTTTAGGAGAAACAATAGATATGAAAAAAATAATTAGTTTTATACTTGGTCTTGCCTTATTCATTGGCTTTGCTAATTCTGTTCAAGCGCATGCTGGTCATGACCATGGCTCAGAAAGCTCGATTCGTGATTATATTAATAAAAAATTTGAAATAGTCATTAATGGTGAACACATAGGCCATTTTTATATAAAAAGAACTAATCGAACAGGCACTAAACTTAGACTAGAACAAACTTTCCACGGTGAAGGTAACGACAAAGTATTCAAAAATATATTAGCTACTTATGATAAAGATAAATCTCTATATTATTTTATTGAAGATGGTGATACCAGTTATGTTCTTTGGACTGATTTCAGCAAATTAGATGGCGAAGATAACTCTGGAGCAAGAGTTACTTACTCTAGTAGTGCAGAAGCTCGTACTGTGCTTGTCGAAAACATCATCATCAGACAAGTTGATGCAGTAGCTCAAGACTAAGTGACTTTCAAGAGACACCACACAAAAAGCAGTCTCTAAAAGAAAATCAGCCTGAAAGTTGCTTCAATATAGGACAATTTTTAGTCTGCATTTTACCACTACAAGATTGGTTGAGGCTTGCAAGGTAATTATAGGTATTTTCTAATTCTTTAATTTGCTTTGCAAGCTCTTCCATTTTAAGTTTCACCATATGCTTAACATCTTTTCCTAGAGCATCATTTGAAGACTTGAGATAAATAAGTTCTTTAATTTCATCAAGACTAAAGCCCATATTTTTAGCATTCTTTATAAAATTAATATGCTGTAAATAACTTTCATCATATTTTCTATAGCCGCTATCACTACGATCTGGTGCTGGCAAAAGTCCTAAACTTTCATAATATCTAATAGTCTGTATACTAAAACCTGTCTCTTCTGATAACTGTCCTATATTCTTTTTCACCATGCTGAATCCCATAATAGCTAAAACCAAAACAAAATTAAAAAAAAATTTCAGGGTACTGTTACCAAACCTGCAAGTTCAAACCTTAATCATATACTCACTTGGCATTATCGCAGCCCTTCTTCTACAGCTACACAGCTCCAAAGTCTCAGCCTGTAGCTGTGCTTGTTCTGGAGCCTTTGGGGGAACTAGTGTAGATGGACCCATTATGACCATGCCAGCCTACACTTTACCTAAAGGTAAATTTGCTTTAAGCACTGGTATTAATTACCAAAACTACGATGAATTTACAATCTCACAAATGAAGGCCATTAACCGTCGCGGGATTCATGCACATTCAAATTCAGCAACCATGCAAGTTTCAGCGAATCTACTTTATGGAATCACGGATGATCTTACCGTAATGATCAGTTACCCATTTCAAAGCAATTTCAACTCTCAATACACCTATGAAGGCTTTACCTATGATGAAGATGATTCAATTGGGCTAGGAGACATGAGCATAATGCTCAAGTATCAGTTACCAAAAATAGAAAAGATAAATTTACATACAGCCCTAGTCGCGGGACTAGAGTTCCCAACAGGCTTTACTAATGAAAAAGATAAAGATGGTTATAGATTATCTGCTGATCATCAACCAGGATCTGGGTCTTGGGACCCATTAATGGGCATCGCCATTAGTAAAAACTTTAAAAGCGAAAAATTAGAAGACCTCAGCTTGCACTCAAATATTCTCTATAAACTCTCAAATCAAGGTTCACAAAATACCATAGTCGGGGATATCGTTAACTTCAATCTAGCAGCGAATTACATCATAGATAAAGAAAAGCCAAATAAATTTCAAAAAATATTTCCTAAAGAAATTCTTGGCAAAGAAACTCGCTGGAGCTTAGTTAGTGAGATCAATAGCATGTGGCAAGAAAAAGTCACATATGATGGCATAAAAGATGATGCCCATGGAGGCTTACTCATAAATTGGATGAATGGCGTCAAACTTGCAATTGAAGATAAAATCATCCTTGGATTTTTAGCAGGATTTCCTCTTATTAATGATCTTAATGGCGTTAGGCCTGAAGCTGGTTTTAATTTAATCGGTACAGTAGGATTTATATTTTAAGAATCCCATCACTCCATTTTCTATATTTTCGTGACATCACTTAGGTCTCGTAATTAACTTGGTTAATTACACGTGAAGAATAATTCCCAGCTAAATAAGTCCAAACCCAATCAAAAAGCACAATAGCGCGATTTCTAAAACCTATTAACAATAATAAATGCACTAATCCCCAAAGTATCCATGCTGGAGCACCCTGTAAATGAACTAAAGGCAACTCAGCTACAGCAGCTCTTTTACCGATTATCGCCATAATGCCATAATCCTCATACTTAAAGGGTTTTATCTCTCGGCGATCTTCACCTCGAACTATTTTCCTCAAGGCTCTACCTAAATAAATACCCTGCTGCTTAGCGACCGAACCCAATCCAGGTAAAGGTCTGTCGTTTTGCATAAGCTCTGCAGTATCACCAATAACAAAAACTTTATCATCATCAAATAGATTCAAATATTCGTTTACGGTTACTTTATTTCCTCTTGCTGGTTTTAAAATATTCAACAAGCTTGCAGCTCCCACTCCCAAAACACCAGCCGCCCAAATAATCGTGTTAGAGTGGATTTCACCTTCAGACGTTTTAATATAATTATGCTGTATCTCTTCTACAGTGGTATTGAGCTTCACTTGAATACCCAGCTTATGCATAACCTGCACTGAGTAATCAGAAAGATAAGTAGAGAAAGCCGCTAATGGTCTTTCTGCTGTTTCAATTAAATTAACTTTAATATCCTGAAACTTAATCGCAGACTCTTCTTGAGTAAACTTTTTTGCTATCTCAGAGATTATCCCAGCCATCTCAACCCCAGTAGGACCAGCACCTACTATTGCAAAAGTAAGTAGCCTTTCCTTTTCAGCAGAATCCTTGGTGACCAAAGCTCTTTCAAACTGAGTCTGAATATGATTTTTAAGCTTTAATGCCCCAGCTAAAGTTTTCAATGTAAAAACATGCTTCGCCCATTCATTATGACCAAAGAAATTATAAGTACTGCCTGTCGCAATTACTAAAAAATCATAAAAATATTCATTCTCCTTAGTTACGACTTTTTGAGCAGATCTGTCTACATTAAGAACTTCTTCCATTCTTACTTTGACATTCTTATTATCAGCGAAAACCAATCTGAGAGGTATCGCCACATTCTCTGGCGAAAGAATCCCTGCGGCTACCTGATAAAGTAAGGGTTGAAAAAGATGATGGTTCTGTTTATCAATGAGTAGAACATCAATATTATGATTAGCCAGTTTCCGAGCAGTAAAAATACCCCCAAAACCACCACCAATAATAATAACTTTCTTTCTTTGACCCATATAATCTATACGTCCACTGATAGTATACTCAATTGTTGTAACAAAAATGAAAACTCTAAAGAAATCTTTACCTAATTTAGTGAAGCTCGCTGTCTTTATCAGCATGGTATTCCTCACTCAATTTAATAGCTCGGCTTTCGCAGAGAAAAAAAACAAAGAGATGGGTGAGACTTTAGAGCTGAACCCTAATCGCAGCTCAGTAAGATGGTACGGCACCAATGGTTCACCTGTAATCGCAGAACACACTGGCGGAATCAAAATCAAGAAAGGTAAAGTCATCGTCAATACAGGTGGAGAGCTTACTGCTGCCGAGTTAGTAATGGATATGACAAGTATCACTAATGATAATCTCAGTGGTGAACTACAAAACAAAATAGTGCAGCATTTAAAAAGCCCAGACTTCTTTGATACAAAAAAGTATCCAGAAGCAACATTCAAATCAACTCAGGTTCAAAAAATCAGCGATAAAAAATATCAGATAGTCGGTCAATTAACTATTAAAAATACTAAAAAAAATACTAATATTACGGGATTCTATACTACAGATGGTTTTAACTATAGCTTTAAAGGGAACTTTATCTTTGACAGAACTGACTTCGATGTTAAATACGGTTCAGGTAAATTCTTCAGTAATCTTGGAGATAAGTTAATAAACGATACCGTAAAACTAAGCTTCGATCTTAAAGCGAACCCAGTCTAATTCTGCTCTCAAATACATGATTCAATGTATGGCTTAGAGGAAAGAAAAATGAAGAAAATATTTAAGAACATCTTATTCGTTTTCATAATTACTCTAATCTTTGAGATTCAAGTCTATGGCTTTGAAAAGATCCGCCTTGACAGCGAAGAAATTAATGAGCTCAAAGATTATCAGATAGGCTATAGATCAAACTTAGCCCCACTCGAAACACATAACGAATCTTCAACAATTAAAATTCCAGTAGCTAAAATAAAACCTAAAATCGGCTTACTCAACACTGAACTTATTTACCAACCCTGGGATAAAACTTATCAAATCGGTGGCAGCCTAGATCTGATGGAAATCACAAAAAAATACAAACGAGAACAGCGTTTAGCAAAAGAATGCGGCTTTGATCTTTCTAAATGTCCAGAACTCACAACTCCTTCTGTAGAAGCAGATGCAAAAACTATAGTAACGGATGTATTTTCTCGCGTAAAAGAAACGACTAGAGAAGTTTATAAAGTTACTAAAGACCAATTTTCCGTATGTAATGAAAATAACATTTGCTATTAGAGCTTCAGCTTTGCTAAAATCCTTTATGCGGAGTGGAGCAGTCTGGTAGCTCGTTGGGCTCATAACCCAAAGGTCGTAAGTTCAAATCTTGCCTCCGCAACCATTTTATCAAGGAAGACGAAAACGCAGAAGTTACTGTTCAACTTACACTTTAAAGCCTTAATCTACACCTCTAGGTCAGCATAAAGTACAGTCGATAAATACCTTTCTCCATTAGAAGGAATAATTACCACTATCATCTTGCCTTTATTAACTGGATCTTTAGCTAACTGTAAAGCCGCATCAAGAGTCGCTCCAGAAGAGATTCCACAAAGTATACCTTCCTTTGCTGCAACTTTACGAGCAGTCGCTACAGCTGTCGTAACATTAACTTTTATAACCCCATCAAGTAGAGACTTATCTAAATTATCTGGAACAAAGCCTGCTCCAATACCTTGAATTTTATGTGGACCAGGTTCACCACCAGAAATTACTGGAGACTCTTCTGGTTCTACAGCATAAATCTTTATACTCGGCTTTTTAGATTTAAGCACCTGTCCTAATCCAGTAATAGTGCCTCCAGTTCCTACACCAGCGACGATAATATCTACCCCGCCTGCGGTATCTTCCCAAATTTCATCTGCGGTAGTCTCCCTGTGAATCTTAGGATTGGCTAAATTACTGAATTGCTGCGGCATAAAGCCATTTGGCAAAGTATTAGATAGCTCTTCTGCTTTAGCGATAGCCCCTCTCATCCCTAAGGCTCCTGGAGTTAGCACTAAATCCGCCCCATAAGCTTTTAATAATTTTCTTCTCTCTATGCTCATCGTATCTGGCATAGTAAGTATTAATTTATAACCCTTAGCTGCACAAACCAAAGCTAGACCTATTCCCGTGTTACCACTAGTTGGCTCAACGATAACTGATTTATTAGGAGAAATTAAACCTGCTTCTTCAGCAGCATTAATCATACTCATAGCGATGCGATCTTTTACAGAACCACCTGGATTAAAAAACTCTAATTTTAAAACTACATCAGCAACATGCTCTGGCACAAGCATTCTACCTTGATTTAATCTTACTAAAGGCGTTCTACCGATAGTCTCTATGATATTATCCGCAATATTTATTTTATTACTTGTAGCCATAATTAACACAATCCCTTTAGATTTCTCTAAAATTATAGCTTAGGCATGACAAGTGAATAAAACTTTGAATTTATACTGCTGTGCTGGGCGTGTAGCCGAACAAACAAGTTCAAGGCCGAGGAGGATGCACGCCCGTGCTATTTAAATAATGACAAGCAATGTACAAAGCGGTCTACAGACCATAAATAAAATCAGGGCTGGCATTCGCTTTGAGATTCAGCATAACTATATAAACATAGTGGGCAAAAATGGTGATTTCACCACTTTTATGAAAGAAGAATCCAGAGCCGCTCTTAAGATATTCCAGCACAGTGAAAAATGGAATAAAATTTACGCCCTGATTTCTAGATATCCTTTCCTAGACTTATCTTCACGTATAGCAAATATTAATCATATTTTAGATATACTTTTAGAGCTTGAAGATTACTACGAAAGCGATATAGAGCAGCGTAATTCTTCTATAAATTCAGCAGAGACAGCAGAGCGATTAGCTATTCTCAAAAAAGCTAGAGAAGATAAATTTAAAGCTGATCTTAAAAACGTAGATGCCGAGCAGATCCCCGTGCAATTCGTGAAAGGCGTAGGTCAAAAACTAGCAGAAAAATTCGACAAAATCGGGATACAGACCTGCAAAGATCTATTACTTTATAAACCACGTGACTATATTTTCTTTGAGAGCAAAGATCTTATTAAAGATCTAAAACTAGACGATAACGCGACTATATTTGGGGAAATCAGCAAAATCAATGCTTTTAAAAGCCCAAAAAAAGATCTGGTCGTAATGAACATAGAGATTAGTGATATTTCTGGAAAAATTAAAATCATTAAATACTTTCAGGGTAACTCTAGTCACTTCTATTTGAAACAATTTAAAGGCATGTACCCTGAAGGTAGTAAGGTTATCTGCTTTGGAAAAGTAAAAATAGATAAATTTTCTCGCAAACTCAGTTTTGCAAATCCAGTCATAGAAGTAATTGGTGACGAGATAAGTGAATCAGCTGAACAGAACGAAAATCGCATTATCCCCGTTTACCCGCTTACAGAGGGGCTTTCTACCATTCAACTACGAAAAGCAATTAGAAGCAGTATAGATCTTTACGTAGATACGGTAAAAGAATTTTTACCTAAAGAAGTTTTAGATACTAATCAATTAGTGAGCCTAAAGTCTGCGATTACTCAAATACATTTCCCCGAATCACAACTAGAAATTAACAATGCTGCTCATAGACTTATCTTCAATGATTTCTTTCTGCTTCAGCTACAGTTTATGCTAATTCGAAAACAGGTTAAAAAAAAATCAAAAGGTATTCAATTCAACTGCTTTTCGGGTGGCTTAGTAGATAAATTTTTAGACCTTCTACCTTTTCAATTAACAGATGCTCAGGCACGAGTATTTTACGAAGAGATACTGCCAGACATGGTTAGTGATGAACCTATGCATCGATTAATACAAGGAGATGTCGGAGCTGGAAAAACCGTAGTCGCCTTTCTCGCTATTTTAGTAGCCATAGATGATGGGTATCAAGCTGCAATTATGGTTCCCACCGAAATATTAGCAAAACAGCATTTTAAAAAATTTCAAGAATGGATAAATTTACTAAACGCTCATTTAAAAATCAAAGTCTCTCTATTGATCGGCAGACAGGGAACTAAAGAGAGACGTAGTGTATTACAAGAAATAGCTGGTGGCACTGTTAACATAGTAGTCGGCACGCATGCCCTCATCCAAGATAGTGTAGAATTTCAGAATCTTGGCTTAGTAATAATAGATGAACAACATCGCTTTGGTGTAAAACAGCGTGAACAACTGTCTTTAAAAGCTAAAAATAAGGCTGGCTCGACGGTACTAGTCGAAAAGCTCTTCATGACAGCGACTCCCATCCCAAGGACCTTAGCATTAGCTTTACACGGAGATTTAGATATGTCAGAAATAGATCAACTCCCTGCTAATCGCCTACCGATTATCACTAAAATATCCAAGAAAAAATCAGAAGCCCATAAGCTTATTAAAACTGAATTAGACAAAGGAAATCAAGCATATATAGTTTTCCCTTTAATTGATGAATCTGAAACACTTGCCGCAGAAGCTGCAAGCGTTGAGTATGAAAAGCTTAAAGAGACTACTTTCAAGGACTATAAAATAGGTCTTCTGCACGGAAAACTCAATGACGAAGATAAAGAAGCTACCATGCAAGCCTTCTACAAAAAGGAATTGCAGATTTTAGTTTCCACCACCGTTATAGAAGTAGGAATAGACGTAGCAGATGCCACTGTAATACTTATAGAGTCCTGTCAGAGATTTGGTTTAGCACAGCTGCATCAACTCAGAGGTCGAGTCGGCAGAAGTAATAAACAATCCTACTGCCTGCTTTCAAGTAATTCCAAGAATCCAGAGACTAATCAACGTTTAGAAATTTTAGTTAAAAGTAATAATGGCTTTATCGTCGCCCAGCATGATTTACAGATCAGAGGAGCCGGAGATTTTCTAGGAGTTAAACAATCTGGCGTAGGGGATAGCTTTCTAAGTTCACTAATCGATCAAGAGCAGTTATTAATTGCGGCAAGAGACTCTGCTAGAGTATTTAGTGAAAAACATGATGATATTAATAAAGAATTTCCTGTACTAGCAAGAGCTTTAGAAAAGTTTCAAAAATCAGTTAATCTTAATGCTGGTTAAAAATCAATTCAAAAAAGCAGTTAAAGCTTTCTTTGATCTTAAATCTTCTGAACATTTTTTATCAACGCAAGCCCTCAGCACGGGTTCTCTTAAATTCTCATCAATGCTTAGCTCCAAAATATAATAGTTAGTAGGCTTTTTAAGAAAAGTTCTAAGCATATCTAAAGTATCTGCATCTCTTAAATTTTTTGCACTTAATTTTAAGAAAACTGGTTCACTCATTAGTTCTGCTTTTAACAATAAAAGTGAATAGTAATTTTTCTCATCAGCCTTAATCTGTTCTTTAATTATTTCCTCTAAAGTCTTAGCTGCGAAGTCTTTATAGGACTGCTCTGGTAAAAAATAGTATAAGAAATTCATAAACCTTGCATGTTCAGAGGTTCTAAAAGATTCAGGCTCATTTAAAATTAAATCAGCAAAATATCTAGCCTTCTCTAATAGATACTTTTCACCCGTATAATTATACAGATAGAGCATGGAATTAGCTAAATCAGTATTCACGAAAGATCCTTCTAATTTATCTAAGATCTGATCACCCAATCTCAATGCCTTTTCTAAATATCTCAAGTCTAAAGTATTTCTATAGAGTTTAATTATAGTAAGCAAAGCATAAGCATTATCATCCATGTCTGGGAAAGACTCTCCTATATGAAAAACGAAAAAGCTCTCTCTATTAGTCAATCTCTCTAATAATTTTTCATAAAGCTGCTCTGCAAGAGAGAGATAAGATTTTTCACCTAAAAATAAATAAGCATCTGCATAATAATTAACCAAATACATATGGGTAAAATCTAGATCTTTAGTCTTTAGTTTTTTTAATGGCTTGAAAGATTTTTCAACTATATCCTCAGCCTGCTCTTCTGAAAGATCTTTAGAAATATGAAAACAGTATGGGATTTTAGAATTAGCTAAATTAAACATCAATTCCATTACCATAGATCTTTCAGGCACATGATTACCTAGTAAATCACCACGGTGTAATTCTTTACTAAGAGCTTCTTTAGGAGAACCGTTAAGATAAACTTTCTTGTACCTATTACTAAGATCTGCAAAATACCTGTCTATTTCTTCAGGACTAAGCGGTTCTTCTGAAATAATCTTATCAAGCTCAGCTTCTACAGTAGCTTCCGAGCTATCACGCGGGTTCTTACCAATAAAAGAGCACGCATTCAAAGAAAATAAAATTAATATAAAAAATACTCGCATCCGTAGGAAACTTCGTTTCTCATCACTTCCTCCAACATGATAACAAACTTTTTGCTAAGATATTTTCAACCTAGTCTGAGTGGCGGAACGGTAGACGCGCTATCTTGAGGGGGTAGTGACCTTTGGGTTGTATGAGTTCAAATCTCATCTCAGACACCATTCTATATAAATTATGCCATTTACACTTGAAGAAATTAAACAAATCCCAAAAACTGACTTACACGTACATCTTGATGGTTCTGTAAGATTAGAATCTCTTATTGATTTTGCGAATAGGATAAAGGTAAAACTTCCTTCTTACACGAAAGAAGGCTTGAAAGACCTAGTCTTTAAAAATAGTTATAAGGATTTACCTGAATATCTAAAGTGCTTTGAGTATCTTTGTGCAAGCATGCAAGATTTAGAGAATATAGAACAAGCCAGCTACGAATTCGCCTTGGATGCCTTCCTTGATGGTATCTATCATATAGAACCTCGTTACTGCCCATCTTTACTATTAAATGAAAAAAATACCTTTTCAATTAAAGAGGTTATTCTAGCCGTAGAGAAAGGTCTTAGTCATGCAGCTAAATTAATTAATGAGCAGATATCTGGTTCAGCTAAAACGGAAAAGCTCTTCTCTGATTATCCCTTTGTAAATAAAGCCTTCACCTACACTCAAATACTCTGCATAATGAGACACTGGAGTCCAGAAAATTCTTATAAATATATAGAAGAATTACTCAATATCAAAAAAAGTGGTGAAGTGGATATTCGCAATATCGACCTAGCTGGACCTGAAAATGGCTTTCCTGTAAGCCTGCATCAGAAAGCTTTTGATCTCAGTAAAGGTATGAATAAGACTATTCATGCAGGGGAAGCCGATGGACCAGAAAGTATATACTCTGCAATTAAGCTCGCTGATGCAAAAAGAATCGGTCATGGCGTAAATCTTTTCAACAAAGAATATAACTACGGTGATAAAAAAACAGCCGAACTAATAAATATAATCAAGGACAACGATATAACGATCGAAGTCTGCCTCACTAGTAATTTACAGACCTTACCTGAGCTAGAAATGAAAGCTGAAAATCATAGTCTAATTAAAATGTTAGAAGCTGGTATAAGCATTAGCCCTTCGACTGATAATCGTACAGTTTCAAACACTACCGTTAGTGAAGAAATATTCAAAATCCAATCAGCGTTTAAGTTAGACAAAGATACAGTTCTATCTTTAATCAAGAATGGCTTTAAAGCAAGATTCCATGAATAAAATCTATTTTGATAATTCTGCGACCACTGCTCTTGCAGCAGAAGTTATAGAAGTATTAATTGACAGTTTTAAAACTACCTTTGCCAATCCAAGCAGTGTTCATGGACTAGGCAAATCAGCAAAAAAAAAGATAGAAGAAGCCCGCACTTTCATCGCAAATAGCATAAACGCCGAAGCTAATGAAATATTTTTCCTCAGTGGTGCTACAGAAGCCAATAATACTGTTTTTAAGGCTTGTGATTACGACTTAATTATTACTAGCCCTAGTGAGCATGCAAGCGTAATTGAACCTGCTAAAGCCTCTCGCCAAGAGATTTTTTGGTTAAATCTTGATCAAGAAGGTTATATATCTCTAAAAGAATTAGAGAATGTACTTGCCCAAAATTCTAATACAGAAATTGAAGTTCGCGAGCAGTGCCCTAAAAAGATTTTAGTATCTATAATGCACGCTAATAGCGAGATCGGTACAGTACAAGATATAAAAGCTATCGGAAACTTATGCGAAAAATATAAAGCTATTTTTCATAGTGACTGTGTTCAAAGCCTTGGCAAGCTGGATATAGATGTTAAAGATTCTAAGCTAGACCTAATATCAGCTTCAGCCCATAAATTACACGGACCTAAAGGCTTAGGTTTTATCTATATAGCCCAAAAACTCCAAGAACATATCTTAAATAAAGCTCTAATCATAGGTGGTGGTCAAGAAAGAAGTTTCAGATCTGGAACAGAGAATGTAAATTCGATTATCGCCTTTGCCAAAGCCCTAGAAATATCTTTAGATCCTGAAAAACGCAACAAAGTGAAAGAATTACAAAAAAAATTATGGATGAAATTAAAAAACCTTAAATCTGTAGTACTGAACGGCCCCCAAAATCTAGAAAACAGACTAGGAGGCAATCTGAATCTATCTTTCATGGATTTAAAATTTAATAGTGAGCAGCTAGTACTTCAATTAGATCTTCGAGGGGTCTGCGTAAGCTCAGGCTCAGCTTGCACTTCCAATAAAAAAAATTTTGAAGATTCTTTCATTGAAAGCTCTTATGTCCTTAGAGCTTGCCACATAGATGAAAATATTGCAAAAAGAGCTATTCGCATATCACTCTCATGGATGAATGATGAGGCAGAACTAGAGAAATTAACTGAGATAATTACAAAGCTCGTTTGACAGGTTTATGATAAGGGTAGAGGATTGTATAGTAAGGAAGAGGCATTCAATTATCTTAGATGGCAGAAGATGAAGACTTATTAATAGGCCCTAGCGAAGCCGACATAGATGAAACTCGTGAATTCCAGAGAGATCTGGACGTTGACGAGGAGGTTATTTTTAAGCAGCCGAAGGAAAGCTCTCCATTAGTTAATGACAGTGTTTATCTATATCTCAAGGAAATAGGTAAAATACCCACCATTAACGCTGATCAGGAAATTGAAATAGCTAGAGATATTCAGTCTGAAGATCAAAAAATCTCAGATAAAGCCCAAAGAGCTTTAGTAAGAGCTAATTTAAGATTAGTTGTAAGTATCGCCAAACGTTATGCGAGAAACTCTAATCAATTATTAGATCTTATCCAAGAAGGAAATCTTGGCTTAATGAAAGCCGCCTCTAAATTTGACTATAAAAAGGGTTATAGATTTAGTACTTTCGCTACTTGGTGGATTAGGCAGTCCATCAGCAGATCTATTGCAGATAAATCTAGAACAATTCGTATACCAGTTCATATGATCGAATACGCCTCTAAACTAAACAAAAGCAAAGTAGCTCTAAGACGGGCATTAAATCGTGACCCAAAACCTGATGAGATAGCCAGTCACATGAATATTAGCTTGGAAAAACTAGATGAAATTGAAAACCTACACGTGAGAACAGTTTCCATGTCGACCAAAATCAAAGGTGAGGAAGGAGTAGATATATCAGACTTTATTGCTAGCAATAATGCCTTTACTTCTCCAGATGATCACACCAGTGCAACACTGCTGCGCAAAGAACTTAAAACAATTATTGAAGAATTAAATGAGCTTGAACAAAATGTACTGTTTCTCAAATATGGCATCGCTACTGACAAAGAATATACTCATGAAGAACTTGCTGAGATTTTAGAAATTCCTAAAGCTCAGGTTAAAAAGCTTGAAGCTAAGGCATTAAGAAAATTAAAGCTTTATGCTAAAGATATTAAAGACCTTAAAGAATTTTTAAATTAAAGATAAATTCAGTCCCGCTTTGTTAAAATTTCTTAAAGGAGTAACTGAATAATCAATTTTTCCATGTCTAATAATTTCCCTGATCTAGTTAAAGTCAAGGAAAAAGCCTTAGAAATAAGAGCTAATTCTTTAAAAATGATACATGCCGCTAAATCTGGTCACCCAGGTGGCTCGCTATCTATCGCGGACATACTCTCTGTTCTATATTTTGGTGGACATCTAAAGCATAATCCCCTTGACTCTCATGATCCAGAGCGAGATATTCTAATCATCAGTAAAGGACACGCTTCACCAGCAGTGTATTCAGTTTTAGCCCTAGCTGGCTTTTATCCTATCGTAGATACTATGAGCTTTAGACAGCTCGGCTCTAAATTCCAAGGTCATATAGACAGCCTCAAAGTGCCTGGTGTTGAGATGTCTACTGGCTCGCTCGGACATGGTCTTTCTAATGCCCTTGGCTTTGCTTTAGCAGCGAAGCTTGATAAATCTCAGCGTAAGGTTTTTGCCATACTCAGTGATGGTGAATTACAGGAAGGTCAGTGCTGGGAAGCTTTTATGGCATGTGCTCATTATAAAACTGATAACTTAGTTGCGATTATAGATAGAAACCGCATTCAGCTTGATGGTTGCACAGAAACCACTATGGCACTTGATCCGCTAGAGGATAAATTAAGTGCTTTTAATTGGGAAACTAAGACGATAAATGGTCATGATCTTGCAGAATTAGATAATGCCCTAAAAGAAGCTTACCGAGTAAGTGAAGAGACTAATAAACCATTTGCGATAATCGCAAATACTATCAAAGGTAAAGGTGTATCCTTCATGGAAGATGCGGTCGCTTGGCATGGAGTAGCTCCAAGTGACACTGATCTAGAGAAGGCTTTAGTAGAATTAGCGGGGAGTAAATAATTATGGGTGCAGCGATAGAACCATCAACAGAAAAAATAGCTACTCGAGTAGCTTATGGTAAGAGTTTAGTAGAATTAGCTAAATCGAATCAAGATATAGTCGTCTTAGATGCGGACTTGTCTAGTAGCACTCAGACTAAATTTTTCGCTAAAGAATTTCCTGAAAGATTTTTTAATATGGGTATTGCTGAAGCAAACATGGTTAGCACGGCGGCTGGCTTAGCTAAGGCTGGGAAAATCCCCTTTGTGAGTAGCTTTGCAATGTTCGCTACTGGCAGAGCTTGGGAACAGGTACGTAATTCGGTCGCTCATAATCACGCAAATGTGAAAATCTGTGCTACACATGCAGGTCTTACAGTCGGCGAAGATGGTGCTAGTCATCAAATTATTGAAGACATAGCTCTAATGAAAAGTATTCCAGGTATGGTAGTTATAGTTCCAGCTGATGCTAAAGAGACAGAAAAAGTAATGCAGGCAGTCACTGCTTACAACGGTCCAGCCTATGTGAGACTTGGAAGATCCGCCTTACCAGTGCTTTTTGATGATAAATATAATTTCCAGATCGGCAAAGCCAATGTCATCAATGCTGGAGAAGACTTAACTATTATGGCATGTGGCATTATGGTTAGTGCAGCGGCAGAGGCAGCTAAAATCCTTAAAGAAAAACATAATAAAAGTATTGAAGTCATAAACATTGCTTCTATAAAGCCTTTAGATACAGAAACTATCGTCAATTCAGCCTTGAAAACGAGAAATATCATAGTCGCAGAAGAGCATAATATCTGGGGTGGACTGGGAGACAGCGTAGCTAGTGCTTTACTGGAGAACTGCTCAGAGAAATTAAGTTTTAAAAGACTAGGTGTAAATGATTCCTTTGGTCAATCTGGAAAAGCTGAAGACCTACTAATACATTATGGTCTTACGGCAGAGAATTTAGTTAAACTGTCTTTAGAGATGCTTCATTAAAATGTTTTACGACTTCAGCCGCACTCTATTTACTTTAGCCATAAGCATGCTTGCCGCAGTGACAGTATTTGACATTGCTGGCTATAACTATTCACCTATTTTCCTAGTACTTTTTCTTATCAGCCAGATCTTTACTAAAAACTACGCTACCGTTGGTTCTATCGCTTATATTATCTTGGGCATTCTTGGCATTCAAGTTTTCGCCTTTGGTGCTGGAATTTCATATATAACACAGCTGGGCTTTATGTATTTAATTGCTTTAATACCTTTTACTATTTTTGCTTTTCTCTATAGATCATCATTTGAAGAGACTTTAAACCATCCCAAAAAATTATTTAAGCCTTTAATTGCCTTTGGTATACTTCATCTTGTAGCGAATATTCTAATTATGCTCACTGGCAGATTTAATATTTTCAAGTTTATAGATTTAAGCATATTAACTGGCTTAATCGATTTGCTTCTCGCTTATTTAGCATTAATTTATTTACAGAAAATTCGTTTGAAATTAGCCTAAAAAGACCTTTATTTAAATAAAACAGAAAAGCAGGCATTTGGTCATAGACTCAAATGATATTTTGACTTTCTCAGTATTTTCCAAATTAAAACCATCTCCTGGAGAAAGCTTCACCAAGGGTGACCCTGTAATCTCTATATCTACAGCACCTTCTATCACGTGAAAATAAATCGCCATAAAACTCTTTTTACCAGAAGGCGCTTGCTCAGCGTTATTATATTCAGAGCCCAAAGTAAATGATATGGATTTAGCTTCCAGATTAGATATGAGTTTGATTTCTATATCCTGATTAATCTTCAAGCACGAGCCATAAGTAGAATCAGAACCTGATCCAGCAAAGGCACTAGCAATTATATGAAAACCATTATCATCAAGAGGTAGCTGCTCTAAGCTCTTTTGCTGGTAACTTGGCTTTAAACCCTGTTCACGAGGCTTAATCCAAATCTGCAAAAGCCTTAATTCTTCATCACCAAGATTATACTCACTATGTAAAACCCCAGTACCAGCAGACATTAATTGAAATTCATCAGCCCTAATAATTTCAGAATTTCCCATGCTATCAATATGAGTAACAGCCCCACTCAGAACCATAGTTAAGATCTCCATATCACGATGTGGGTGAAAATCGAATCCCGATCCAGCTTGTATGCAGTCATCATTAATTACTCTAAGCGAGCGAAAACCTTTATTCTCTGGACTATAATACTCACCAAAAGAGAAGCTATAATAGCTTTTCAGTCACCCTAGTTCAGTAAGACCTCTTTCATTTGATCTAAGTACTTTATTCATAAAAACTCTCTGGTCCAAAAAGTCCCTCTTAATTATTAAAATCACGATATCAGCTCAGCACGGCAGAGTTATAAATTTCATCTGGGATATAATCAAGAATCATGACCAAGCTATCTATTCAAATCAAAAAACTTAACCCCGATGTTGTCATCCCTGAATATGCGACGAGTGGCTCTGCTGGATTCGACCTGAGAGCTTTTTTCATGGATCAGTCTTCAGTAACCATAAAAGCTGGTTCTAGAGGGAAGATCCCGACAGGAATTCAGATGGTTTTACCAGAAGGCTTTGAATTGCAGATACGCCCTCGCTCTGGACTTGCTTTCAAACACGGCATCTCTTTAACTAATACACCAGGAACTATAGACTGTGACTATCGCGGTGAGATACAGATACTTATGATTAACCATGGCGAAGAAGATTTCACGATTAATCACGGCGATAGAATCGCCCAAGGCGTTCTTGCACCTATATATCAAGCTAGCTTTACTGAGATTACAGAATTGCCTTTAGAAGAAAGTAATACTAGGTTAGCTGGTGGCTTTGGTAGCACTGGAGTGGCTTAGCTGCTTTATTTCTAGAATTGACATCCTTTTTCTCGTCTTAACTGCTTTACAAAAACCATTTTTGCTTATAGATTATTAAAATGGCGATTACTGTTCGCTTCCAGAATCTTTCGCATGCGAATCACGAGATTTTAAAGACATTTAACTCAAGTACCGCAGAAAAAGCTCTAGAAGCCTACCAACCACTTACCGAGAAAGAACGTAAACTGAGGAAACTCAGAGCATTACAAATTTTAAAAGAAAGCTCAAGCTCTAACTCCCTTGGGGAGATCAGTTTAGACAATAACAGTTTATCTCTAGCACTAAAGAATGCTGAGGGAGCAACTCTTCAAGCCATGCTGAATTTACTTTCAGCGAAGATGATCGAACAAAATAAGATTTTAGTTAATCAAAAAGCTCAAGAGATTAAAGATAAAGATAAAGATGAAGATGAACGTAAGGCTAGACTAGAAGCAGAGAAAAAGGCTTGGGAAGAATCTCAAAGAGAATTACTCGGAAACGAGGAAGAGGAAAAAGAAGCCGAAGCGGAGAAGAGCTTAGTTGAAACAATTATTGAAGATATAGTCGGGAAGTTTGAAGATTTAAAGAAATTTACTTTAAAAACTTACCAAAATACTCTTGATTTCTTTACTTTAAAACGACTAAAACAGTTCTACGATGATGCGATTGACATGATCAAAGACTTCTTATACAGACAGCCACGTGAATATTTTGAAACTGAAATCATTAAACCCATTCGTGAAATACCTTCTAGAATTCAGAGTTATATAGAAAGTAATATTAAAGAATCTATTGATAGATATAAACGCATGAGAATACCTACCACTCTGAGCTTTATATCACCTGCGACTTTTTCAAATAAGGATTTAAAATTTATTTTAGAAAAATCGACTATAAATAAAATTACTGAATCTAAGCCAAAAACAGTACTGGGTAATAAAATAGATAAAACTTTGGTGAATCAAATTCAGACAAGAAAATTTGCCAATAAAAAAGAAGCTCTTGCAAGTCTACATCAATAGTTTGTAAAATTATTACTGATGGTATTTACAACAGAGTCTCATAGTTCTAACACTAGGTCATTTGAAGCAGAAGTTAGACAGGTTCTAGATCTAGTCATACATTCTCTATATTCAAATAAAGACATTTTTCTAAGAGAGTTAATATCTAATGCCTCTGACGCTTTAGATAAATTAAGATTCGCTGCTCTCAGCGAAAAAGAGTTAATCGGCGCGAATGAAGAACTAGCTATTAAACTAGTCATAGACAGCGATAAAAAAAGAATGATTATCCGTGATAATGGTATCGGCATGAACGAGGAAGACCTCGCTTCTAATCTTGGAACTATCGCTAAGTCTGGGACTAAAGAATTTATTAATTCACTTAAAGAATCTGGTTCTAATCAGGACTTTAACGAATCTTTAATCGGTCAATTCGGAGTAGGCTTCTATTCTGCGTTTATAGTAGCTGATACAGTGACAGTCTTATCGAAAAAAGCTAAAGAAGAGACAGTAAACTTCTGGCAATCAAAAGGTGACGGTTTTTACACTTTAAAAGCCGCTACTGATGAGGATATCGCTGAATTTATCAGTCCTTATTTTGACACCACCAAGCAGGGAACTGTCATAGTCTTAGACTTAAAAAATGATGATGAAGCAGCAGCATTTTTAAAAGAGTATCAAGTTAGATCAGTAGTGAAAAAATACTCAGATTTTATCGAATATCCGATTAAACTTAAAACAGAAAATCCAGAAAAAGAAGGTGATGAACCTGAGTTCGTTTTCGAAGTACTGAATTCTCGTAAAGCTTTATGGGCTAAAAATAAGTCTGAGATTAGTGAAGAAGATTATAAAGAATTTTATCGTCATATCAGTCATGACTTTAATGACCCTTTAACGCATATTCACTTTAATGCAGAGGGTACTAATGAATTTACGGCTCTACTCTTTATTCCAGAAAAGGCTCCCTTCGATCTTTTCATGCAAGAAGATGTGAAAAGCTTACAGCTCTTTATTAATAAGGTATTCATTACCAGTGAAACTGATTTACTACTGCCTAAGTATCTTAGATTCGTTAAAGGTGTAGTAGATTCTAGCGATCTGCCTTTAAATGTTTCTCGTGAAATGCTGCAAGAGAACCAAAAAGTAGTAAATATCAAGAAAAACATTACGAAAAAAATACTTTCTACTTTAGAGAAACTAAAAAATGATGATAAGGAAAAATATTCTAATTTTTTCAAAGAACTAGGTAAAGTCCTGAAAGAAGGTGTGCATTTAGATTACAGCAATAAAGAAAAATTACTTGACCTTATGATGTTTGAAAGCAGCAGTGAAAGTGCTGGGGTACTTAGAACATTAGAAGAATATTCTGATAAATTAAATGCTAGAACAGACCTAGACGAAGAAGTACGTAAACATATTTACGTCATAACGGGTGAAAACAGAAAAGAATTAGAAAATTCCCCTTACTTAGAAGCTTTTAAAGCGAAGGATATAGAAGTTCTATTTTTGACTGATCCTATTGACGAATGGGTAATTATGTCCGCTCCAGAATTTAAAGATAAATCTTTTAAAGCTATTAATAAAGGTAATATAGACCTCGGCGCTAAAGAGGAAGAGAAGGCTGAACAAGCTAAAAAGAAAGAAGAATTTAAAGATCTGCTCAGTAAAGTACAGAATAACCTTGCAGAAAATATCAGCGAGGTTAGATTCACTGACAGATTAGTAAATACTCTTGCCTGCTTAGTAGTTAATGAAAATGAGATGGGTGCTAATTTAGAAAAGATTTACCAGAGCGCTAATCAAAAAGTAGGAAAAAGTAAAAGAATTCTTGAACTAAATCCTAATCACAGAGTTATAGAAAAATTAAATAACAGCTTCAAGAATAATCAAGAAGATCAGCTCATTAAAGATTACAGTGAGCTTATCTACTTTCAAGCATTATTGCTAGAAGGCTCTAAAATTGAGAATCTAAATCGCTATAACGAATTAGTCACTAATTTGATGTAAAGCTATATAAGACATTCAGAGTTTAATAATTTTTCAATTATTTTGATGTTTTTAACCAATCCATAACATAGCTTACCAATATAAACATTGTGAGTGGGAAAACTCAGGGGTAAGTAAAAAGTGGGAGTAAACAACATGATGGCAAATTCAACAAACAATCGGTCAAAACTTTTCGTAAACGACACAGATGACGAAGATAATAAACCAGAGCAAGATATCCTAGCCTCTAGAGCTAATGCTGAGACAGATGCTAGTGAATTAAAAATAAAGCTTTTTAGAAAAATTAAAATTGAGCTCAATGCAGCCTAGCCTAAAAGCCGAAATTTTAAATCTTAACTTTCAGTGAACTAACTAAACAAAACCCTCGCTTTGCGAGGGTTTTGTTTATTAATGGTAGTATTGAAAAAAATGCTCACAGCAGGAGAATTAGAACAGCAGATAAAGCACATTAGCCAAGACCCTGGCGTGTATCTGTTCTTTGATAGATTTAATCGAATAATCTATATCGGTAAAGCAATTAAACTTAAAAGCAGAGTTCAATCTTACTGGAATGAATCGAACTGGTCAAATAGATATAAATTAAAATTCCTCGTTCCTAAAATTACGAAAATAGAAACGATAGTTACTAAATCAGAGAAAGAAGCTCTGATACTAGAATCTAATTTAGTCTTTAAACATCAGCCACAGTATAACGTCTTACTGAAAGACAATAAAACTTTTCCTTGGTTAGTCATTACCTATGATGAAGCCTATCCAAGGCTAATTCCAGTGAGGGATATAAAAAAATTCAAGAAGAGGCGTGATTCTAAAAATAAATTTTTTGGTCCCTATACTAATTCTGGAGCCATGTACGAAAATTTAGAATTAGTAAATGAATTATTTCCTCTAAGAAAAAAACGCACTCCTCCTTTTAAAAATCGTCCCTGCCTGAATTACGACTTGGGCAAATGCCTAGGTCCCTGTCAGAAACTAATCTCGGAAGAAGACTATGGAAACATGTTAGAGCAAGTAGAAATGCTACTTAAGGGTAATTACGATGATTTAAAATCTTTACTTACAGCTGAAATGCTAAAAGCTAGTGATGATCTAAATTTCGAGAAAGCCGCTAAATTAAGAGACCAAATCAAATCTCTAAAAACCTTTAATGAAGTACAAAATGTCATCTCTGTAAATTATGATTTAAGCCAAGATATATTTGCTATCGCCTATGACCCTGATGAGCAGTGCGATTTCGCCTGCTTGCAGATATTTAAAATCAGAGAAGGGAAATTAATTAACCGTGAAAATCATGAAATCGATTTCGGTGACGAGAATGATACTAAAGAGATTTTCGAATCTGCTTTTATGCAGTATTACACTCAAGTCGCTGACAGTGATTTACCTAAAGAAATACTTTTAAGCGAGGAATTAGCTAGCCCCGAAAAAGAAGAAGCAGAAGATGGGGTCTCAAAAGAATCCCAAAATGAAATTTCACCTCCAAATACTTTAGAAGAGTGGCTTAGTGAGAGAAAAGGTTCTAAGGTAACCATAAATACTCCTAAGCGTGGTGATAAATATGCCCAAGTCGAGCTCGCTAAGCGTAATGCTAGGCTGACGCTCAGGAAAATGAAAATAGATATGCTTGAAGACAGTTCTAAAGATATTAACGTAGCTTTAGATAATCTCCAAAAAGCTTTAGACCTAAAATCTACTCCAAGTCGCATAGAGTGTTTCGACATATCTCACATACAGGGAACTAATGTCGTAGCTAGTATGGTCTGCTTTATTGATGGGCTTCCCGCTAAGGATCAGTATCGTAGATTTAAAATTAGCATAGATCAAAACAATGATTTCGCCTCCATGCAAGAAGTCGTAAAAAGACGCTATAAGCCTTTATCTAAAAGTCTTACAGTAAATAATGAAAATCAAGAAGAGGGCAATGTTCATGAAAGTGAAGCAGAAGCCAATGCTGGATTAGATTCAAGCCCTAATTTAATCATCATAGACGGCGGCAAGGGGCAGTTAAGCGCAGCTTGCGAAATTATGAAGGAGCTGAATCTTTCACATATACAAATAATCGGTCTTGCCAAAAGAGAAGAAGAAATTTTTTTTCCAGAAAATAAAACACCCATGGTGCTTGATAGAAAATCGCCAGAACTCTTTTTAATACAGAAAATCAGGAATGAAGCACATCGCTTCGCTATAGAATATCATCGTAAACTGCGTGCTAGAAAGGCGAAGGAGAGTCTTTTAGATTCAGTTCCTGGATTAGGTCCTAAAAAGAAAAAGATTTTACTGGAGAAGTTCGGGACAGTAAATAGAATAATTTCAGCACCATTAAATGAGATAGAGGCTCTGCCTGGGTTTAATAAGCTTCTGGCTGAAAGGATTAGGGAGAGGCTGGGGGGTTAAGAGCCTATGAGTGCTTAAGGGGTAGTAGGTTTAATTTTACTATCGTCGCTTTTGGCGAGCAACTTCTGAACTTCTCTAAGCATAGTCTCTGTCTGGGCATCAGCAGAATTAAATTCTTTTCTCCAGCCATCAATATGAAAAATATTCCAGCCATCAATTCCAGAGTATGTATCGTTTAGATATTTTTGAAATTCTTGACGATTTTTTACGAACTCATCATCAGAAGAGGACATTAGAAGTTTAGCCACTCTACGTTTCATTTCTTGATGCCACTTAGTAGTTTCTTCTTGTGTGCCTAGCGATTTTTCTTCAGATGCATAAATTTTTTCTAAGATCGTATGTAGTGTATTAATTTGATTGCTACCGTCTGTAACTCCAGGGGTTTTTAATCTTCCTGCATTCTGAGATAGCCTTAGTAGACTAGTTGGATAAATGCTTTGAGATGCAAGATCATAGCCAATAATATTCCTACGCTCGTTTGCTAGCAAATTAAACTTATTATCATCATCACTAATTGATGCTGGTAAACCCAAAAGCTCTGTTTGAGATTTATAAAATTTAGCATTTCCCTCACCGAAATCTACTAAATAACTACCATCTAATCTATAGAGTTGCCCTAGAGCATTACCTTCTGTATATTCTTTATTTGCCGGAGTTTCAATCTTAGTTGCACTTTTTATCAAGGCTGCTTTTATTTGAGGATTATTTACGATTTTATTAATTTCCTTAAGGGACTTTGAGTTCAGTCCTTGCTCTGAATCTAAATAACTAGACACAACCTCAGCATTTAAAATATCACCAAGAGACTTTCCTTCATTCCCTAGCTTATCTAATTCACGCAGTAGAGATTGCTTAGAAACAAAACCTAAAGAAGATCCTAATAAAACAAGCTCTGCTGGCGTTAACCCCTGAATAAATTCTTTATTCTTACGGAGGTCTGTATTTTTTGGATCATATTTTTTCAGAAGATTCTCTCTATCCGTAAAAGACACTAAATCAGAATCCTTAGACAACCTGTAAGGATCCAATCCGAGCGTATCCTTCAAACTTAATTTATGCTGGCTAAGTTCTCGGATAATAAAATCTCTGGATATGAAATCACTATAAGCAGTACTGTATCGATTTAAAATCAGCAATTCTTCATCACTAAGGCTTTTTATCAACTCTATACTCTTTCCTGAATCACTAAAATCTATCTCAGTATACTTTTTAAGAAAAGCTTTTTTATCCTTTGGGCTAATAGTGATAGCTTCAAATTCCTCCGAAATCTTTTCATTGAGCTTGTTTCTAGCAGCGACAGCTAGAGTAATTAACTCCTCCTTATTTTTTCCATTAATGGCTGCTGTATCAGCAGGAAAACCATCTATTAATTCCTTCAAAGTATCATAATTATCAGTTAAATATTTTTTCAGCTTATCTTCAGTAATGCCCTCTTTTAGTTTAGTAAACTTCTTCTGATAATTTTCAAAGACTTCAATCAGAGCTTGTTTTGCACTTGCATTCATAGTTGCTACATTACCCAGGTTGCTTGCTGCCTCTTTAGCTGTTGCAGCAACTGTAGGCTTAATCTTCTGATAGTCATCTATAGCTTGTTTCAAAATAAAGTTGTCGTATAGACTTGGATCTTCTTGATACCCAGATATAAAACTTGTGTCTTCATTATTTTTCAAGTTTTGAATGGTGTCATCAACAAGACTTTGCTCGCTACCACCTAACACTCCATGCACATCTCCTTTACTCTCTAGCAAATCTAAGCCATACCTTAAGTTAATATATTTCTCTAAATTCTTCTCACCATCTGACGGTGCGGGATCAGCATCTAAATTCAGCTTGGTGACTTCTGTATTAAAACTATTAGAGCTTAGTGTAGGTGCTTCTGTGTCTTCAGCAGGTTTAGATGTTTTATTAGTACCTGAAGGATTGGTAACAGTCGGAGAAGAAGGAACAGTAGCAGGAGAATTAGTAGGAGTAGCACTTCCTCCTGGATCTTTAATAACGCCTCTGCTCGTATTCCATAAATAATTCTCCTGGTCTTTAGTAAGCTTAGCCCCACCATTTCCAGTAAGATAACTATTAAAAGTATCGATTAACTCCTGCTTCGTAATCTGATTATCATCAGCACCGACTAAAATAACCTGATCTGGCTTTAAATCAGCCATTCTAGGACCAATAGCAGTCTTTTTTAAATTTTCTTTTTCTGTATTATTCGCTGCCGCAACTATCTCAGAATATTTATTTTCAGTGAGCTTAGATGTATGAGACACCACTGCTCGTGCATGTTCAATCGTAATATAGTCAGGCATAAGCAACTCCCTATTAATTTAAAGCATAATAATCATAAATTTTGACAAGGGTTTACATCAGACATTTTCAAAGTTAAACTTTATATATGCCTGATCATTTAAAAAGATCGATTAGTTCACATATTAAAAATCTTTTAAAGGGCTTTCCTTGTGTAGCTCTATTAGGAGCAAGGCAAGTTGGTAAAAGTACTCTTTTAAAAGACTTGCTACCAAAAGCAGCTTACTATGATCTAGAAAAGACTGCTGACTATGATCTCATTTCAGCGGATGTTGATTTTTTTTTCAGACAATCTCAGACTCCTTTAGTAATAGATGAAGCTCAAAGTTTACCAAAATTATTTAATGGCTTAAGAGTGGCTATTGATAATAATCGTAGCCAAAATGGTCTTTATTTAATTAGTGGCTCTAGCTCTCCAGCATTAGTTAAGAGTATTAGTGAAAGCTTGGCTGGCAGGGTCGCAATAGTTGAAATATCAGGTTTAAGTTTCGATGAAGCTTTAAAAAAAGAGACTTCTCATTTTTATAAAGACCTCTTAGAGCCAAAGAATTTCAGTAAACTAAAACGCTTATACTCCGATAAAGAAATTCTAGATTTATGCATGCATGGTTCTTACCCAGAAGCTTTCCTGAAACGAAAAAATAAAATCTTCTATAACTCTTGGTATGAATCTTACATCAAAACTTATATAGAAAGAGATGTGCGTCAGCTTTTTCCGAATATCAATTTAGATGCTTATCGTAGATTCATTTCGATGTTAGCTTTTAGCTCGGGTGAAATTATTAATATCTCTAAATTTGCCACAGCTTTAGACGTTTCGCAGCCAACTATTAAAAAGTATTTTGAAATAGCAGAAGGAACTTTTTTATGGAGACGGATTAATAGTTTTGAGGGGAATGGCAAAAAAAGATTATTAAAAGCCCCTAAAGGATATTTTAGAGATACGGGGCTGGTTAATTATTTTCTTAAAATTTTAGATACTGATATGCTGCTCTCTCACCCACATTTTGGCAGGATTTGGGAGATTTTCGTTACAGAACAGATTTTAAAGAATCTAAAACCAGAATTTATAAATTATGACGTTTATTATTACCGTACAAAAAACGCCGCTGAAATAGATATTGTTCTTGATATCGGGCGTAGTTTAATCCCAATTGAAATCAAGGCTTCATCTGGCATTAAATCTAATCAGCTACTAGCTTTAAAAGATTTCATTCAAGAATATAAATGTCCTTATGGCTTAGTAATTAATAATGGAGAAGAGGTGAGGCAGATCGCAGAGAAAATTTACCAAGTTCCAGTAGGGTTTATTTAAGTGGTGAAAAACAAAGTTTTTTTATCACGGGCTGTCAGGTAAAGAGGATCTGATATAAACTTAAACTATGCTTTCAGGAAAAGGCACTGTTTTAATTAGCCAAAAGCAAAATGAACATCTTACTTATCAGATCTACGATCATAAACCAGAATACATACAGACTTTAAATCAAGCAGCCTTAGATCTAGGCTATGACTCTCTTCTCAGCTATCTTAAAAAAAACTCAAGCTCGATAGAATTCAACGGGCAAGTTCTTTATGCCTGCACCGAAGAACTAATGGATTTAAAGCCAAATTCTCAGTTAATGATTTCAGAAAATTATCAGATATTTTTTTTCACTGAGTTAAATGATCAAAAAAATTCACAAGCAGAAAAAGGGCTAGAGCTATCTCCCCTACCTAAAACTAAAAAAGCCTATGAAATTTTACTTGAATTTCAGCAAGGTAAAAATCTGATAATTCCAAGTCATACAGATCCTAATGATGATGACTATTGCTTAGGACTCAGCTATTATTCACCTGAAGGTGAGGCTTCTGGAGAGCTTTGGCATGATTTACATTCTCAAGAATATTTTTTTACTAATAATACCGATTCTAATATTTATAATCATAGTGGTAGAAAATATGGATTCTATATCAGTCAAGATGATTTATCCATAAGGTATTTAGAACGAGAAGGTGCGTTAGATGAATTTCAGCTAAGTGCTTGGCGAGAAGAAATAAAAGAGAAATCTCTACTCTATTTTCTTGGCTTACAGCATGTAGAATCTGTTCATGGCTCATACTCACGCAGATCTGTTTTTATATTCAATTCTAAAAATAAACTCATCATGCATTACAGAACAACTGAAATAGGAGCTTCACATATTTCAGATTATATTAGAATTAGATTAAATGATCACCTAGAAAGGATTGGTGAAAATTTCTCTGATATAAAAATCCTTCTTGCTGATGGTGATCATAATGCTCAGACCCATATCCCTGATGAAGCTTTCTCTGACAAGAGATTAAATTCATATGGATTTCATTTTATTCTAAGACCTTTTACTCACAGAACTTCACTTCCTGTTGCAAAAACCGAGAATATTACTGAAACAAACCCCCAAGGAGTCTTTAAATCAAGCAAGCTAGTAAAAAATTTACAGAAAAAACTAGCTTTATTAAAGCCCTCTTCTATTTTATCTGGGCTCTGGCGTTATAAAAATAATTCCCAAGAGCTTTTCACACGAATTAAGAATAATATTTCAATTCTAAGCCTGAATAGTGAAGGCGACTCTGGAAAAAGAGAATTTGAATTTAGGCTAGACGATCTTAATCTAAATATTCGTACAAATAATCAATCTAAAAATCTCCAAGCTAGAGACTTTCTTCTCAATAAAAAAAACTTAGAAAATTTTCCGCATAAATCATTAATTAATTTGATCACAGAACCTTTTACAGAAAAGGGGTTTGCGCAGCTAAACTCAGTGTCAAATTTACCTACTGTAATCTACATCAAAGATTTTAAAATTAACTTAAAAGAAATCTATAAAGGTTATTCTACCTACGTTTTAGATGAGCAGTATCACGAAAGGATACTAGCAGAAGTTAATCAAGATGGAATTCACAAGCAGTCTCAGAATAAAAAAAGATTATATTTAAAAACTACAAAAAACATTAAGATATTAAACACTGAATCCAAAGCAGCTTCAATGATTAAAGACGAGCTCACAATCCTCAATATAGAAGAAAGAAGTGGGCAAAAACAGGAAAAGAATAATTCTCACCTAAGATTTGATAATCAAATAATTTACCCAGCAGCATTCTATCAATCAACCCTTGACGGGCTTCACAGAAAAGAAACAGAGTTTCAACTCGCTAAATTATTATTCGGATTTGATACGAATCATAAATTAACCTCTCCTTATGGCTTGCGAAGCAAGCATCCCATAACTGGTGAAACTAAGTTTCACCATGGCATTGACTATAACGCTCTCAGAGAGCAAACCATATACGCACCATTAGAGTTAAAGATCTGCCAAAGCAATTACAATAAGGAACTTGGTAATTATCTAATCGCCGAAGTCTTGAATTTACAAACTAGCACTGCTCGCGAACTCCAATTACCACTTCCTGAATCAAATCAAGAAACCTACGAAATCCTATATATTCTCTGTGCTCATCTAAATGAAATCCCTGATTACAAAAAAGATCAGATCATTTTAAAAAATTCCCCTCTCTGTAAAGCTGGAAATACTGGTATATCAACAGCTCCACATTTACATTTTGAAACCCGCTTCGCAAAAAATTGGGATCTGTACTTTGAAGCTAGAAGCATAGACCCCATAATCGTTTTCTGTTATTTACTGAATCAAGAATAAGCTCTTTAAAATTTCTTTAAATCTCATCTTCAAAAATTTCTAAAATTTCAGGATCGTACTCTAAATGCTTTAATCTTATAAAGCTCACCTTGAAACCCAAATGATAAGCTTCTCCTTCAAGATTTTCATTAAGAATAAAAGCTTTCTTTAATTTTGGATAATTTTTTATAAAAGTTTTAATTGACTTAGGAATCTCTAGTGAATTGAGTTTTGATTTAACTTCAAAAATTATCGGCTCATGATTAATCAAAAGAATAAAATCAATTTCATCACCAGTTTTAGTACGCCAGAATCGCAATTCTCCATGCGAGGGAAGGTGTTTTTTTAAAAAGTGACAAACATAAGCCTCATAGAGAGATGATTTGTCCTCACGATTCTTAATCGTCATGAAATTATTTATCACAGCATTCCGTATGCCGTTATCATAAAAATAGTATTTTTTCGATTTTTTAAGTTCGTTGCTTAGATTTTGAGAAAAACTAGGAATTCTATAAAGGACATATGTCTGTTCTAAAACACTAATATAATGCTCGACAGTCATTTCAGTCACCCTGAGTTCATTTGCTAATGTTGCTGTTGGTAAAACTTGTTTTTGAGCCTGCGCTAAATGATATAAAAGATTATTAAAAGCAGAGATGTTCTCCTCCTTAACTAAGCCCTTAATATCTTTCATTATATAAGTCTGTAAAATCTGTTTAAGCAAATCCCTTTTATCAGCTGGTTTAGATTTAGCTAACAGTCCAGGATAGCCACCATAAACTAAATAATCTTCAAAATTATTAATTTTCTGACTGTACTCAACAAATGATAAAGGTCTAATAATCTTCTCTATTTTTCTACCAGCTAAGCTTTCCTTTAGGTGCTTATGCATATCTAAACTAGAAGAGCCTGAGGCTATAACCTTAACATTAATACGCCTATCATCATAAATAGCTTTAAATAATTTAGAAGCATTTTCGAAATACTGAAACTCATCTATAAACAGGTAATCACAATCCTCCGTTAAAAAACTATATAGTTCAGATTTATCACGATCAAATAATCGACTATGATCTGGCAACTCTAAATCAAAAAATTTAACTTTTTTTTTCTTCAAACAAAGAAGCTTCTCTAGCTCTCTCATTAAAAAAGTTTTACCAACCTGTCTTGCTCCAAGAAGTATTAAAACCTCTCGCTCAAGTAAATTTTCAGTCAAAAAAGAAAAAACTTCTCTTGTAATAGACATAAACCAATACTACCATATACTATAGAATCGTCATTTTTTTACTATTCTATACCAAAAGCTAGGATCGGTTATCCTCACTACTGCGTATATCAGGAATTCGTTCAAGTTTTTCTTGTTCATTTATTTTTCTAACTTTAATAAAAATTAAAACAGAATCCACTCTAAGTCAATTTTCTATGTTTTAGCAATTCAAAAAAATTGGGATCTATACTTTGAAGCTAGAAGCATAGACCCCATAATCGTTTTCTGTTATTTACTGAATCAACAGTAGAGACCACTGTTATGGAACTTCAATTACTGAGTTTCCACCTTCAGTTTAAATCAAGAATTAAACTAGTAATTCATCATCCTCGACAGGCATTCCAGCATCAACACCTTCATCATCAAAAGATCTAGTAGCCTTAACCTCTTTACTCATAAGGCTAATTTCGTTTTGGACTCTATCCCCAATCTCTTTTAACAATAGCGGATTAGCTTTTAAGAATTCTATAGAGTTCTCTCTACCCTGAGCTAACTTATCATCCTTATAGCTATACCAAGCACCAGCCTTATTTACGATATTCATCTCTACTGCTGTATCAAAGATACATCCGTTAGAGTCTATACCAATACCAAACAGTATGTCAAATTCAGCTTGTTTAAATGGTGGGGCTACTTTATTTTTCACAACTTTTACTCTAACCCTGTTACCGTAGAAATCTCCATCCTTCTTCAAGCTTTCAATTCTACGGATATCCAATCTCACACTAGAATAGAATTTCAATGAATTTCCACCAGTAGTAGTTTCAGGTGAACCATACATTACACCAATTTTATGACGCAATTGATTAATGAAAAGCACAGTAGTATTAGTTTTTGCAGCAATAGCCGTCAGCTTACGTAAAGCCTGAGACATAAGCCTAGCCTGAAGACCAGGAAGTTGGTCTCCCATTTCACCTTCGATCTCAGCACGAGGCACTAATGCCGCAACAGAGTCAATAACCACTATATCCACAGCCGATGATCTCACCAACTGTTCCGTAATCTCCAAAGCCTGCTCACCAGTATCTGGCTGAGCCACAAGTAGATCATCAGTATTTACACCAATGGCTTTAGCATAAACTGGATCTAAAGCATGCTCCGCATCAACGATAGCCGCAACACCACCCAATTTCTGAGCTTGCGCACAAATACTCATCGCAAGAGTAGTTTTACCAGAAGACTCTGGACCATATATTTCTATAATACGCCCCTTAGGTATACCAAAAACGCCTAAAGCTAGATCTAAACTCAATGTACCTGTAGGGATTACGTCTAAATTAACCGCAGGCTTATCACCTAATCTCATTACGGCTCCCTTTCCGAAACTTTTTTCTATCTGTCCGAGAGCCGTACCTAAAGCAGTCAATTTAGCCTGCTTATCCTTCAGTTCAACTCCGATATTTTTTTCTTTTGCCATGTTTATCTCCTTCGAGACTAGATCCTAATACAATTGGGTAAAGTATTCGAGAAATTCAGGGATCCACCCTCTTATACTTGTAAGTGTAGCATGATTGTCTTTTTTGTAAATATCTTTTTAAATTAAAAATGATTTATTTTTTGATATCATCCTGTTTTAAAATTTCTATCGCAGTACCAACATATTTAATCAAATCACTAGCTAAAACTGAATATTCAGAATCCTTTTCTACGGCAAGTAAACCCATAAGATTATGGACATAAGCAGCAAGAATTGCTGCCTGATAAAGCTCCAATCCCTGAGCCACAAAAGAAAGGATTAAACCAGTCAAAACATCACCTGAACCAGCTTTAGCAAGTGCAGAACATCCTGTCGGAACTATATACACTTCACCGCTACTGCGAGCAATATAAGTAGGAGCTCCTTTATAAAGTATGTTTAAAGAATATTTCTCAGCAATCTCACTCAGGAATTTAGCCTTATCATAAGGAGCATATTCTGAAATATCTTCTTGAAATAATCTAGAAAATTCTTTAGCATGTGGCGTTATTAAAAGCTCACCAGAATAAGCTTTCAAAAGATCAGTAGAACCTACAAAAGCATTAATCGCATCAGCATCTAGAATCAATGGCTTAGAGTCAATCATAGTCATCAATTCAAGAATATTCTTCACCAAACTAATACTTTTAGGATTCGTCGACAACCCTGGACCTAAGGCTAATGCATCTATCTTCCGAGATATAAGAAAATCTTTTACATAATCAATATTAGTTTTCACATTCTCTACAATCGGGTGCAGAACTGCATCCCAGAGATTAGCTGCGATTATCGGCAAAACCGATTCATAACTAAAAATATGCAGTAAACCAAGTCCTGAACGCATAGCCGCACTTCCCGAGAGCATCGCAGCTCCACTCATACCATAAGACCCTGCGAGCAGCATCCCAACACCATGATCAAACTTAGAACCAGTTATTTTCCTTTCTGGAATAAAAGATTTAACCATAGAAAGATCTACTGAAAAAATCTTGACAGAAGATGAGCGAGAAACCAGTTCTAAAGGATATTTTAATTCTTGAAAAACTATCTGCCCATACTTGGTTTTCGCAGGATAAAACAGTGAGGATATTTTAGAGAAGCCCATCTGCACCGTATAATCAGCATTAATAGAAGGTTCAAAAACTTCACCACTATCAACATCAATCCCAGATGGAATATCAACAGACACACAAAGTGATTTACCCTGCACCTTAGTAGAATTTATAACCTCAATTAACTTCGCACAAATGCCATGAGCCACACCTTTAGAACCAATCCCAAGCAATGCATCAACCCAAATGCCATTTACCTGCTTTAAAAGAAAATGTTTTACAGACAATATATCTGCGTCATTATGAATCACGTCAATCTTTCCACCAGCCTGCAAGAAAAGCTGGTAGGCAAGAGCAGACTCACCTTGATATTCGCTAGGGTGAGCAGTAGAATAGCATTTCACGTTATAACGATGCTTTAGTAACTCTGCGGCAAGAAGAATACCATCTCCACCATTATTTCCCTTACCTGCAAAAACTGTTATTTTTGGAAAACTTAAAAGAAAATTCTGATGATTTTTTTCAATCAGCTCAACTATCAACTTAAAAAGTCCTTGAGCAGCTCTCTGCATATAAAAGATTCCCTGCTCAGCGACAGCGACTTCGTCTATATTTTTTATTTCTTCAGCTTTAAGTACTCTTTGCAGAAATTAATCTCCTCCGCAAGCTGCTTCACAGCTCTATCCATCAATTAAGACTAACCTTAGTATAAGGTACTGTTAGCAAGCATGCAAATTCAAAGACGAAAATTGCAGCTAACAAAAGATTTTATATGAGCGATAGAGAAGATAGAGGCAAAAAAGGGCTAGCCCATATAGACTTATCAATATATAATAGATAAATCGTTATCATTAACATAATAGTGCTTAATGCGAATCAAAGAAATAGAGCTTGATAATTTTAAAAGTTTTGGGGAGAAAACAGTTCTTCCTATTTTAGATGGTTTTACCACCGTCTCAGGTCCTAACGGCTCAGGCAAATCCAATGTTATAGACTCTTTAATGTTCGCTCTTGGCTTAACTACGACCCGTAACATGCGTGCAGAGAAGCTTAGCGACCTACTGAATAATATAAGTGGTAAAAAAGAATGTTCAGTAAGAGTTACTTTCAAAGATGAGAACAGTGGCGTTGAAATCATTATCCAGAGACGAATTCGCGTCAAAGGTGATACCTACGACAGTAAATATTCCCTCAATGACAGCCCAGCTACTTTAACTCAAATCCATGACAAGCTCGCAGACTTCAATATCAGCCCTAAAGGTTTTAATGTCGTTATGCAAGGTGACGTAGCATCAATTATCAGTATGTCTCCAGTAGACAGAAGGAAAATTATAGATGAAATAGCCGGTGTCGCTGAATTCGACAGAAAGATAGAAATGTCTGCTAAAGAATTAGCTATAGTCTATGAAAGAATAGAAAGCCAAGAGATTATACTTACTGAGCTGAAATCTAGACTAGAACAGCTTCGCAAAGATAGAGACCAAGCAGTTAAATATGCCGAACTCAAAAAACAAAGAGCTGACTTAGAAAGAAAATTTTTAGGCATACGCAAGAAACAAGTCGAGAAGCAGTATCTAGACTCATTAAGCTTAATTAACGATTTAGACTTACAGAAAGTCTCTCTGCGAGATGAAAACATCGAAGTTAATCTTAAAATACAGAATAATCAAGAAGACTTAGAAACTTTAAATCAGGAGATAGAAAGATTAGGTGAAGGCAAGCAGAGAGAATTAGGTGCGAGAAAAGAACAACTGCAAAGCACTCTTACTCGTGAAGAAAGCACTCTAGAGTTTTTAGAAAAACAAATCAATGACTACGAAACCGAAACCAAAAACATCACTCGTGAGATTAAGTCTTTAAAAGATAAAATCAAAGATTTCACTTTTAAAGCTGAGGAATTTAAGAGTGAAAAGCAAAATATAGAAGCAAATATAAAAACCGAACAAGAGAATTATGAAAGAATTCAAAATGAAATAAGAGATATAAGCTTAAATAACGATGTCAGCAACAAGAGTCTAGCTGAAGTTCAGAGTAAAATCAGCGAAGTTAAAGAAGAAAAAAGTAAACTAGACCAAGAAAAAGCAAGATTAGAAGAACAGAAAAAATCACACACTGAAAGAATAGAGTTTCATAAAGAAGAGGCTGCTAAAGCTTTAAACGAAATTCAAAACATAGAAAGCTCACAGATCGGCTCAAACAGCCTAAATTTAGATGCTTTAAAAGAACAAATCGCCTTTCAAAGCCGCAGTATACAAGCTTTAAAAGATGAGCAGCGTGATACACAAGAAGAAATCTATAAACAGCAAGATAAATTAAAAAAAATCGAAAAGCAGTTAAACCAAATTGAAGGTCAAGAACTCGCAGCGAACGCCGCTGGCTATGGTAAAGCAGTTGAAGCAGTATTAAACATAGATGGTGTTCATGGAACCTTAGCTCAGTTAGGCGTAGTAGAAGACGAATATAAAATGGCATTGGAAACTTCTGCTGGAGCTAGACTTAGAAGCGTAGTCGTAGACGATGACTATGTAGGTCAAGACTGTATAAATTTCCTTAGGCAGAATAACCTTGGTAGAGCTACTTTCTTACCTCTAAATAAGCTCAGTGCTGCTCAGGATCTACCGACACCGACGATGCCTGGTATTATTAACTGGGCAATAAACCTAGTAAGTTTTAAAGATGAATATAAAGATGCCTTCGCCTATGCCTTCTCAAACACTTTAGTAGTCAAGAACATAGAAATCGCCAGAAAGCTTATAGGTAGATATCGCATGGTTACCTTAGATGGTGACATCGTTGAGCGAAGCGGGGCTATGTCTGGTGGTTCAGCTTTAAAGAGTAGTGTACACTTCGGTGCGAATAGTGCTCACGAAAAACAAAAACTGGAAAATTCTCGTATTGATTTGCAGAACTTCATTACACAGTTAGGACAGGAACATAAAGATCTTGAAAAACAAATAGAGGAAGCTAGATTAAAGGTAGAGTCTCTCAGAGCTGATTACAGCGAAAAATCAGCAAGCTCAAATATAAATTCGGTGCAATTAGAAAATAATAAAAATCGCTATGAAAAAGAAAAAGCCAGTCTCACCAAATTCGCTACAGAGCTCAACGAGATAGAACTTAAGATAGAAACTATAGATAAATCCATCAGCGCAGAAGAAACTAAAATCGAATTACTCAATAAGAGTATGGAAGAGATAGCAGATGTTTTAAAAGACACTGGTCTAGGAGCTTTAATGGAAGAATCACGAGAAGTAGAAATCGAGATTAAGCGCTACCAGACCATGCTTAGTAATCTTATTAATGAAGAGAATCGCTTAGAAATAGAACAAAAATACAATGAAGAGAATATTCTTAAATCCAGTCTCAGACTAGAAACCGCTAACAGCGAATTAGAAAAATTAAAAGCAGAAGTACCTGTTCACCAAGCGAATAAGGAAAAACTCTTTAAAGAAATATCTATTATCCAAAGTGAAATAGATAGCATAAAATTAAGCATCGCAGATCTAAGTGAAAAGCGTAAAGTCTTTTCAGATGAGCTACTTAGACTTACTCAAAGAAAAGGGGAGATAACTAGTTTAATCGAATCTACAGCGATTAAATTAGTAGAATCTCGTAAAAAATCTACAGAAATTAAGCTTCACCTAGAACAGTTAGAAGCAGAGTGGCAAGCTCAAATGGACTCACAGACAGAAGAGAATATTCCAGAAGAGCTTAGTGAAGAGGATTTACAGAATTTACAGAAACAGTTAAATAAAATCGAGAGAGACATGACAGCGATGGAGCCAATCAATATGAGGGCTATAGAAGAATATGAAGAAGTTAAAAGCCGTGAAACTGAAATTGAGAATAAACAGCACTCACTAGCTGAAGAGCGTACTATGCTTATTAATAAAGCAGATAGTTACAAAGAGCAGAAGTTAACAGCCTTTAAAGCGAACTTCGAAGAAATTAATGGTTATTTTATGGATATTTTTGCAAATCTCTCCTTCGGCCAAGGGCAGCTTATACTTGAAGATCCAGAAGAAATTTTTAATGGCGGTCTAATT
>JAGWWP010000097.1 GCA_018970325.1 Cyanobacteria bacterium REEB446 | reverse complement strand
CTGGTCCGTGTTGTTCGGTGCTGCCGATAGGGAGAATGATTCTCTGATCTGTTTTTAGCCTTTCTCTTACTTGGTTGTAGCTCATATTCGCGAGGAGATTAAGATTTAGAGCGGGGTTCATTATATCCTCTGGTTTATCTAGGATTTTTTGTAATTTTTCTTCGTAAATATTTGGCATAAGCTTAATTTTATGGGAATTAAGACTAATAGCTATGAGATTTTTTAAATCATTCAAAAAATCATTTTTTTTATTGTCCTTATTTGGATTACTTTTAGTTACTTCTAAGACTGAAGCATTGAATCTGCCTGAGCCTATGCGCAATGAACTTCTAGATAGTCCAGAAAGCGAAACCACCCCACTAAATGCTGGAGTGGATTCAGATGTTTATGCCGATGTGGTAACTAAAAGTTTTATCACTGTCAGTCAAGATACTTGGGAAAAAGCCCATGCCAATTTACTTCAAGTAAAACGTTACTGGGATAGAGAAATGGAGATTAACCCAGCTCAAGCTAAAACTATAGAGAACTATCAAGCTGTGAACAATGCATTACAAGCTTATTTAATCGGTTCTTATGCTTTAGATAAAGTTAGTAAACCTAATCATGCTGAAGCTAGAGATATTTTTGATTACTCCTTTAATACCTTATCAAGCGTACATGCAGAGATAGTTCAGGTTAATCCTAAATTAGACACAACGATTACTAGATTTCTGAGCAGTCTTAAAAAAGAGATAAAAGACATAAATGATATTATTGAACCAAGATGAGAAAAGCTAGTATAAAGCGAGAATCGAAGGAAACTTCAGTCTCTGTGGAGATTAATCTAGATGGTTCTAACCAAGGTGTTATAGACACTGGTGTGCCTTTCTTTGATCACATGCTAGAGCAGTTTAGAAGACACTCTTTTATAGATCTTTCTGTAAAAACAGTCGGGGATTATCATATAGATGACCATCACAGTGTAGAAGATACTGGTATAGTTCTAGGCTTGGCTATTAAAGAGGCTTTGGGAGATCGTAAAGGTATTAAGCGTTATGCAAGTGCAAGAGTGCCAATGGATGAGGCTTTGCTTACCTGTGATTTAGATTTAGGTACTAGACCTTATCTGGTTTATGACGTGCCTGTAGATAAAGAAAGAATTAATACCTTTGAAACTGAACTCTGTATTGAGTTTTGGCGTGCATTAACTCAGGGAGCTGCTATCTGTGCTCATTTCCATAAGATTACAGGCGTGAATAGTCACCATGTTATAGAAGGAACTTTTAAAGCCTTTGCTTTAGCTTTTGATGCAGCGAAGCAGGTAGATGAGCGTATGAAAGATACGGTTAGGACTACTAAAGGGATTATTTGAAGGAATTTAGATTCATCGGTGAATTTATAAGCCAGTTATAAATATATCTGATTACCTAGCAAGCCGCCATAAAAAGACTTAAACCCTTATTCTGCCTGATTATAGAATGCATAAACAAAATGTAAACAAAGAATTCAATTCTAGAATGGTTTAAACACGAAATCTT
>JAGWWP010000015.1 GCA_018970325.1 Cyanobacteria bacterium REEB446 | reverse complement strand
ATCTTCCAAATCCTCAAAACATTCGACTATTCCTATATCCTCTATCTCTTTTACCATTCCTCTATTGAGACATGACTTTACAGATTTGGCCAGACTTACGTCTGTATGGATTCTTGAAATATTTTAGAATGAGACAGCCCTGCGTTGGTCTTCGATGCTTGCTGCAATTTTTGATGGGTAAGTTTTATTTAAATATTTTTGTAGTTCTTCTTTAATTGTTTCTTTTTCTTCATTGGTCGGTATTCTGGACTTAATATTAGACCAATATTGTCTTAGATAAAGTTTAATTAAAAGATTACGCGAGGCATTAGCATCTGCTTGTATCGTGTAGTATTCTTTGTCTTCTTTTTTGCCATGGCAATTTTGGTTACTACATAGAAACCAATCACCACCAGCAGATATTTTTGCACGTTGTATATTGGCTTCTTTAGCTATTTTTTCGTGCTCATATTTTTTTTGTTTTTTATCTAAAATATTAAACCTTACTCCATAAGAACCACATTGGTGACAGATTTGTGAAGTATAGCTGGCATTCGTTTTTAAAACTAATTTCCCCGCGCTTTTTTGTAAAGCTTCTAATAAATCTATTTTTTTCTGTAAACTCCATATTCCGAGTCTTCTATTCTCAGATCGTTCTAATTTACTGGATACTTGATAGCTTTTTAGATCTTCTAACACTATGCCATGACATTTATTCTCTAGAGCAATTTTCATTAATGCTCCTGCAACCTGTTTGCAGTGCTGATCTTTGCAGTTTGATATATATTTATTTAGGCTTTTAAAACTTTCTTGATTACGAGAAAGAAAATGACCTATTGTCGGATCATCACTGTTTTTTTCTAATTTTTTAGCGTGCTGTTTACGTTTGATACTTCTAAGTTTTTCTGCGTGATTAATAGCTGTAAAGCTGCCTCCCCCAGGTATTTTGATCCATTGATAATAAGTTTCGGATTGCTTGTTTTTCTTGCTAAAAGTGAAAGGTTTAAATTTTATTGGCTTTAGATGCTCATGTATAGAGGTCTCTTGTCCAGACACTTCTTGTATAAGCTCATAGATTGATATCACTGCATCTGCTTTCTGTCCTAAGTCGACTCCAAGAAGCCTAGTCCCGGCTTTATAAGGGCTACTACTTGAATTATTTATTTTAATTTTTCCAGAGAATGTCTTAGCTGTTTCATATCGGAAGTTTAAATAGAAGTTTTTATTTTTATAAATTAGGTTAGCTCCTTTGAAGTCGAGTTTCTCATTAATCCCTTCTTTGTTTGGGATTGAATATTCTACGCTCGTCTTATCTTCTGTTTGATCTACCTGAAGACTTTTGATATTTTTTAAGCGACTATCAAATTTGAGATCTAAGGTATAGAACTCCCATTTTGTTTTGCACGGAGTAAGTAATTTAACTCTTATAGATCCATCTACGGAAGCAGCTTTTGTAGATCTGAAAATTAGATCTCTATACTTCATGTTTCCTTTCGCTGAGAAACTAATCCATTCTGGATGCTGATATGGATCAGGGAATCTAAAGGCTGGCGGACGCTTAAACTCAGTATATTTTTTACCATTGATTTTTGGTTCAAACTGTCTGTAATAGTTTAATTGCCGAAAGAAGCTGGTTGCTTGATTAAAAAGCAGTGAGCCATTCAATGATTCCAGTGCATTAAGAAATTTTTTTCTACCTTCTTTGGTATTTAAGCAAGAATAATCTGATGGAATTTTTTGGTTATCGCACCAAGTCTTCAATTCTAGAGATAGTAATGGTGATTTGTATAAATCCTTATAGCTGATATGATTTGAAAAAAATTCATCTACTACTTTAAGAAAGTTAGGGTCGCTTTTCCAGCGAAGCGGTAAACGAAAGGACTTTGCAGTCTTTTGATTGACTTGCAGAGACCTGTATCTCTCTAGTAAATCATTGTAGATTTTAATAAAGTCAGAATTGTTTTTATCAAAACTCTTTTTGCGGATTAACCACTCTGATTTACCAATATTTTCTGAAGAGTATTCATTAATAAATGACTCAATATCTAATATTTCATCTTCACGTAATAATTTATTTTCAAATAGATCGTTTAAAAAGTTATTTATATCCCTTCTAAAACTTCTTTGAGTATGATTTCTTAGTAAATTTTTAAGATCTTCATTGACAGATGCTTGATTAATGAATTCATCATCTAAAATATCATTTTTTTTAAAGTTATTAATTGCATTAGAAATTTCTGTAGTGAAATCATTAGGATTCTGAATATGTATGAGGCTAGTTTTCTTAGCCTTTTTAGAGCTCTCAGAACCATTTCCCCAGATATCCAGTAATTCAAAGTAGGCTTTAATTTTTTCAGCTACTTGCTGATTGACTTCTTTTTTTAAGCTACTGAGACCATCCTGAGGTATATCTAGAAAAATTTCCTGATCATTATAAATTTTTTTTCCTTCCTCTTTGGCTTTGAAGAATAATGATCTCATCCCAGGTTCTTTATCAAATGCTGAGTGTTTTCCTCCAGCTTCTAATGAGGAATTATCTATTGTAAATGGATTGAAAAAGTGTGTACTGCATTCTTTTGCAGGTATTTCTTTAATAGCCCACTTGGTTAATCGAGCAAAATCATCACCTTCTCTACCTTTCACAACTTCAAAAGTTTTTCTAATAGCCCTCTCTACAGCATGATTGAAAATTTCATGAGTTATTAATAATGCTTGGTAGGCATCATCATTCCTAGAAAGCTGGATTTTACTAGAATAGCAACGAGAAAGTTTTTTCCCTGATTCCTTTTTAACTTGGTTTACGGTTTCTTCTTGTGTCAGCACCTCACACCACCACATTAACCAATTTATCCGCCACCACTATAACCTTTCTTACAGCAGCCCCGTCTATTTTCTTAATCATCTTTTCATCTGCTAGAGCAAGTTTCTCTAACTCCTCATTAGATAAGCCTTTAGCTACTTCTATCGCCGTAATTTTTTTACCCTTAATCTGTAAAACTAAAGTGCAGGTATTTTTTTCGATATAGGCATCGTTAAACTTAGGCCATGAGAGCAAATGCACTGAATTATTAAGATCAGCTTCACTTAAATTAAATAGTGAATGATAAAGCTCTTCTGCTAAATGCGGCGTAAAAGGAGCTAGTGTCTTCGTGAAGTTCACTAAAACATGGGCTAGAACCTGCTTGTCTTCGTCACTGTAAGCTTCTTTACCCAGTATGTATTTATACATGCTGTTTATAAACTCAGACATTCTTGCTATCGCTGTATTAAAGCCAAAATTTTCAGGTGATAAATCATTAGTAATAGCCTTAAGTGCTGAGTGAAAGGCTCTGAGGATTCCCTGATTGTCTTCTGTAAGTGAACTAAACTCTAAGTTAAGTGGGAAGCTGTTTTCACTAGTGTGTTGTTGCGAAACTCTAGTTTCCATATTTTCAGAAATTGTGCGACTCGGTGAATTACCCAAGCTTGATAATAATTTATCCTGAAATTCTGGAACTAGCTGCTGATAAAGTCTCCAGATTCGATTAATAAATCTATACTGTCCCTGTGCGCCGTCTTCCGTCCACTCTACCTCAGCGGTTACTGGAGCAGCGAAGAGTATAAATAATCTAGCTGAATCTGCACCGTATTTATCGAAGAAGTCAGAAGTGCCTACTACATTACCTTTGGACTTAGACATTTTAACTATTTTCTGATCTTTTTCTGAATATTTAACTACCATGCCTTGAGATAGTAATCTCGTAAAAGGCTCTGAAAAATTATGCATGCCGCAGTCTCTCAGTGCTTTAGTAAAGAATCTTGCATAAAGTAAGTGTAAAATAGCGTGTTCTACGCCGCCTACATACTGATCTACTGGAAAAGCCTTATCATGAGCGAAAGGCAGCTCCGTATTATGCGGATCGCAGTATCTTAAAAAATACCAACTGCTACAGATAAAGGTATCCATAGTATCTGTCTCGCGTTTAGCTGCTTTGTTGCAGATAGGACAAGGCACTGTATTCCATTCAGTGTGACCTTTTAAAACAGCTGTGCCATGTTTAGAAAAATCGAAATCTGTAGGTAGTTCCACTGGTAGATTATTCTCTGCTACTGGTACTATGCCACAGTCTTCACAGTGAACTAGTGGGATCGGTGTTCCCCAGTATCTCTGACGGCTGATAAGCCAATCTCTAAGGCGATAATTTATTTTTTCTTTAGCGAAGCCTCTCTCTGCTCCCCACTTCACTATATTTTTTTTCGCTTCGTTCGAACTTAAGCCATTAAAATTAGCACCATTAGTAGCGTTTACACTGTTTACAAGTATGCCAGCTTCAGTAAAAGCAGCTTTAGTTAAATCTAGCTCTGTTTTACTATCTGTATTAGGACTAATAACCTGAATAATCTCTAAATCATAAGCCTTCGCGAATTCCCAATCCCTCTGGTCATGAGCTGGTACCGCCATAACTGCACCAGTGCCATAATCGACTAAAGCGTAATCCGCTATCCATACTGGAATTTTTTTATCAGTATAAGGATTTATTACGTAAGCACCAGTAAAGCAACCCGTCTTTTTACGTCCTTCAGCTGTTCTTTCTATTTCAGTCTTTAGAGCTGTTTCTTTAATATAGTTTTCTATATCTGCCTTTCTTTCTTCTGTAGTAAGTTCTTTTACTAAAGCATGCTCTGGAGCTAAAACCATATAAGTTACACCCATAATGGTATCTGGGCGAGTGGTGTAGATGGATATAACTTCAGTGCTTAATTTAGAGCTGTCTGAAATAGAACTTTTATCTATCGGGAAATCTATTAAGGCTCCAGAAGACTTACCTATCCAGTTGCGTTGCATGGTCTTTACGTTATCTGGCCAGTGTTCTAGCTTATCTAAGTCATTTAATAACTCTTCAGCATAATCAGTAATCTTTAAGAACCACTGACGCATCATCTTTTTCTCGACTATGGTAGATGTATGTCTCCAGCACATGCCGTCTTCCACTTGTTCATTAGCTAAAACGGTGTTGCAGTCTGGGCACCAGTTTACTGGGGCTTCTTTCTGATAAGCTAAGCCTTTTTCATAAAGCTTTAGGAAAATATACTGTGACCACCTGTAGTAATCTGGTCTACATGAAACGACTTCTCTATCCCAGTCATAGCTAGTCCCCATGCGTTTAAGCTGCTCATCACGCATGTGAGCGATATTAGCTTCAGTCCAAGTCTGTGGGTGTGAACCCTTTTCTATAGCAGCGTTTTCAGCAGGTAAACCAAAGGCATCAAAGCCCATAGGGTTTAAAACATTAAATCCCTGCATGCGCATAAATCTAGAAATTACGTCTGAAATAGTGTAAACACGCATGTGTCCCATGTGCAGATTGCCACTTGGGTAAGGAAACATAACTAACGAATAATAATTAGGCTTAGGGCTGTTTTCGTTAAAACCATAAATACCGCTCTCTTCCCAGAGTTTTTGCCATTTTTCTTCTAGGACTTTAGGTAGATATTGTTTTTCTTCTATATGCGTTTTCGACATAGGCTATTTTATTATAGCTGAGACGGATGTACAACTCTATTCCCTTGTCATCTTCTAATTTTTAAAGCCTGCTATCTCAGCTAAAACTTTTCGGCTAATCTCCTTGCAGATATTTTTGATTTCTAAATTCAAGAGAACAGTATTATAACTCTTATACATACTCCTCTCTAGGTAATTACTTGATATTTCATATTCTAATTGATAAAAATTCACGCTTAGGTAGCTAGCTATATTAAGATCCTCTTTTAGAGAGTTTTTATATTTTTTTAGAGTACATGAAATTTCAGGCATTGAGCCTAAGCCCTCCTTGTATAAGTTATCCATTAGGTTAAATATATCTAAATCACTAAGTGGTTCCGTTCTGGTATCGAAGCTAATTTCTGTAAATAAATCTTCAAATTTTCTCATTGTTTTTATAAATTCTGTAAATAAAAGAGCTAGGCTTTCATTAATCTCTTTTAATGAGTCTATGTTTGGATTTACTTCAGTGTTTAGATTTGAGCTGTTTAATGTTTGAATTTTTAAATTCCTCTTTAAAATGCTAATTTCTTTATCTAAATCATCATCCTCGTCTAAATCTAACCCTTTTGCAGCTTTTAATTTTAAGTTAAGTGAATCGATTAGAGCATCGCTAAATAAATCGAGCAATTTATCTAAATGATTGTGGCTAAGTTTATTTTTATCTGCATAGCTAAGTGCATTTAGATATCTATCTTTGTCATTGCTGGAGATGATTATGGGAGGGAGATTTAAATACATTAATATGAAATTTGTTAATAAACGGCATGTTCTACCATTACCATCATCAAATGGGTGAATGAGTGTAAAACGGTGATGAAAATCAGAAATCTTTTTTAGAGCTTCTTCTAGATTGTTTTGTGAATTGAATTTAGAGTTTTGAATAAGAAAAGGGTTCATTTCATCAAGCAGATCACTTATTAAAGCGTGAACTTCCTCTGGAGCAGCATAGGCGAAGATCTCTCCATCTTGGGTCATGACTGAATTTGCTAACTTTTTGTAATCACCCGGAATAATTTCTCTTTTAGTTTTCTCGCGATTAAAACCCAAGCATTCTTTATAGAAAGGTTCTTTCAGGATTGTTTTATTAATTTCTCGTATAAATTTATGCGAGAGCGGGTTTTCACTAAAGTTTTCAGCCTTTATATTTTCAGCTCTTTCTTTAATTTCTTCTAAAGCTAAATCATGAGCTTTAATCTCAAGATTGTCTCTGAAAGATTTTTCTGAAGCGATTCCTCTTTCAAGTAAATTGACGGTTTCACCGTAGCTTAAAGTATTACCTTCGATGCGATTAGAATGATAATTATATTCTAGTCTAAATTTTTTCCAGAAAGCAGACTCAGCTTCGTGGCTAATTGGTTGAAATTCTTGGAGCTGATTTATTTTTTTTATTATTTCATTTAACTTCAGGAATGACATTGCTTTAATTTATACTAACACTGATAAATTCACAGAGATTTCCATATCTTTAAATTCTTTACTTCTCCCCATTCTACAAGTACAATCTATTTAAAGAAGCCAAGGGAAATAAGCTTAGTTAGTAGAAATCCTCATAGCTTCTTTATCTTAATTGCATGATAGAGCTTTATATCTTCACCAAAGAATCATTAATAGATCCAGGTTTCACTCATTGGGAGCCAAGTCTTGGTAATGCTTTTAAGGATTATAATTTAGAGATTATAACGGGGAAAATTCGTTCTCGGAGCTTAGATGCTAATTTTATTAAAGATTTAAACGAATTTCTAAGAAATTCTCCAGAACTGAGTGTGTTTTTTAAAACTTTAGACTCTTCAGTCGATATAAGGGTCTCAGAACGTTTACATCATATTTTATTTTATGATTCACTTACGAATATACTGCATATAGATAGCGAGATTAAAGCAGAGTTTTCACCTCTCTATCTATATGCCTTCTATTATGCGAGTCTGAGAAAGTCTAAGGAGCAGGATTTTCTGTATAGTAAATTTTATGATTTTATTTCTAAGATAAATGAAAGTGATTTAAAGAAGCTTTTAAATTTTCTTGAAGCAGATAAGAAGACTACTAAGTATTATGATGCAGGGGCTCATCTAAGTAGTTTTATAGAGACGGTTTTAAAAAATAAAAAAAACAAACAGAATTTAACAGAGATAGAAGAATTTACTTTAGTACAGATTCTTAGAAACCGTTCCTTAACAGGTGCACAGGTTTATGACATAGAAAAGTTAGAAGCACTTTACGCAAAGCATCTTGATGATCCTTTTTCGGGGATGGCTTCAGTTGACTTATTTAATAGCCTCACTGATACTTACAATGAAGAGAGAGCGAAGACTTATTATAAGGTTTTAGAGAAAGCTCTTAAGCATTTAGGTTCTGATTTAATTGCTCAGCGTGGTTCGAGAGTCGCTCATGAACAGGGACCTATTTTAATTAATGCTGGAATACTGAAGACTTCTAAATTCATTACAGAGAAGTTAACTACTATTAGTAAAGAAATTTATCAGTTTTATATTAAGTTAAGCGATGAATTTAAAGATGCTTTAAAAAATGAAAATTCTGTATCTCTGTCCCTGAAAGAAGAATTTTTCGCTACGGCTAAATTAGATTTAAATATTATTCTTGATGATTTAAGCTTTATTCTAAAGCAGAGTGAAATTCCACGAGCTAGGATACTGAAAGCTGTTAACCAGCTTAAAAAATTCATTCAAGAATTTTCTGATACTCTCACTGACTTTATTTACGAGCATATTAAACAAAGAAGTTCTTATCTGAAATTAGTGGATGCTTTGAGTAATTTTGATAAAAATTTACATTTAAAAATATTTGATCTTATTGAGCTTGCAGAAAAGACACCCGCTATTAATAAAAAGTCTGTCGTTTATGTGCAGAGACTTTCAGAAAGATCGGGGCATATTATTGCAAGGATTTTATTAGGTAAGAATCTTTATGTTGAGAATGATGAAAATTCTTTTAAGCAGAGAGTTTTAGCTATTCCTTATACTTTTGTAACTCAGGATTTTATTCACATAGCAGACAAGGTGGATTCTTTCTTTGAGAATGCTTCGATCTCTATAATTACTGATCCAGAGACTGGTACGCCTAGTATTAAATGGCAGAATGCTAAGGATTTAGCTATTAGTCTTGCTGAGGGACTTTACACTGCTATAAAAAATGCTAGTGCCGTTAATAAGGTATTTCATTATCAATTAGAAACGACTTTATTTGGTCCATTAATAGACGATTTTATTAAATTACTTAAGGATGAAATTTCCACTTATGCTTCAGCTCAGAAATTAAGCTATGAAATGGTTTTGGCTAGAAAAACATACTATGAAGAGCTTATATTAAATGCTGCTGAGTTGATTTTTGATCTTTATCAGTTACAGGATGATTTAGATATTCAAATTTTAAAAACTAAAGCGGATAAATTTTCGGTAATTCTAGAAATCTTATCTACTTATAGAGACGCGGAAAAAGATACTGCTAGCTTAGCTTTAATTAAACACCAAAGCGAAGATCATTTCACTTACTGTAAAGAAAGGTATTTTCAGCTAAAGAATAATCTAGACTTAAGTCCTAGTGCTAAGGTTAGTGAATACAGTAATTTTCTTAAAGGTGAGATGGATTATAAACTTACTAAAGAGTTTATTGAAACGAAATTTAGATATTTCGATTCTAGTATATATAAAGAGTTACTCTCTGGAGCTGATATAGAGAGGGTTGTAGTCGAGACTGATAGATTCATACCTGCTGATTACTATTTCAATTTTACTGTAGCTCCATCTAGGATTGATTTTGGTAAAAATGTCGTTTCTTCTGTGACTAATTTAATGGGACGTATATTAGGAGCTGATGATAGGGAATCTCTTAATATTGGTAAAAACTATATAGATCTAGTGAGTGAAACTGAAAACTCTTTCTTTGATTCTAGCTCTAGTGCTGGTTCTGCGAAGGTTATAGAAAATACCTGTAGAGCTATACAGTATTCTAAAGCGATTAGTTTTCAGGGGGTTTTTCAGAGCTTTAACATAGATGGTTATCAAGTAAGGGACACCATTAATTCAAGAGATAATACTAAAGTCGGCATCCACATTATGGAACACGGAACTATGGCATCTACAGGCTACTGTATTACTAAAGAGCCCTTATTTATTCTTCATTCTTTAAATGATAATAAGCCAGAACATAAGCAGGGGGCTTTTTTCGCTGAGCTAATAAAATATTCTAGGATTATTAATGAGACTGGTATATTTCAAAGAATAGAGCTGATGAATAAAGCTATAGATGCAGCTAATTCAAGAAATAGCACAGTGAAAGCTTATCAGGACATTAGCATTGCGTTAAATGCTTCTTATAAAGGTAATGTTTCTGATGAAAGAGAGAATGCTAATCAGTATTTAATGGCTCTTTTATTAAAGCAGAAGCGTTTTATTAAAAATACTTCGCTTGCAGAAATAGAATCTTTTTATCATGAGCAGATCACTAACCATGAGCTTCCTAAAGAAATAAAGGTTTTTGATCCTTATGTAGACCCAGATATTTTTATGTCTGGTGAATTTAAAAATATTGCAGATGATGCTTTAGATAAGTTATCTCTAGAATTAATAAAATTAGAGCAGCCTCTTAATCGTGAGCAGATTATTGCTTCATTGATGACTTATGGCTCTCAGATAGAAAAATGGCCTTTGATTAAGCGTAATTTAGAGAAGACTGATGAAAGTAATGCTGCACAGCTTTTGATTAAATTACGTGAAATTAGCCCAGAGATTAAGTATTTAGAGACTTATAAAAAAGGTTTTTATAAGAACCCACTCCTAGCCTATCAAGGCGTAGATATTATTCAGCTTAATTCTGATCATGCTGAATTGATTAGTCTTTTAACTAATTTAGTAAAATTACGTACATTAATGAAGATGCGTAATCCAGATTCATTAATGATATTAGTTGATAATCCTCAGCAGGCTAAAAAGCCTTTTCTTGACTATGATTCGACCAAAGAATGGCTTGCACTTGGTGGTACTGTCGCTAGCCATATGGTAGCTCAAAGCATATATGATAAATGGGCAGAGGAAGTCGATGAGGAAGGAACTTTCGCGAAATTACATATTAAATTTATGCTACAGAAGTCACTTGATGAGAGTGAAGCTAAAATCTATGAGAGTTTCTTTAATGAAACTAAGAGATATATAGATTTAAAGAAAGATCTTCTAAAACAGAAATATCAATCAGCAAAAAAGAGTTCTGTTTCTATAAGGGTTTTAGAAAGATACGAACATAGTATTTGCACTTTAAGTAAGTTAGAAGGAATGAAAGATGCTCGTCTGAGTGATGATGATTACTGGAACCATAATTTAAGTTTTGAACAGTGGTTAGTCTTGGGTGGGCGCTGGGTTTTAAATGGTGAGAGTAAAGAAAATATTAGTTATGTAAGTTCATTATTTAAAGATTTTAATGAAAGAGTACTTAAGCTATATGTGCGATGCGAGGAAGCTATATTTATAGAGAGTAGTAGTCGAATAGTGAAGCAGGCTGGCTCTACGAAAGAAGCTGATCTAATCAGTACTGATGCTTTTAAGAGTATAGATTTAAGAGCGAAAGCTAAGCAGGAAAATGCTTTTAGAGTTTATAAAATAGAGGCACTAAATAATTTTAAAGAGGAATTAAGTCAGTATAGAGAAATACATCATATTACTAATCTGATTCCTTTGTATTGTGCTGAATATTTAGAGCTTGTTAATTCTCATGCTGAATTGAAAACTAAGATCAGTCAAGCTGCTAAATTGCTTGCCTTGATGGAGGTTTTTGCTAAATATCTGTCGGGATTCGTTCCTGAAGTTTTAACACTATGTTCTAGTTTGAGTATTGCTCAAAATGAATCTGAGCTTAAAGCTGAGTTTATTAATATCTTTGGAGATCATCAAGGTAGTAAAGGTATATTTGCTAAATTAGCTGAAGCTCTGAAAGCTAAGCTAGGAGATCAAGGGTTAGAGATAGCTACTTCTTTTGTTGAGTTGGCTTATTATAATTTTTTAGTTGCTCTTAGTATTTCGATTGCTGATCATAATTTGATGATTAACCAGCTAGGTATTTTCTTTGACCAATATCTAAATATTCATGAAGAAGATTATCCTCCTTATGCTTTTCATAGACTGTCTGCTGGTGAGGTTTATGGATTTGATAATGAGTATTATTTGTCAAATAAGCTTAGAGAGAAAATGTTTAAGTTTAGTGCTGCTAGTGGTACTAATATTTATAAGCTTCTGTGGAAGCTGGTTTCGGAATATACTGTTCTGCAGGAGACTTCTCAGGCTTATAGAGATTTATTAATCGGTGATTATGAAAATGGTTTGATACCAATTGGTTATCAACATCAAACTATCTGTATAGAAGAGCGTTTCTGGGACTGCATGAGGGCTTTAAGAAATTTTGTGAGAAATTATCATGATAGGCACCCTCTACCAGTCATTATTAAAGGTGATACTGCTAGAGCTGATTTGCTATTTGGCTTAAATTCAGCTCAGCATAAGATTATTTACATAGCAGGTATTAGTAGTCCAGGGAAACACTCTTGGGATTTGCCTTTAGTTTTAAGGTCTCCAATATTTAGAGAGGCTAAAGCAGATACTCTTAATCGTGGTACTTTTACGACTATTACTGCTTTTACCCCATATCTTACTGAAGAAGGGAAAATTAGACAGCTTTATACTTCATTTAAAGTAGAAGAACTCTTTAATAAAGGCATTGAGTTTATTGCACCATTTGAAAATTCACATGAAAAGTTTAAGTTAAATGAATATGGCTTTGTGCATGCGGTAGTATTGCTGGAGCCGTTACTTGGACTGCCAGATCCAGATATTACTATGTCAGCTCATACTCACTCACAGTATATAAGCGGGTTTACGCAAGAGATAGAAGTCCCAGAAGTTTGGTCGTATCTTAATATGCGTCAAATGTATGCCAAGACTGAGCTTGCTGCGATTTTAGAGAAAGCACAAATTAATTCTTTGATTCAGATTAACTTTAAGCAGAATCGTTTTAAAACTAAAACAGAATTATCTCTGTATATTAGTGAAGAACTAATTCGTTTAAATGCAGGGCACTTAGATGAATGGCTTTTGAAGTCCAGTAAAGAATCTGGTGGCAGGGGTATCAGTGATAGGCTGAATATTCGCACAGATAAAGAAAAGATTCTAGATTTTATTTTAGAGTATTCAAGTACTGATGATGTGGTGATGCAAGAATTTGTTCCTAACAATGCAAAAGCTTTTATTCAAGAAGCTTTCTATGGGCAGCTTGTGGATAGCTTTTTAGAGGCTGGTTTAGTTATTAATACTGAATATCCAGCTCCTGAGCTTTTCTTTGCTATGCGTAGTTTCCAGAGCTTAACTGGAGTTAAGGGATATTTATTCTCTGTGAACGCTGGTAAGGTAACCGTGAATGCGGGTCAGGGAGCGAAATTATTTTACGGTGAACCTATACTGATTATGCCTCCATATTTTGCTAACAAGTTGCAGATTCTTTTAGATCACTATGGAGAAAATATACTTAAAAAAGCAATTCCAGAGCATGCTAAAGAATATGCTCGGAAAAATGAGATAAAAGTATATAACTTAGATGGTGATTTTAGTAATATATTTATGCTAAATGGTCTCTTTGACTATATTCCATATCTTTATGTCAGTCGAGAATTTTCACAGAATTCCGAATCTACTGCTCCTGAGGTCGATAGCGAAGAGTGGATTAACAGTGATTTGAAAAATTTTAAAGTTATCTGTGAAGAGAATTGCTTTGGTGGGCTTAATTATTATTATAATTTTAAAGGTGAAAAAGTCATTCTCTGCTCAGGTAAGTCTCAGGCAGAGTCTTTAAGTAAATTAGAGAGTTTAATTAAAGAAGTAAAGGCTAAAAATTCCAGTCGTATAGAAAAGGACATTGATTTAGATTTAGCTGTCATAGAACTTAACAGCGGTTTAGGTCAAGCTAATTTATTACAGAAGGCTCTTAATACTGCTGTTTATGAGTATGGTGAATCTAGAGTAGATCAATTTTTATTTGATGAATGGATTTATGACTTAGCTCAAGCAGGTTTTATGTTTCATAAAGCTAGGCATGACTCTTAGCAAAAGATTTAGTCTGTTTATTTATAAATATTCTTGTAGCAAAGACAGTTAGAGAGTGTAATAGTATCTTAGAGATAGTCATATCAGCATGAGCTAGTTTAGCATCACGTTTGAGGTCTGGATCATGGTCTGTTTTAGGTATCATCTCGCCGTGACTGATTTCGTGAGGGAAATATTTATTGAAAGTACCCAATAAACCTTCCCCATTAAGGTCTTTTTTGACTAATATACCTTCTTCGATGCCATGTTTTTTGGCTAGGTTTTTATCAGCCATATTGCCAATAAAGCGAGTGAATATATCACCGAAATATAATATAGGAGTGAATAATGATGTTATTAAGCCGCTTTCAAAGACCTCTGCTTTTCCTTGTGAATTAGCAAGGCGTGAGGCATCATAGGCTAGTCCTTGATTAAAGTATATCGCCGATTTAGTTGGAAACAGTCCTTGGGAGAAGCCTGTATTGTTAATAACCCAATTAGCAACTTTGCTACCATTTTCACTCATTTTATTCAAAGCAATTACCCCTCCTTGAAAAATAAATCCAAAACTAAGGGACATTCCCACTGCTAATTTCTGCAGAGGGTTCATCGTATGTTTTTCAGTCTCCTGAACTCCTTTTAGACCAGTGAAGCCTTCTGCTCCGAGTACATGAGTTCTAAATAGGCGGTTTAAGAAAGGGATAGATGCCCAGAGGCTACCTTTAATACCACTTTCAAAGAATCGGACACTTAATTGGAATTTTTTTATTTTTTCTATCTCGTCTTGATTTGGATTAAAACTTTGGGCGAATTTTAAAGCTTCATTTGCTTTAAAAAGTTCAACGATTTTCTGTTCTTTACTAAAATCGTTCATTAATTCAAAATTATTTAAATGATCTCTTGGACCAGTTAATAAAATATTTTCAAGTTCTTTAGCAATAAGCTCTTTATTTGCAAGGCTTTCAAGTGGTAAGCGCATAATATTTCTGGCTTCATCATGCATATGTTTAGGTAATATGAATTTTGCAGCAGTTTTGATAATGCTTTCAGTAACACTTATACTAGAAACATTTAAGATAAATTTTAGTAAGCCTTTAAAGGCTTCCTCCGAGGCATTAGCAAAATTTAAAACACCTTCTGAGACGTTGCGGAGTAAGCCCGCCATAGTTGCAGCTAAATCGTCGCCCAGAGCGGTTACTATTGCATTATAAATAGCTGGTCTTGAGCTTAAATATCTATCTGCTCTTGTTTTGAATTTATTAAATTGATCAGCTCTAGACCAATTTTCATCATCTGAATTACCGAAAGAGCTCAATCGAGATCTTTTTTGTTTAATTGACTGCTTTATACTTTCTATATCTAATTTTCGTAGATCAGGGACCTCCGTGGTGGTTGGTGTTATATCATTTTTTCGTATCTCATTATTTGTAGGTTTTGTAGGTAAGGAATCATTAACTGAGCTCTGCTGCATTGCAGGCAAAAGATCATTAACCGAGCTGTACTGCATGGTGGTTAATGGGTGTTGAGTTTTTTGGATAGTCGCTGTTAAGCTCAAATTATTTTCAATCCAAATTAGGTCACCTGAAGACTAGGTGTTTAATTTATTTTTATCCATATTAAATTGTATTACTTTTCGTTTGAAATGTGTATAATTGGTATTAATGAAATACCTGAAAAGTTCTTGATTTAATCTGAATCTGCTACAATTTTCTTTCAATGGATAATCCAGATAGTTCAGCTAGCCAAGATTTTAGACTTGACACGAAGTTAATCTCGATGAGATTTGAAGAGGTCAAGCAGAAATTACTTGAAAAATTGGCTCAAAGTGCTATATTTCGCAGAGATAATATATTAACTAATGGTCAAATTGCTGATATCGCTTTAGACGTTAAAGAGGTTACTTTATCGGCAGAGGGATTGTTTCTTGCAAGTATGGCAATTTTACATAATCTGCAAGACCAAGTAGAGGCGATCGGCTCTAATTCCTCTATAACTTATTCTTTACCATCTACTACAGCTTTACTTGCTTATATTAGGGGACAAGAATTAACATCGTTCTATGTTAGAAATCAGCCTCGGCAGTTTGGGTATTCTAAATGGATTGAAGGTCCTTTAAAACAGGGATCTAAGGTTTGTTTAGTTCAGGATCAGGTTAGAGATTCAGATACTTTGGTGAAATTAATTAGAAAAGTTAGTGAAGAAGCTGATGCTCAGATAATTCAAGTTATAGGGCTTGTAGATATTTCTAAAGCGGTGGAATCAAGAATGTTTGATCTTGGTATTCACTACACTCCTATAATTCGTTTAAAAGATATTCTAAAACTTATTCCAGAAGCAGAACTTCTGGTTCAAGAAGACTATCATGCTAAAGTTTGATTACCATAACCATCCTCAGGCTCATAGAGATGATCTCCATTACAGAGAAGAAGTCTTGCAGCCATGGGCAGATAGAGCTAGGGCTATTGGTCTTACTGATGTAGCGTTGACTGATCATGACAGATATAAGGCTGGAGTTGATTTTAATGAAATTAAGCGGCTTCAGGAACGCAATCCAGATATTAAGTTGCGTGCTGGTATAGAGCTAGATAATGACCCAGAGACTAGTACTGAGGGTAAATTATGGACAGAGAAACATTATGATGACTTAGATTTTATTTTAGGTTCAGTTCACTTTGTCTTTGATTTTCCTTTTGATCATCCTCATTACATCAGTGAGTACGATAAATATAATATCGATGATTTATATATTGAATATTATCGATTGATTCAAGAAACAGCGAAATCTGGTCTAGTAGACTCACTTGCTCATTTGGACTTAATTAAAATTTTTAAATTCTTTCCCACTAAGGATTTAACAGATTTATATAGTGAGACTTTAGATATTATTAAAGCAGCCGATCTCTCTATGGAAATCAGTACAGCTGGTTATCGTAAGCCTATTGGGGAGCAGTATCCACATTTTGATTTAATTAAAATGGCTAAAGATAAAGGTATTAGCTTTACTATTGCTAGTGATGCTCATGCAGCACATGATTTAGGTAAAAATTATGATAAGCTAGAAGCGATTTTAAAAGAGTTTAATATCACAGAAGTAGCAGTCTATGAGAAGCATAAGAAAATTATGCTTTCTCCCTTTGCTTCAGAAGGCTTGAAACTTTGATTATCACATAGTCTTTGTTTTTAAAAACCACTTTATCACTTGAAGCTAAGCTTTTAAGTATAGTGTTGCCGTTAGAAACTTTTCCGTGTTCGTCTAAATTAATTACGATAAAATCTATGCCATATTTTTTGATTAATTTAGACATCACTTGAATATCGTGAGCTGAGTATATGCTCTCTGCGTCTTTAAGCCTTTCTTTCATGGCTAATGAATATTTCTTGCCGACTGGCATTTTTGCTGCGGAGTTTATTAAAACACTGCGATATGAAAGGGCTGGTATATTATCAGCTATATTTAGAGGAGCTAATATGAGAGAGTCTTTCGCTGTGTTCTTTATAAATTTATAAATCCTATATTCATTTTTACTAATTTTAATTAAGTTATCGTCCCAAAAATTAAAGCTCATAAATAATACAGAGATGACAAGAATATTTCTAGCATTATGTTTCATAAAGTGTTTAGTCGAAGTGCTGAGTTTATTTACTATTATCGAATTATCTTCTATTAAACTAGTTTCGAGTTTATAAAAAAAACGCGTCAAAATAATCATTATTACTGTAGGTGAAACATAAACTAAATAATGTTTTAGCAGTAGTTCTTCGTATAGATATCCTGATACAAGTGTATCTGTGAAGAATAGATATCTAATATAGATTACTAAAACTCCAAAAGCTATCCCTGAGATAGTTGTAATTAGCTGTATCTTTGAGATATTTTCTTGTATAAGTCTTTTATATATTAAATCTAAAAATAGAATAGCCAAGGAAATTATAAATACTATGGGATATATAAAAGCCTGAATGAGTAATGATAGAAAAACGGCTAGCCAAGCTCTTTTAGCGAACATCCACAGAAAGAAAAAAAATAGAGGGTAGAAAAAAGATCTCTGTAAACCACCAGCTAGATTGTCGATCATCCAGATACTTACATTAAAACCAAAGCAGAGCCAAAAAACATATCTGCAATCAAAGCGTATCTCAGCTGCTTTAAATAGGAAAATCGTTGAAACTATGACTAGGATTAAAGGTATGAGTTGCGTGATTTCATTTGGTTCTATATTTTTAGGCAGTATATTATAAATGACAGCCAAAATTGGTGAAATCATTTTAGGCTGAGCAAAGTGATCAGCGATTAGATCATTCGGGAAGAGGCTAGGATCCATTAATCTTGCCATCCAGTATATTTGATTGCGAACGCCAGAATTGATCGCTGTCTCGTCAAAAATAGCCCTGAATTGAACGAAAGCAGCAATTGAAAAACTTAAAAATAAGGATAAAAGAAAATACTTTCTTTTAGTGATTTCCATTGCTTAAATTCTACTAAACTTCATTTAAAATAGTAATATATAGAATTCCATAAATTTTATGAATAGAGTAATTATTGGAGCTTTGCTTATAGCATTGGTATTGCTAGCAAACTGGGGAGGTCAGCTAGGCGTCTCTGCTATGGTACTGTTATTCTCTTTAGCTGCTCTGAGAGAAGCTTTTAATATGCTTGAAAAGCAAGAGATTCAAGTACCAAGAACTTTGATTTTAATTTTCGTCTGTCTTTTTAATGTTTTAGCTTTAATAATTCCAGATCTTTATGAAAAATATTTTTTTGTAGTTTTCTTTTCTCATTTAACGATATTTCTTTTGTTTACTTTATGCTTTTATTTACTGAAGCTAATTAACGGGCGCGTAGTTGAACGAACAAATTCAAGCCTGAAGCTTGATTTAAGTGTTTCCCGTGATTATGAACACTTTATTTCTTCAATATTACTTTTAATTTACTTAGGACTAGCACCTTCTTTCTATCCATTAATTAGAGGTTTAGAGCATGGTGATTTATTTCTTCTGACTATTATTTTTTCGGTGGCTTTAAATGATATTTTTGCTTTTGTTGGAGGCAAGAATTTTGGTTTAATTCCTCTTACTAAAACAATTAGTCCAAATAAAAAAATAGAAGGCAGCTTATTTGGCTTATTTATTGGTTCTCTGTGTTTTGCTTTATGTATATTAGTTTGTAAACATCAGTTAGACCCCCGCATTATTAGTACGATCGGGAGCTTTATGAAGGGGTATTTAGGCATCATTCATTTTAAAGAAAGTTTTCTTAATTGGGCTTTAGTTTTTATTCTTGGCTTAATTCTTGCGATTATTGCTCAAATGGGTGATTTGTTTGAGAGCATGATTAAACGTCGAGCGAAGGTTAAAGATTCAGGTACTTTACTTCAGGCTCAGGGAGGGATTCTTGACAGAATAGACAGCCATTACTTTGTTATAGGTTTTGCTTATTTGGTGTTTTATTTTTTTATTAGGTAGATATAAAAACCCTGTCATCATTTAAAATTAAATATATAATCAAGACTATTTCAATGAAGCTAACAGATAACGAAATCAGAGATATTATTCACCTTCTTGAACAGGGTCGCCCTCTGCCAGATTCATATCGCTTCATGTTGTTTGAAGATAAGCGTGAAGTAGAATTAGTTTGGAATGGTAAAACCCATGAAGTCTCTAATGCAGTATTACCTTTTCAGACTATAGAACAAGTAGATGAGCCACGGGCAGAAGACTCTAACCGCTCTAAAGATTTGTCTTTCTTTAAATGGCATGGAATTAGCATGGATGGCAGAGGTCGTCAGCTTACAGGCTGGACTAATAAATTAATTTGGGGAGATAATAAATTAGTCTTATCCTCTCTTAAGAATGGTCCTCTGCGTGAGGAAATCGAAAGACAGGGTGGTATTAAACTAATTTATATAGATCCTCCTTTTGACGTCGGTGCTGATTTCTCGATGGATATTGAGATTGGTGATGATACTTTTACTAAAGAGCCTACTATTTTAGAAGAGCTTGCGTATCGTGATACTTGGGGACGTGGCTCTGACAGCTTTATATCCATGATTTACGAACGACTAGTCTTAATGAGAGATTTATTAGCAGATGATGGAAGTATTTATGTGCATTGTGATTGGAGGGTTAGTGCTTATATAAGATTGGTTCTAGATGAGGTGTTTGGGAAAGAAAAATTTCGCGGTGAAATCATTTGGAAAAAAGATGCTGTTGGCAAAGGTGCTAAGAAAAAAGCTAAGCATTGGCCAAAAACTTTTGACAATATAATCATGTATTCAAAAAGCAGTCAAAATATCTTTAATTTTGTCTCAGCAGAACTAACAGAAAAACAGCTCAAAGAATTTCGATACGAAAATGTAGACGGAAGGAAGTTTAAACGAACGACACTAGGTGATTACTCAGAATCATCGATTGCAGAAATGGAGGAAAAAGGGTTGATTTATACTTCATCTAGTGGTCAGAAATATAAAAAGTACTATTTAGATGAATACACCATTCAGTTAGACTCAATTTGGACAGAGTTCCCAGGTTTCGGTGTTGCTACATCCTCAAAAGAGATATTGGGTTATCCAACTCAAAAGCCAAAGATTATTTTAGAAAAAATACTAACAGCCTCTTCCAACGAGGGAGACATAGTCGCTGATTTTTTCTGTGGTTCTGGGACTACTCTTGCTGTGGCAGAGAAATTGGGGCGTAAATGGATAGGTTCTGATCTCGGGAAATTCGCTATTCATACCACTCGTAAGCGTATGATTGGCGTACAGCGTGAATTAAAAAAGACCGAAAAAAACTGGCGAGCATTTGAAATTCTTAATCTCGGTAAATATGAGCGTCAGTATTATATCGGCGTAAATCTTAATTTACGTGAAGAAGAGCAGCTTAGACAATTAGAAGAACGTGAAGCCGCTTTTACTAACTTAATTTTACATGCTTATCGTGCTGAGGCTACAACTGGCTTTAAAACATTCTCAGGTAAGAAAGCTGGACGAGTAATAGCAGTAGGACCGATTAATTTACCAGTCACACGCTTATTTGTAGAAGAGATAATAAATGAGTGTCGCCAAAAGCACCTTACGAAGGTAGATATACTTGGCTTTGAATTTGAGATGGGCTTATTTCCCAATATACAAGAGGAAGCTAAAAATAAAGGCATAGATCTTGCGATGAAATATATACCTCGTGATGTATTTGATAAGCGGGCTATAGAAAAGAATCAAGTAGTTTTTCATGATGTTTCTTTCATCGAAGTTAAACCAATTATTAAAGGAAATAAAGTCTCCATAGAACTTACAGATTTTTCAGTATTTTATTCACAGGATTCAGTCGATAACGTAGCTTCATCTTTAGCTAATGGTAAAAATAAAATTATTGTAGAAAAAGGTCAGATTATTAAAGTAAGTAAAGATAAGGAAGGTATAGTTAGCCGTGAAGTACTAACTAAGCACTGGACAGATTGGATTGATTATTGGTCAGTAGATTTTGATTTCGAGAATAAAAAAGAAATTATTCGTATTAAGCGAGAGCCTAATTCTGATTATGAGGAGCAGTGGACTGGAGATTATGTTTTTGAAAATGAGTGGCAGAGTTTTCGTACTAAAAAAAATCGCAGTCTTGAATTAGTAAGTGTAGTACAAGAATGTACTAAAGGCAGGCGTAAGCTTGCGGTTAAAGTCGTAGATATCTTCGGTAACGATACGATGAAAGTAGTAGAGGTGTCTATATAAAAATTTTAAATAGGGCGAATTCGCCCCAATTAAAACTAGGTGAAGATTAAATGCTATTTCATAAAAAGAAAAAAAGAGAAATAACCATTCAAGAAAATATCGTTTCCATTGCTGATGTTAATGGTGAAGATTATATTAGCCTCTCTGACATGCTTAAGTCTAAAGAAGGGGATTTTTTTGTAAAAGACTGGCTCAGAAATCGTAATACCCTTGAGTTTTTAGCAGTATGGGAGCAAATGCATAATCCAGATTTTGATATTAATGGCTTTAGACCACTTGCCGAGAGGTCTGGGCTTAATAGTTTTAAATTAAGTGTAAAAGAATGGATTGAGCAAACTAAGGCTAAGGGTATAATCGCCAAACCCGGTCGCTACGGAGGTACATATGCTCACCGTGATATTGCTTTTGAATTTGGTACATGGATTAGTCCTGTTTTTAAGCTATATCTGATTAAAGAATATCAACGCCTTAAGGAAATAGAAAGTAATCAGCATAATATTGAGTGGAGTGTTAAACGTATCATCAGTAAAGCGAATTATCACATACATACAGATGCTGTCCAAGAGTACGTTATACCAAATTCTCATAAATGGAGAAAAGAGTTTGAATACGCTGAAGAGGCTGATCTTCTGAATATAAGCTTGTTTGGCTGTACTGCGAAAGACTGGCGAGAACAGAACCCCAGCCGAGCGAAAAATGGCGAGAATATTCGAGATTCTGCAAGTATAAATGAACTAACAGTACTCTCTAATATGGAGAGTAGAAATGCCCAAATGATTAGAGAAGGTCTTGATAAGCGTACCCGCTTTGAGAAACTACAAGAAAATGCTAGATATGAGCTAAAAGTGCTTAACAAGAAAGATGGTATCCGAGCTTTAAAAAAACTTTCAAACGAAACATATCTTCTTAAAGATTCAAAAGGTGATAATAATGGCACTGCATCCTGATTTTCCAAGTTCACCACATGTAATTCTAGATCCAAAGTATCGCTGGTTCCCAGCAGATGAGGCTTTGCGTGAGAGTAGTTATGAAAAGCTCTTACCACCACTAGTGCATCAACTCAGAATTAAAATAAATGAATGGCGTAATTGTGGATATCAAGGAGCTTCTGAAACTAGCCTTTCACTGCTGAACTGGTGGTTTCGGTCTCAACACCTTTTACCTAAGGCTAATGGTTCAGTAGAGGATTTTCAATACTATTTTGCTCAAAGAGAAGCCCTTGAAACCATTATTTATTTGCATGATGTAATCAAAGTTAAAGATCGTTATGATTTACTTCGTTTCGATTCCTCTGGAGCAGTCTCGGCAGGTATGTTTGACGAAGCTTGGAGGCGTTTTGTAATCAAGATGGCGACTGGTAGTGGTAAGACTAAGGTTATCAGCCTTATTCTGACTTGGTCTTATTACCATAAATTATATGAAGCTGATTCAGACTTAGCTTCAAATTTTTTAGTCATAACTCCTAATATTATAGTTCTAGACCGCATACGTACGGATTTTGATGGACTGCGTATTTTTTTTAATGATCCTCTTATTCCAGATAATGGTTTTAATGGACATAATTGGCGAGATGATTTTCAGTTATCCTTGCATATTCAAGATGAAGTACATGTAACTCATCCTAGGGGTAATATTTTTCTAACTAATATTCATCGTTTATATTCTGCGAATGAAGATATCCCTTCAGTAGATGATGATAATACTATGGATTATTTTCTTGGAAAACGCCCTACTGGTGAGACTAGTGACTCTAAAGTGGATTTAAGAGATATAGTACGAGATATAGATGAATTAGTGGTGATTAATGACGAAGCTCATCATATCCATGATTCTAAATTAGCTTGGTTTAAATCGATTGAAGACATTCATCATCGCCTTTTACAGAAAGGGAAATCCTTATCTCTACAAATCGATGTCACTGCAACTCCTAAGCATAATAATGGTGCTATTTTTGTTCAAACAGTGTCAGATTATCCCTTAGTTGAGGCGATTTATCAAAATGTTGTAAAACATCCAGTGCTGCCAGATGCCGCTAGCCGTGCGAAACTCCAAGAAAGACAAAGCTCACGATATACAGAGAAATATGCTGATTACATTAATTTAGGTGTTGAGGAGTGGCGTAAAGCTTATGAGGAGCATAAAAAGCTTGATAAAAAAGCCATACTTTTCATCATGACAGATGATACGAAAAACTGTGATGAGGTCGCTAGTTATTTAGAAGGACGGTTCTCTGATTTTAAAAACTCTGTTTTAGTAATTCACACTAATAATAATGGAGATATTTCTGAATCTACCCAAAAAAAGAACATAGAAGACCTGAAATCTTTACGGGAACAATCAAATAAAATTGATAGCTGGGATAGCCCTTATAAAGCAATTGTATCTGTACTAATGCTGAAAGAGGGTTGGGATGTTAAAAATGTCACGACTATAGTTGGTCTGAGAGCCTATGCTGCTAAGAGTAATATACTACCAGAACAAACACTTGGTAGGGGTTTGCGAAAAATGTATCCTGGTAATGAGGTCAGGGAGTACGTTAGCGTAGTTGGTACTGAAGCATTTATGGATTTTGTAGAATCTATTCAAAACGAAGGCATAGAGCTAGAACGGCGAGAGATGGGGGAGGGTACTAAGCCTAAGACTCCTATCATTATTGAGATTGATAATGATAACCAGAAAAAAGATTTAGATAAGCTAGATATTGAAATCCCAGTTTTAACACCAAGGATTTTCCGTGAATATAAAAATCTTTCAGAAATTTCTCTTAGCTCTTTTTCATATAAGAAAATTGAATATCAGTACTATAGTGAAGAAGAAAAGCGCGAGATAGTATTCAGAGATATTACTACCGATGAGATCACACACACTACTGAATTAGATTCCATCAATAATATAAATTATCAAAGCGTCGTAGGATACTACACTCAGACTATTATGCGTGAACTACGCTTAATCTCTGGCTATGATCTCTTATATGGATTGATAAAGGATTTCATTGTGAATTATCTATTTACCACCCAGGTCTTATTAGAGGATTTAAATACACTAAGAAACCTATCTGAGATTGAGGTCTGTCGCACAATTATTGAAGGCTTTAAGCGTGTTATTAATGAATTAACTATTAAAGATAAAGGAGATGCTGAGATAAGGGATTACATCAAGCTCAAGAAAACGCGTCCCTTCGTAGTAAAAGAACAGGGGTATTTAATACCACAGAAAAGTATTTTCAATAAGCTAGTTGGTGATAGTGATTTAGAGCTACGTTTTGCAGCTTTTCTAGATGGATGTGCAGATATTATTTCTTATGCAAAGAACTATTTTGCCGTTAATTTCAAATTAGATTATGTAAACCATAATGGTGAAATGTCAAATTATTACCCTGATTTTTTAGTGAAAAAATCTTTAAACGAAGTCTATATAGTAGAAACAAAGGGGCTAGAGGATTTAGATGTAGCTCCTAAGCTACAAAGACTTAAGCAATGGTGTGAAGATGTAAATAAATCATCTATAGAAATTAAGTATGACTTTGTATTTGTTGATGAAGAAAATTTTAATAAATATAGACCAAGCTCATTTGAAACTCTTATCAAGTCATTCAATAAATATAAAGAGGTTTCATAAAAGGTTTATTTTAGCCTTTTTCTACTTTCTCGGATTTAACTAAGCTCGCAAATTTATTTGATCCTGCAAGCAGCTCATCATAATTACCACTTTCTAAAATCTCTCCATTCTCCATATAGATGATTTTATTACAGCTCTGAATAGTATCTAATCTATGAGCGATTATTATTACAGTTCTTTCTTTCATTAGCTCTTGAATAGAGGAATACACGAACTGCTGTGATTTATTATCAAGCGCACTAGTCGGTTCATCTAGAATTACTATAGGAGCCTTACTGAGAAAAGCTCTTGCTAAAGAGACTCTTTGTCTTTGCCCGAGTGAGAGCTTTTGACCACGCTCGCCGATATTACTATCTATGCCGTCAGGTAGTTCATTTATAAATTCACGTAAATAAGCTTTATCTAAGGCTAGGTTTAGTGATTCATCTTTAGCTTCTTTTGAAAGATGTTTTGGTAAAACGATTTCAAGATTTTCTCTTAGTGTTCCCGTAAATAGTAAAGGATCTTGGTTTACTAGGGCTATATAGCGTCTTAGCTGATGTAGGCTTAGATCTCTTATAGAATGAGAGTCTACAAAGATTTCACCAGCATTAATTTCATAGAATCTTGGTATGAGACTCACTAATGTGGTTTTCCCACTGCCACTAGGTCCTACTATTGCAAGGCTAGTTTTAGCGGCTATATAAAGATTTAGATTATTAAAGATTCGAGAGCGGTGCGAAATTTGAGCTTGCGTATTAGTCTCCGATTGTGTCACAGATGAGGATTCGGCAGACCTAGCTTCATATTCAAAAACCACGTTTTTAAATTCTACTGAGGCTGCAAGAGGTAGAGCTGACAGGCTTTCAGTTCTAGGTTCACTACTATCTTGCAACTGCTTACAATCTTCTTGAATAGGCTCGTCTAGAATTTTATAGACTCTTTCTGAAACACCAAGTGCTGACTGTAATATAGTAGATACTCTCCCTAAGCGTTTGATTGGATCATAGAGTAGAATGCTGGTTACGAAAAATGAAGAGAATTCGCCGATGCTGATATCGTGCTGTCCGACTGATCTTAGACCGAAGTATAAAATAATACTGATACCTAAAGCTGCGACTATATTTGTAATAGGGGAAACTATTGACATGAATAGAAACCAATTAGATTGAAGCTTATAGAGTATTTTAGATTCTTGAGCAAATTTATTCTGTCTCCAGTTCTCTAAATTAAAGGCTTTTATAATTCTCTGATTAACTAGTGTTTCATTGATAAAGCTGCTTATTTGCCCGACATAATCTTGACCACTTTTACTGTATTTGCGTATTTTTTTACCGATTTTAATTACTGGTAAAGCGAAGAGTGGGATGGTGACTAGGGTTAGCATGGTTAATTTGAAATTTATAAAAAGTAACCAGCCAAATAAGAAAAGTGCCTTGAAACCATCATTAAAAAGATTAGTCATAGTTTCAGACAGCCAAGACTGCAAGCTCTGTAAATCACTACTAACGACTGAAACTAAGGAGCCTGAATCATATTTCTCCTGATCTTTTAAAGCCATTTGGTTTAAATGTAGATGAAATTTATCTCTTAAATCTTGAACGATTCGCAGTCCCCATGAGCGAATCGAAAATATATAACTAAGCTTGAAAATAGCATCTATCGTGAAAACTACTACTATAGCTATTGGTAGAAGATTAATGAAATCCCCAGTGCTTAAATATAATGCCTTGCTTAAGCCTGAAGCTGAAAAAATATGTTTGAAATTTAAGAAGCTGATTTCAAGACCATTTGGGTAGTGTTTTAATAAATACTCTTCTGCTTGTTTGGGTATTATAGAGAATTTAGTAGAGTTAGAGCCAAGTGCAGAAATCCCATCAATAGAGACTTTAATTAGCCATGATGGTAATATATTTGCAATTCCGCTTAGGAACATGAAACTAAGCGAGAATATAAAAAGATGATCGTAAGGTCTCGCTGTTTCTCTTAGATTTTGGAATATGCTTTTAGATTTGGGTTGCATTGTTTGAACTAGGTTTGCTTATTGTTTTGTGGTTATGGCATCATCTTCACTCAGATGAAATGGACTGAAATCGGTGTGCCTGTCATAGTAATCTTCATTCTCACTGCGTTTGAGGAATTTAATTAACTGCTTAGTACCTGGATAAGCTATCACTTCCCATATAACCTTTACTAGATAATTCATTATCATTATTCTGAAAATTAAATCTGGCGGAAAATTAGGATCACCCCAAAAAGCAAGCGGGTAGAAGATTAGCGTATCAACTAGTTCACCTGCTACTGTAGACCCGATGATACGTAAGGCTGTAAATTTGCCTTCGCAGATTACTTTAAGCTTGGCTACGACATAACTGTTACAAAATTCACCACAGAAAAATGCAAGCATGCTTGCAACGCTTACTCTAAAGCTCATCGCAAAGATAGCTTCATAGGATGACTGTAAATTCCAATTAGGGTCTGGTGGTAAGCTTACAAGAATTTTAATTAAAATATTTGAGACTATTAGTGAAATAAAGCCAGTCCAGATTACTTGGCGGCTTTTAGCGTAACCATAGACTTCTGTAAGTAAATCTCCGACTAAATATGATATCGGGAAAAATAATAAACCCGCCGCAAAGCTCACTTTACCTATAAAAGGCAGGTCTATCTGAGTGATTTTAATACTCGCAATAAGATTACTGAGTAGTAAAATTACTACAAAAATCACAGTGATTATATTTAGGAATTTATAATTTCTTATCAAGTCTATTATCATAGCAATTAGGAAATCTTAATCATGAAAGCTTTAAATCAAGTATTTTTTTTATGTCTAATCTGTATATTTCTTGTTTCCTGTGACGAAGCTAAGATCCCCGCTAAGGTCTTGAAAGTTAGCGATGGAGATACTTTGAGGGTTGCGCTTTGTGAGAAAATAATTCAAGGGGAATGTGTGCCATATTCACATATGGAAGGCTTTATGAAACTGGGGTTTCAGTCAAGCACTAAGTATAAAAATGGGAACTATGGAAAATCTCCAAATATTATTAAGCTAAGAATGCTCGGCATGGACGCTCCTGAAACTCAGCAGCAGGATTGGGGTAAAAAAGCGACAGAATTTTTAAAACAAGAACTAAGTGATGATAAATATATTTTTATAGAGACAGATATAGAGCCGAGAGATCGTTATGGCAGGCTACTTGCTTACGTCTATGATTCTCAGGGAATTAGCATCAATGAAAAGATGCTCAGAGAGGGCTATGCTGAACTTTTAATTCTTGGGGCTAATGATAAGTATGCGACTTCTTTTAAAACGGCTGAGGCTTATGCTAGGCAGCATGAATTAAATATTTGGTCTAAAGATGGTGGACTGGAGATGAGTCCTTATAAGTATAGAAAGAAGATGAAGGGGAAATTTAAATTAGGTAGTCAAAAATAATTTATAACGTCTTCATCACTTTTACAATAGCCCATCTTTCAATCGATTAATTTTATAATATAGTTTCGATGACATTCTGTCTTATATACACGACTACAGATTCTAAATCCAATGCAGATTTATTAGTAGAGAGTCTTTTGGAGTCTGGTTTAATTGCTTGTGCAAATATTTACTCTAATGTTAATTCCATATATAAATGGCAAGGTAATTTAGAAAAAAATGATGAATTTGTAATTATCATGAAAACTAAAAATGATAACTATGCAGAGATAGAAAAATTAATTTTAGCGAAGCATAGCTATGCTTGCCCAGCTATACTGCAAATGCCAATTTTGAATATTAATACTGCCTATAAAGACTGGTTAATCGAAAATTTAGCTTAGGGGCGTGTAGCTGAACTCCAATTTCTGCGTTTTCGTCGTCCTCATGATCCTCATGTACACCTAGTACACTGCGGTCATTCGTCCTCCTCAGCCTTGAACTTGTTCATTCAGCTACACGCCCCTTAGAGATCACTGCATAACTCTATTAGTGTCTTGCCTAGATAAATTTTACTTAAAACCCCACTTTAGATATAAATTGAATCGCTTCTTGCTTGGAATTCAGCAGGGCATTGCTTTTCAACTGTTTCATAACATTTAAGATGATTTTAATTGCTTGGGGTAGAATCGCTAAGCGATATTCAACGAAAAGTTCTTTGATTTTAGGATCACTAACCATATACTCTAAAACTATTTTACGTTCTGTTACGGAAGCAGCCTCTAGTCTAATATTAAGCGATTCTATATCGCTGTAAATATCACGGGATCTAGATAAGCTATCTGCTCCAGCTAGTATCTGTCCTGTAGTGCCTAGTATTACTAAGTTTGAGCTTTCTGAAAATCCCTCACTGATTAAGTCTGGTAAGCTGTTTGTGCTTAAATCAGTGTGAGAGCCAATGGGGAAAGATTTATACTTTACAGGCTCAAGGTTTATTACTTGTACGAGTTGGTGACTAGCACCACCAGTATCTAATATGAGAAAGTTTTTTAAATTAGGTCTTAATGCACGAACTTCATCTATAACGGCTCTAGCTCCATAAAGACATTCCTCTTCTTCGGAAAATACCCTGATATTTTTAAAGCCTCTGTTAATCAGTTCTTTAAGGAAATTTTCACCACTTTTAAGTGGATCTGCCATGCTGAGCCTTATTGCTGCGGTAGCGAAGACTAATACCTCTGGACTAACCACTCCACGTGCTTTTAAAAATGGAAGAATTTTTTCGTCTAAGTTCTTTATAGCAACTTTTATAGACTCTGGATTAAGTCTTTTAGCTTTAGTTAAATCTATAAGGTTTTTACCTAAACTGCTTTCAAATTTTTCACTGAAAGCACCAAGTTTGCATAGTTTATAACTTCCGCTTCCAATTTCAAGAACAGTTTGCATTAGTCCATCATAGCTAAAAACTTAGCTGTGTGGGTGTCAGTATCCTTAATAAATTCATTAGGGGTGCCAATTTTCACTATTTGACCGCCTTTAGCACCGCCTTCTGGTCCTAAATCTATAATATGATCACATTGACGAATCACATCTAGATTATGTTCTATCACAAGAACTGTGTTTCCAGAATCAACTAGGCGATTTAAGACGAGTAGTAATAATTCTATATCATGCCAGTGAAGGCCTGTAGTTGGCTCATCAAGTAAGTATAAGGTTTTTCCCGTAGATCTTTTAGCAAGCTCATTTGCGAGCTTAACCCTCTGAGCTTCACCTCCAGAGAGGGTGGTAGCTGACTGACCTAGTTTAATATAGTCTAAGCCTACATCGTGTAAGGTCTGTAATTTATTTTTTATCTTAGGTATGGCTTCAAAAAATTCTACGGCCGTTTCTACAGTCATTTCTAAAACATCATAGATAGATTTACCTTTATATTTAACTTCTAAAGTTTCTTTATTGTATCTCTTACCTTTACATACTTCACAGTTGATGAAAACTGAGGGCAAAAAATTCATTTCTATTTCGATGAGACCCGCCCCAGAGCAGGCTTCACATCTGCCACCTTTTACATTGAAGCTGAATCTTCCCTGACTGTATCCCCTAGCCTTAGCTTCTATGGTTTGACTGAACAGCTCTCTGATTGGGTCAAAGGCACCAGTGTAAGTAGAAGGATTAGAGCGAGGCGTTCTGCCTATAGGACTCTGGTCTATGACTATTACTTTATCTATATTTTCTACGCCTTGAATATCTTTGATATTATTCGGGAAAGCGACTTTTAACTTTAATTTATTTTGCACAGCAGGTAAGAGTAATTCATTTATTAGTGTACTTTTACCTGAGCCAGAGACTCCAGTTACGGCGATAAATTTCCCCAAAGGTAAATCTAGTGATAGATTCTGAAGGTTATTAGCCTTTGCACCGTTTAGTTTAATCATGCTACCGTTACCATCCCTATATTTAGTAGGAACGGGAATCTGTTTTCTACGTGAAAGGTAAGCTGCTGTTAGAGATTCAGTATTAGTTAATATATCTTCAAATTTCCCTTCTGCTATAAGGGTTCCACCATGTACTCCAGCACCTAATCCTATGTCAATAATCCAATCAGCGTGCTTCATGGTATCTTCATCATGCTCTACGACTAGTACTGTATTACCAAGATCACGAAGATGCCTTAAGGTTTTCAGCAAACGAGCATTATCACGTTGATGCAAGCCAATAGACGGTTCATCTAAAACATATAAAACGCCAGAGAGACCAGAGCCTATCTGTGAAGCTAAGCGAATACGTTGAGCCTCACCACCAGAGAGTGTTTTAGCGGTACGAGCTAAGCTTAAATATTCAAGCCCTACATCAATTAAGAATTTGAGCCTAATTTTAATTTCATGTAAAAGCTTCTCTGCGATTAATTTTTGAGTTTCAGTTAGTTTACTGTTTAATTCTTCAAAAAAATTATATAGATCTTCTATGGGTAGTTCACATAGTTCATGGATACTTTTTTTTGCTACCTTTACTGCACGTGCTTCAGCTCTTAGTCTAGAACCGTGACATTCAGGGCAAGGCCTCTCTATCATAAATTTCTCTACATCGGCTTTCCATGAATCAGAGTTAGTGTCTTTATATCTTCTCTCGAGCTGAGGTATAACTCCTTCGTAGTGAGTCTGATAGTTTGCATAGCCGAGGCTTGGATATTTATCAGTATTTATCGTAATGAGATCATTCTCTAAGCCATGGAGAATAATATGCTGCGTATCCTCGCTTAAATCTTTAAATTTTTTATTTATTGAGAAGCCGAGCTTTTTAGAAAGCCCTTCTAGCAGTGCTTCATAGTAAACATTATTCGTTTTAGCCCAAGGAGCTATCGCTCCTTCTTTAAGGCTTAGTTCATCATTTGGGATTATTAATTCAGCAGAAAAATCGAATTCGACTCCAAGTCCAGAACAGTGTGAGCAAGCGCCATGTGGTGTGTTAAAGCTAAATAATTTAGGGTCTAATTCTGGTATGCTACCGTGACCATTAGGGCAGGAGTATAGTTCTGAGAATAGATGATCTTTAGAGCTTTCATCATCAAAGAGTTCTTGTATAATAACTTTCCCTTCACCCTTATTTAAAGCAAGGCTAACGCTGTCAGCGATTCTACTTCTTGCACTTTCTTTGATAACGATACGGTCAACAACTAGATCTATATCATGCTTTTTATTTTTATCGAGCTTAATCGCCTCTTCTAGTGTATAAAGCGTTCCATTGATGCGAATGCGCATAAAACCATCTGCCTTAAGGCTTGAGAAAAGGTTTTGGTGTTCTCCTTTTTTCCCTTGTAATAGTGGAGCGAGTACTAGTATTTTACGCCCCTCTTCTAGAAGCATTATGCTATCTATAATCTGGTCTATGGTTTGGGCTTCTATTTTAGTGTCACAGACTGGGCAATGAGGAGTGCCTGTGCGAGAAAAAAGTAGCCTAAGGTAATCATAGACTTCGGTTACAGTACCGACTGTAGAGCGTGGATTATGGGAAGTAGATTTTTGGTCTATAGCTATAGCTGGACTAAGCCCTTTAATTTCTTCCACATCTGGTTTGTCAAGTTGACCTAAAAATTGTCTTGCATAGCTTGAAAGACTTTCTATGTAGCGTCTTTGACCTTCTGCGAAAATAGTATCGAAGGCAAGGCTACTTTTCCCTGAACCACTTACACCAGTTATGACTACTAGTTTATTTTTAGGAATATTGACGTTTAGATTTTTTAAATTATGCTGCCTTGCACCGATGACTTGAATCTGATCATTCTGATACTGCTCGCGAACTTCAAGTTCTGCTTTTTGGTTGTTCTCAATAGTACCTTGTAAACATTTAGACATAATCACTTGTGTCAAATTCTGGTGTTTCTAGTTTTAAAGTACTACTGCCAATTCCCATCATATCCATATTAGAACCACCAGCTGGAACTATAGGCCAGACATTCATATCATAAGCCATAGGGCAGTCGATTACTGTCGCTTCCTCATCGCTTATAGATTCTCTGATTATTTCTTCTAATTCATCTCTAGTCTCAGGTCTATAGCCTTTAAGGCCATAAGCTTCAGCAACTTTAGAAAAATTTGGGCTACCGTGTTTTAAATCTACATGAGAGTAGTTCCCGTCATAGAAAAGCTCCTGCCACTGTCTTACCATGCCAAGATTATTATTATTAAATATGCAGTTTATAACTTTTAGGTTATAAGCTTTTAGAGTGCCTAATTCTTGAATATTCATCTGGAAACTACCATCACCAGTGATATTTACTACAGTTTCAGTAGATCTATCTTCAGCCGTACCTTTAGAATCTTCCAGTGCTGCAGCAGCTCCCATAGCGGCTGGAAGTCCATAGCCCATAGTTCCAGCTCCACCACTGGTGAGCCATTGACGCGGGTGATCTATTTCACAGTGCTGTGCTGCCCACATTTGGTGTTGTCCCACATCTGTCGAATATATAGCTTTATCACCAAGTTCTTTAGAAAAATGTTTCAAAATATGCTGCGGGCTGATATATCTGTCTGAAATAGGGTCATGGTCAAGAGGATACTCTTTTTTCCATTCTTCTATTTTCTTGAGCCATTCTTCACTATTGACTTTGCGATTATTTATCTCTTTAAGAAGATCTTTTAATATATGATAAGCATCGCCGACTATAGGTATATCTACCTCTGGGCGCATATTTCTATTTTTACCTATTTCAGCAGGATCTATATCTATATGGATAATATCTGCATCGGGAGCGAAAGCTTCTAGCTTTCCAGTCACTCTATCATCGAATCTAACCCCGATACCTATAAGTAAATCACAGTTATAAACGGCATAATTAGCATAAGCTGTGCCATGCATACCGAGCATACCCATAAATAATGGATGTCTATGAGGTATTACCCCTTTCCCCATAAGAGTAGTAGTCGCTGGTAGCATACAGCTTTCAGCTAATTCTTGAACTAATTTAGAGGCACCTGCGTGAATTACACCGCCACCGATATAAAGAACTGGTCTTTTAGCTTTTAGAATTTTATTTACAGCCAAAGTGATCTGGCGAGGATTTCCATGAATTTTAGGTTTATAACCTTTAATGTCTGGCTTATAGTTATCTGTGGTGTTTTCATTAGTGACAGTGTAAGCACCATTTAGAACGTCTTTTGGCATGTCTACTAATGTAGGACCTTTTCTACCAGTAGTACTTATATGAAAAGCGTTAGCTACGCATCTAGCGAGGTTTTCAGGTTTTTTTACCAAATAACTATGTTTTACTATGGGGTAAGTAATCCCAGAAATATCTGCTTCTTGGAAAAAATCACTACCGATACCAGCTGTAGGTACTTGACCTGTTAAGCAAACTATTGGAGTGGAGTCCATGTAAGCATTTGCGATTCCAGATACTAAATTAGTACTGCCAGGTCCACTTGTAGCTAACATTACACCCGCTTTACCGCTGGTAGTCGCATAGCCTTCTGCTGCATGGCAGCCACCTTGTTCATGTCTAACTAAGATATGTAATAAATGTTCTTCGTTATAGAGTTCATTATAAAGACCCAGTAGGACACCACCAGGGTAACCAAAGAATCTCTTTACCCCCTGCTTCCTTAACTCTTTTAACAGAGCTTTAGCACCTGTAGTTATTTCTGCGTTTTCTTTCATGTTTTGAACAGAGCTGGAATTAATTTAATATAATTGGCTCGTCTTTTATAAATTTAATTTTAGCTTGCTACTAATGTTTTTTGTAGGGAAAAGATATTGAAAGCTTTATTTATCAAAAAAAATATACTTACAGCTTTTTATTCTATATGGGATTGTCCAAAAATAGAATCTCATAGAATTACCTTTAAAAGGGGTATTTTAATTGGCTGTAAATCAGACCACTATTAGGGCATCAACGGGAGAATCATATCCCGTTACAGCTTCCCCATCTGTCGCTATAGATAGTTCTGGGCGTATAGTTCCATATTTACCAGAAAATTCATCTAATGGGACTCGGGAAAATGGTTCAGCGTTGGCTGTTATACCATCTAATTCATCAGCTTTAACAGTGCCAGCTTCTGGCGATAATACTAAAATTTCCCCTTATCAAGAAGCTATTGAAGATATAACAAATCCTCCAGATCCTAAGAATTTAAATCTAGATTCTAAAGCCTCTGGTGCTTGGCTCGGTGGTTTAGGATTTTTAAAAGACTCAGTGACAAAAGTTTTTAATTTTGCTTCAGGCATACTTGAGAATGCCGCTCCTGCAGCGACTTATGCTTTAGGTAAGGCTGGAACAAGTAAAAAAACTAATGGTTTATTAACACATTTAGCCTTAGGAGGAGCTGGTTTCTTAGCCCTCACTTCAGCCACTGATTTTATTAATATTTTTAAAACTTGGTTTAAATGGCAGGATCCAGCAGTTCCAGGGGTTGTAGATGCTACAAATGGTCTTGCAAAAGTAGGCTTAGCTGGCTTAGTTGCTAGCAAGGCTATGGCTGGTGAGCCGATAGAGAAAAATGAATTAATTTATGGTGGGGCTGGTTTGGTTTTACTTAAACTTGTAAAAGATGCGATGAAAGGTGTTGGTCCGTTTGCGAGTATACCTGGGGTTAAGGATTTAATTTATTTCACTAGGGATAGTATAAAAGCTTTAGGCAGCGGTGCTGGAGCAGCAGAAGGAAAGGCTCCGCAGCAATAAATTAGAGACCGCTGCACAACGTGCAGTTTCAAGGCTGAGGAGGACGAAAACACAGAAAATGGAGTTGTGCAGTGGTCTCAACTAGCTAAGTAATTTATCTAAACAGTCGTTAACCAACTGTGGTGCAGCTTTACCTTGAGTGATTTTCATAACTTGACCTACGAAAAAGCCTTTGATTTTTATATTACCTTGCTTGAACTGCTCTGCTTGAGTAGGATTAGCTTTTATGATATCAGTAATTATCGCTTCAATTTTAGCTGGATCTGCTATTTGAGCTAGACCTTCTTTTTCTACTATCGTTATGGTAGAGCCACCTTTTTCTAGAAGAGTATTTATAATCGATGTTTTAGCGATATTATCCGAAATGGTTCCATCTTGAATTAGGTTAATCATTTCATTTAAGTTCTCAGCAGTTAATTTAGTTTCATTAATCGAGGTCTCATTAGCGTTTAAGTATGCAGAGACTGAGCCAGTTAGCCAGTTAGCGACTTTCACTGAATCAGCACCTAAAATAATAGTTCCTTCGAACAAAGCAGCTAAAGCAAAATCATCACTAATAATAGTTGCAGCTTCTTCTGAGATACTGAATTCTGCTACATATCTAAGCCTTTTTTGGCTAGGTAATTCAGGTAACTCTTCTTTCGTTTTAGTAATGAAATCTAAATCTATATTCAATGGAACTAAATCTGGTTCTGGAAAATATCTGTAATCATGTGAGTCTTCTTTGCTTCTCATAGAGAAGGTTTTACCAGAATTTTCCTCAAATAATCTAGTTTCCTGTACAATCTTCTCGCCTGAATCTAAAAGCTGTGATTGACGTTTAAATTCATATTCTATGGCTCTGGTGATAGACCTAAAGCTATTTACATTTTTTATTTCAGCTCTCGTTCCATATTCTTCCCCTGCTTTATTTAAGCTGATATTAATATCACATCTAAGGGAACCCTCTTGCATATTACCGTCACAGACATCTAAAGCCATTAGAATTTTACGTAATTCTTTTACATAAGCTACTGCTTCTTCACCACTGCGGATATCTGGAGCTGAAACTATTTCTATGAGAGGAGTTCCTGCACGATTTAAATCAACTAAGCTGTAATCAGAGCCATGAAGCCTGTCAGCACTGTTATCAGAGTTATGAACTAATTTTCCAGCATCTTCTTCTATGTGAATACGTACTATACCTATATCTTTATCAAATATTTTCAATTTCCCGTTAGAGCAAATCGGTTTATCAAACTGGCTGATCTGGTATCCTTTCGGTAGATCAGGGTAGAAATACTGTTTACGATCGAATTTACAGTTAGGGTCTATTTTGCAATTGAGTGCAAGACCAGCTTTAGTCGCGAATTCTACTACTTTTTTATTTAGTACAGGTAAGACACCTGGATAGCCCATGCAGATTGGGCAGGTATTCTGGTTAGGTTTAGCACCGAATTTAGTAGAACAGCTACAGAAAAGTTTAGTTTCTGTCTTGAGTTGAGCATGAACTTCAAGCCCGATTACCATTTGATACTTTGTTTGAGTAGTCATTAAGGAAGATTTTAACATTGATTAAGGGCTCAGTGGAAAATGCTAAAATCTATCACTGAATTTTTAACTATTTCTAAGAAAAATCTCTTTAGAAATAATTAGTCTCTGAATCTGTGAAGTGCCTTCATAAATCTGGTAAATTTTAGCGTCACGCATTAATTTCTCTACTGGATACTCTTTAGAGTATCCATAACCACCATAGACTTGTACTGCATTAGTTGCTGATTTCATCGCTGCATCAGCAGCAAACGCCTTCGCAAAAGAAGCGAATTTAGTGTTTCTTTCACCTCTATCTATCATCCAAGCTGATTTCCAGGTTAATAACTGAGCGGCTTCGTGCTCCATAGCCATTTCTGCTACCATAAAGCTCACCGCTTCATGCATGGCTATAGGTACACCGAAAGAAGTTCGTTCCATGGAGTATTTAATAGAATAATCTCTACAGGCTTTAATAATACCCACTGCACCAGCAGCTACTCCGGGGCGTGTTCTATCGAAGGCTTTCATTGATATTTTGAAACCATCTCCCTCTGCACCAAGTAAATATTTAGCTGGGATTTTAACATCTTTAAAAGTTACTGAGTGAGTGCTACTTGCTCTCTGTCCCATCATATCTTCTTTTTTATTAACTATTACTCCAGGAGTGTCCGCTGGTACTACGAATGCCGAAAGTCCTTTATGACCTTGACTAGCATCTGTTTGAGCTAAGACGTAGAACCATTTAGCGTATTTAGCACCAGTGATCCACTGCTTATTACCATTAATAATATATTCATCGCCGATTTTTTTACCCGTAGTCTGTACTCCAGCCACATCTGAGCCAGCATTGGGTTCTGTTACGCAGTAAGAAGCGAACTGTACTTCTTCCATCATCGGTGCTAAAAATTCTTTATTAATTTCATGATTATCTACTACTATAAGTGGTGCTGCAGCTAGCATATTAGCCCCTAGAGCAGTGGCTATACCAGTACAAGCAGCTCCTAGTTCTTCTGCGATAATACATTCTTCTAAGATCCCGAGATCTAATCCACCTACATGCTCAGGGAACCCTGGGTTCATTAAACCTACCTCGAAAGCTTTCTGTGCTATTTCTAGTGGGAATTTAGACTCTTTATCGTGATGTTCTGCTTGTGGCAGTATCTCTTTTCTTGCAAAATCGCTCGCTAATTTTTGAAGTTCTTTTTGGGTTTCATTTAGCTCAAAATCAATTACCATATATTGATTTTATTCCACACTAGGTGATTTGGAAACTGTAGTAAAGATTTTATTCCTCTCCCCAGTAGTCTTAAATTTCGACTATTGAGGAGAGGAATCTTTCAATTCAAGTACAGCCAAGTATTGTTATTATGACTACTGCCACCACCTACGTTTTGGTGGTTGATCATCATCATTACTCTTTCCCTTAGGCAGTTTATCTTCAATAGTGTTTGCTGGTATATTGTTCAATCTTTCTTCTATTTTTCTTAAGCCTGGCATATTGTAGGTACCAAGGCCTGCGTCATGCATGCTCTTCATTATCCCCTCTAACGTTTCACGGTTTTCTTGTTGTGCCTTCCTGTCTTGTTCTCTGGTCGTCATCTCTGAGTTTCTAGCTTGCATCTGTTCTAGCTCCTTAGGTGTGAATTTTTTAACCGGCTCGCCACTCGGTTCTTCTGAAGGTCTCTTTCCAATTCCAAAAATGCCCATTATATTTCCTCCTTTAGTGTTAATTATCTTTAATGATTGTGTATTATATTGATAAGCTTACCTGACTTCCTGTGCGAATTAAGATAATTTTCGGAAGGTTTAGTAATTTATGAAAAATTCATTTTTGAATATCAACTTCTGGCGTTGCTCTGAATTGTCAGATAATATTTTGTCTGTTTGAATATTTTGATAACAGTGCGATTAAATTTTAAGGATTTGCTGAAAAACACTAGATATTTCAAATTCCCTAAATTTTTGGTATACAATATAACCCTAGAAGAAGGAATTTAACTGTGAGACTATTTGAATTTGAAGCTAAGGAACTTTTTAGAGAGTTAGGTATACCTACTCCAGTGGGACAGACTATTAAGTGTGCGGAAGAGGTCTTTTCTATACCCGCTAAGTCTTTTCCTAAAACGCTTAAAACACAGGTGCTATCTGGTGGTAGAGGTAAGGCTGGTGGAATTAAGTTCGCAGATAATCAAGAAGATGCTTATCATAAGGCACAAGCCATTTTTAAATTACCGATTAAAGGTGAATTACCTAAGACTATTTTAGTGGAGCCGAAGGTTACTATTAAAAAAGAAATTTATTTAGCGATACTAATCGACAGAGCTTATAGAGGTCCTATTCTTATGGCTTCTGCTGAAGGTGGAATAGAGATTGAAACTTCTGAAAATATTCAGATAGTTCCAGTTCCAGGAGCTAATTATTCTAATTTTTATGCTAGGGAATTAGCTGCTAAAGTTGGTTTACACGGGATTCAGTTAATTAAGTTTGCGGCTATAGTCGATAAATTATGGCAAGTATGGACTAAGTTTGATTGTGATTTAGCTGAAATTAATCCACTTATCATAGATGGTGACGATAATTTCATCGCTTTAGATGGAAAAGTTACTCTGAATGAAGATTCTACAGGTAGACATCCTAGATTCGCTGGTCAGTTAGTTAATCACTTATCTGATTTAGGCGATAGAGAATTTAGAGGTAAAATGTGCGGTCTAAATATAGTTGAGCTTGAAGGTAATATCGGCATACTGTGTAATGGTGCTGGTCTTACTATGGCGACTATGGACTTAGTTCTGCATAAAGGTGGTAAGCCTTCTAATTTCCTAGATGTAGGTGGTGGTGCTAATAAGGACCACGTAAAAAGAGCTTTAGATTTAGTTTCTTCTAGTGATGATGTTAAGGTACTTTTAGTTAATATACTTGGTGGTATAACTGCCTGTGACGAGGTCGCAGCAGCTTTAGCTTACTATAAAGAAATAAGACCTGATGCGAAGATGGTCGTAAGATTAGTTGGTAATAATGAGGATAAGGCTAAGGCTATTATGGATAAAGCTGGTATCCCGATGACTAATATTTTAGAGAAGGCAGTAGAAGAGGCTGTTAGCTTAGCAGCTAAGGCTTAATTACAGAGAAACGAATATAATAAGATAATAAGAGAGTTAAAAAATGGCAGTACTAATTAATAAAAATACAAACGTAATCGTACAGGGGATTACAGGAACTATGGGCGGTACGCACGCTCGTTTGATGAAAGCTTACGGCACTAATATCGTAGCTGGGGTTACTCCGGGGAAAGGTGGACAGGATTTTGAGGGCATTCCAGTCTTTGATACAGTTTATGAAACAACTAAACACTTTAGAGTAGACTGCTCTGTAATTTTCGTTCCACCATATTACGCTTTAGATGCTGCTTTAGAAGCTATTGAAGCTGGGATTCCTTTAATATCAGTTATCACTGAAGGTTTACCACCACAGGATGCTGTTAAATTGCATGCCGCAGCTAAGGCTAACGGCACATTAGTAAACGGTCCTAACTGTCCTGGTATTATCACTCCAGGTGAGTGTTTGATAGGTATTCACCCTGGATCTATTTATAAGCCAGGTAAAATAGGTTTAATTTCTAGGTCTGGTACTTTGACTTATGAGATAGGTTTAGGTTTAAAACAGGCTGACATCGGTATTTCTACTGCTATTGGTATTGGTGGTGATCCGATTATTGGTATAGATCAGATTAAGTCACTAGAACTTTTCCAGAATGATCCAGAGACTGAGATGATTATTCTTGTAGGTGAAATCGGTGGTTCTGCTGAAGAAGAGGCTGCTGAATATATTAAATCTCATGTTAGAAAGCCAGTAATCGGCTATGTGGCTGGTGTAACAGCTCCTCCAGGAAAAAGAATGGGGCATGCTGGAGCTATTATTGCTGGTAATAAAGGTACAGCTAAGTCTAAGAGAGAGGCTTTTGAGGCTGCTAATGTAAAAGTTGCAGATACCCCTTATGAGATTATTGACTTAGTGAAGCAAGAATTAGCTATACTAGCTTAGTTCAAGTAATTTTCTGATGGATATTTCTGTAATAACTTACTCCGTTTTCATTCCCCTGTTGAATGAGATCCACACGCTTTTAAAGACTATCGGTTTAAATAGTCTTGGCTGGTCTATAGTCTTTCTTACAGCTATCGTAAAGCTTATACTAACGCCTCTTACTTTTAAACAGATTAAAAGTACGAAGAAAATGCAGGTAGTACAACCTAAGCTTAAAAAGCTTCAGGAAGACATTAAGAAGAAAGAAGATAAATTTAAAGATAATCCAGAGAAGCTTAAAGACCTTCGCCTAGGTTTTCAGCAGGAGATGATGTCCTTTTATAAGGATAATAAAATCAATCCATTAGGTGGATGTTTACCATTATTAGTTCAGATGCCTATTTTAATTGGTTTATTCTGGACTTTTTCAGGTACGCCTTTTAAAGACCAGCCTATATTCATGGATGTAAAGGTAGTAAAAGCTGCAGATGCGCATAAGAAAGAAGTAAAAGCTTCTACTAAAGCTGAAATTTATGTTAATGCTGAAGGTAAGCGAGCTCGAATAGCTTTAAACAGTAAGTCTGTGACTTTACTTGAAGGTGAAGAATTTATAATTCAACCGACTAAATTAATGGGCGATGCTGAGTTTGATAATAGTTTAATTAAATGGGGCTTCTTCGGTGATAAAAAAGAGAATGAGTATGTTTCTTTAGAGACTTTACCCGATGGTACTGCAAAAGTGCTCGCAGTAAAAGCTGGTGGTACTGCGAAAGTACAAGCTTATTTACCTGCTTCGCAACAGCCAGAATCATTTTTCTTCATTAAAGACTTTGGTACTACTGGTGTCTACGACGTGAAGAAAGGCACTGTGAATTTTGATGTATTAATTCTGGTTGCTTTATTTGGTTTTAGTGTCTGGCTTTCATCTTATTTAAATGCTCCTAAATTTCCAGATGATCCTAAGAAAATAGAAGAAGATCCACAGTTAATGATGCAAAAGACCATGACAACTATGATGCCAGTTATGATGACGGGGATGATGTTCTTTATTCCATTACCAGCAGGTGCTTTACTTTATATGATAGTGAGTGGTTTTATTCAAAGTGGCCAGACTTATTATGCTATGAAGCATTATGACAGGAAGCTTACAGAGTAAGCTTCTTGATAGTAGTATTCGTATATTGTTTTTGCCTATCTTATACAAGCTTCATATCGAATGACTCTACATTCATTTGATATTTTTGATTACGGAAATTAAACATAACTTCTTCTGAACCTTGAGCTAAGGCACTCTCTCTTAATTTAAGAATGTTGCTAAGCTCTCCTGGTGTGATATCTAAGTCGCTTAAATTTACAGTTTCGCTTTTATTTACTTTAGGCGCGTCACTATTTATCAGTGAAGCAAAATTATTTAAGGTATTAGAACCACCACTAAGGTCTTTAACAGACTGTTTCAGTCCTTGAAGTATACCTTTACCGATGTTTGTTGCTAGAGTTCCCGTGAGGTTATTAAAAAAAGTCATATTATTTTCCTCCTGTAGTGGTCGGAGTGGTTGGAGCTTTACCTGTGATAATAAAATCTCGAATGTCTTTAATGCTTAACTTTAAGCTTTGTAATTCAGTTGTGAGAGTGGTGTTCAACTCTTTGATCGACTTAGTTTGCTGTGCAGCTTGTTCAACTTGAGCTATAACAGCTTGCTGCTGTACGATTTGATCGGTTTCTACAGTGTCAAAAGGACTCTGGTTCTGTAATTGAGCTGATAATAATTTAATAAACATATCTGGATCAAAATCACTAGTCGCTCCACCATTCCTTTTAGTGGTAGCTACTGCTTTATCTATAGCTGCTTGATCTATTATTCCCCCTATCGGTGTATCCTTGGTTCCTGCTTTTTTAGTTCCAGGTATTGGTGCCGGCGTGGTTGTGGTTGTGGGTGGTTTGGTTCCTGCGGGACTTACTGGCATAGATTTTTCCTTTTATTTTTTACTTACCTTATGGATAATGGCTTTTACCTTAAAATACTAAATAGCTCTGTTTGAAAGCTGTATTGATCTTTAGTTCTGTCATCTTGCTGACGCTGATTACTTTCTTGTCTTTTTTTCTGCTCCTCTCTCCCTTCATTAAAAGAATTTTTCCCTTCTGGGTTTTTATCGTTTAAATTACCTGAACTGGATTTACTAATATTGATATCACTGATAGATACACCTTTATCACCTAGTGCTGCTGTAAGTTCCGATATTTTATGCTTTAAAGTTTCTTCTGCTGCTTCATTTGTTACACTGAGTTGAATTGAGATCTGCTGATCAGCGTTTTTACTGATGGTTACATCTACTGTTCCGAGCTCTTCTGGATTGAGTTTTATTTTCAGTTCACGGCTGGAATTTGGGTTCGTATCTCTAACTAAGTCTGGTAAAGTTCTTACCAGCTCTGCGGCTTTCATTGCAGTATTTATATTTTCTGGACTAGCTCTGTGATTGAGTTTGACTTCTTTGTGAAAGAGTAGGTTGTTGTCTTTATTTTGACTATCACTGTTAAGAGGAGTCTGATCTATCTGTATGGATTCTGAGCCTATGCTGGATAGGCTTTCATCATTTCCTAGGCTTTCTTGTTTAAAATCAACCTCTATTTTAAATTCACTATCAAGGTTCCCAAGTAACTGTAAAATTTCTGTTTTTATGCTTTTAGTCTCATCGTCACCCAGATCTGAGATAGATGTATTTATATTTTTCAACTGAGCATTAAGTTCTTCACTGAGAGCGGAACTGACTTCTAGTAATTTAGTGACTTGTTCATTTTTATCGCCAAGTTTAATTATTTGATCTAACTTAGCTTCTAGTTCTGGATTAAGCTTTGGTAACTGTGTCTCAGAATCTAAGGCTAATTTTTCTAAAGAAATATCACTGATATTTATGTTTTCAATCTGTTTATTTAATATTTCCTGCATTTTCTCTAATTTATCTGAGAGTGCTGAAACTACTTCATTTAGAACCACTGCTTTGAGTTCAGGAGGCTTATCAGCCAGCTCAGGACTGTTTAAAAGTTGATTAACTAGCTCTGTTATTGGTGTCGTCGTTTCACTGTCACCTGAACTGCTTAAGCTGATTTCATTAGCGTAGCTTTGTAATAAACTGTTGATTGCAGGGCTATTAGTGTGTTCTGCTGTGGTAGTTTTAACTAATCCTGCATCTAGGAGACCATTTTGTGTTGCTGATAAATCTGTGATAGCAGTGGTATCTTGTCCTATAGAGCCTTGAATCTCAACTTGAGGCAGTTCTTGTACTTTTGCTACCTGAGTTTGCTGTATAAATGCGATTAATGCATTTAGTGCTTCTTTGGTGATTTTTTTTACTTCTTCTTTATTAATTTCTTTTCCATCATCGGTAGATTTCTTATTGGAAGACTGTTTTGTTAAGGTTTTATCAAAACTATCAACTTTGCTGTCAGTTGTTTCATCTGCACCATTAGTGTTTTTAGTTAATTGTTGTGTATTTGTAGATTGTGTATTTGTAGTACTTTTGCCTTTACCTGCCTGATTAAGATTCTTGTTTGATCCACTGCTTTGTCCACTCTTTTGAAAACTATCACTGCGAGTAGATCTCGGCTCTAGTTTAGCATTAGAGGAAAAGCTAATCGCTTGTGCGGGATTTACTGACTTTAGGGGATTTAGAATTTCCTGCATAGTTAATATTCATTAACCCTGAAACGAGTGGAAACTAAATCATCTATTTCCTTTATCTCTTCCTGCAAAAGCTCTTTTTTATAGTCTTCTAGTGCATTTTCTTTCATGATTTCTAGTCCTTTTTCATCACGAGAGTACTGGACTAGTTTTTTTTGTTCTACTTGGACTAATTTTTGTCTTTTAGCTAATCTAACTGTTTCTGTATTGCGTTCGTGCTGAAGCTTTTGACCAAATATTTCTTTACTTTGGTGATCAAGAAGATTAAAGCCCTCTTGAGCTTTTTGAATCATAGTATGGTAAACCTCTTCCTGTTTATCATCTATGGCTGTGATTTTATCTTCGATCTCACGATAACCTTGTAATGCTTTATTGTATTGGGCGAGCTGTTTATCTTTCAGTATCTTTTTGTACTTTAATACAGCATCTAGCCTAAACTGAAATTTCTTCACTTCACTTATATTTGTTTAATTCAGTACTTTTGATCTAAGCTTTTTGGTGTGTTTTACTGATTGCTGGTAAATTTTAATAATTATTCCTTAAAAAAGGACTTTAGATAGATACTTTCTTGTGGTATTATAATCTAGCGTTGATCCCAAGTAGCTCAGCGGTAGAGCTATCGGCTGTTAACCGATCGGTCACTGGTTCGAATCCAGTCTTGGGAGCCATTAAAAAATGAAAAGCCTGCCCTTGTGGTGGGCTTTTTATTTTTAATTCCTAAAATGTATCCAACTAAGTGACCGATCGGTTAACGAATACAAAATGCACGAAAAAGCTTGCGTCTTGCGTGTTAAATTTATGATAGCTTTATGACACTGGAAAATAAATTAAACATCACGAGTCAGGTTGAACTAGCTAAAGCC
>JAGWWP010000096.1 GCA_018970325.1 Cyanobacteria bacterium REEB446 | reverse complement strand
ACTTTAAAAAAGGAAACAAATGACAACAGAAAGACACACAATAACAATATATGACCCTGAATTATTCAGCAGGTTAGAAGCTCATAAAGGAAAATACGATAGTTGGGATGCAGTTATTGATAGGCTAGTAACTCTAGCCGAAAATAATCTAATTCCCTTGAATTCGAGGGAATTAAAACCTTCAATCGCTCAAGCCGAGGAATCAGCAAAGAAGCCTAAAAAGGTTACTTCTTTAGAAGATTCAGAACTAAATACAAAATTTAAGGAGTTATGGGCTTGGCTAATAGAACAGCCCAAGACCTCGGGATGGAAAGAATATAAACTAGGCGTTAAAGATGTTCAGTTCCTTAAAGCTCAGTTAAAAAAACATAAATTAGATTTAGAAAAAATGAAACACTTTTATAAGTGTGCTTGCAATGATAAGTATTTACAAGAAAATAATATACCCCTGTCTATGACTAACATCTTTAGCGATAAGGCTATTGCTAAGTGGCTATTAGTTCCTTGTTCTACTGCTTCTAGAAGGGAGGAGATCCTAAAGAAAAAGAATGAAGAGACCTTAGCTTACTTAAACTCTCTACACGGCATAGAAACTAAAGCCGTAGCAACTCCACATTATGAGAATTTAAAAGATTTACCGCCTCTTTTAACCGAAGAGGAAGAAGAAGCTAAATATTCCCGTCAAGCCGAGGAATTGCGAAGCAGGGTAAAAGCTGAACAAAAAAAAGAAATGGACGCAATGTATCCATATAAGCCGCTAATAAATGACAATACTCCTAAACCAGCAGGCTTTCAATCTATAGGAGAATTATTCTAAATGGAAGAAAAAAAAATCAGACTAGATAATTCATTAGCTACAACAGCATTACCGCCTGTTACTAATAATCCTCTTTACAAAGATTTAATGCTTAAAATAGGTGCTTTCAGGCTAGCACACCCTGATTTGAGCGAAGATGAAATTCAAAAGATTCTAGGAAAGCTCATCAGGGGCTACATTGCCAATAAAAAAAGCGAATGGAGACCTAAATTAGTAGTTTATTTAGATGAGATTCACAGAAGACACAAACAGGAGACAGAAGAATGAATAATTATGAATATTATGAGCTAGATGATTATGTAGACCCGAATTCTGACGAACAGATTTACATAAGAGAAGCTGGAAGAGGAATGCAGATGGATTATTTACAAGAAAAAATAAAAGCAATGGAAGAAGAAATTAAAAAAGAAATTGAAAATCAACTAAAAGATTGATATCAAGCATGTTAGCGTGGTATAAAGAGAGAGAGGAAAGAAAAGGGAATTAAACGATGAATGAATTGAACAACCAAATACACGAAAAAATATCAGAGCTTTCAGAGTTATTACTTAAGGCGAAAAAGAACGCAAACACTGGTTTTGGCACACTAGACATTAGGACGATCATTAATGATCTAGAAGGATTACCCGAGAGTTTAGTTTCGCTTTTGATTGCTACCCTGTATTTACTTGCAGATGGCAAGCCTATAAACAGCACGCTTGTAGGTAAAACACCTAGAGATGCTTATG
>JAGWWP010000095.1 GCA_018970325.1 Cyanobacteria bacterium REEB446 | reverse complement strand
ACATACCAGCTGGAGTATGGGCGTATTTAGTAAGATATTCAGTTAGTCCTTCCTGTGTAGCTTTAGAGATTCTTATATTATTGGTTTTAGGTTTAGTAGTATTCTCACTTGAGTTTTTATACTCTTGTAGTTCTTGTTTATAAAGCTTGGTAAGTTCTAAATCTATCTGAATAAAAGCTTTTAAGCCCTCTTTCGCTATATCAGATTTCCCTACTGATGATTTAGCTAAGCCAACTGTATTCAAGTGAGCTTTTTTACCTTCTAGGGTAAATTTGTTTCTTAAAACAGCTGAGCTAGCACAATGTAAAGCTTGACTTAGAATCTCTAATGGTCCTTCCTGTTTACCCTCTAGATCTTTAATGATAGTTCTAAAAATCTTAGGCTGAGACTCTAATGGAGCTATAGGGAATTTATTATATTCATAGCTATTAATTAAATCTGTCTTGATTACACTCGCTTTCTGAATTAACTTCTCTAGCTCTGCTTTTCCTGCTGCTTGTAAAAAATCATCTAAGCCTTTTGTGGATTTACTTTTAAAAGCTTGCGGTAACTCTAACTTATAGATTAACTTTCCAGTACTTTGGTAAATCAAATTAGCTAAAGTTTTCTGAGCTTCCATTACAGGCTTTTTATAGCTTTGATCTGAATCAAAAGCTAGGATAATTTTAAGCTCATGAATCTCAATTAAAGTGAGTAGTTCTGGTATTAAAGGGCTGTCTTTAATAGTACCTTCTGTAAAATTCCAGACTCCACTAAAGCCTACTGTAGGAAAGCCATCTTGATAAGCTCTATAAACTTTTTTAGGTCCCTCTGTAACTAATACATAACCTTTATTGAGATCTAATTCTGGTGGATAGAGAATTACTTGCTCTGTTTGCTTGGATTTAGGTAAGCCTAGATATTTTGGGGCTTTATCTAGCCCTATATCTTCTAACTTAATTCCTTCTTTCCATCTAGGTTTAATTAAGCCTAGTTCTGCCTTAGTATTTATATCTATTCTAGGCTCACCTGATAATTCTAAAATTGAGAAATATAGGGCAGAGCTACAATTCTTAGAATTTATGCTATTCCCACCATCTTTATATTGTAGGCAAAAACCTTTCTCTGCCGCTTTTTCTGGACTAATAGATTGAATATGAATTTTTTCGATAGTATCTTCGTTAAGACCTATTTCCTGTAATTCTTTTAGGTCGATTTCGTTTAACATTATATTTTCTCCTATTGCTTCTAATTTACGCAGGTACGTGCTTCTCTAAGCCTTTCACTGAAAGGTTTTAGATTATTTCTAAAATAAAATTTGCTATAATGAAATTACTAACTTTTCAAATAGCAATCTAGGGCAGCTTTAGCTGCCTTTTGATTAAGAAGAGTCTAATTTATAAATCATTCCTAATTACCATCCCTTTTGACTTTCTAAGACCTCTTCGAGGCATGGGTTCACATAATTTTGGGTCGTCAAGATGCTCTGATGTCCCGCTATCATTTGCAGATAAGACATAGGTGCGCCCTTACTTGCATAATGGGTAAGGCAGCCCCTTCTCAGGCTATGCCATGAGCCAGAAAGCCCAGCTTTTTGAGTAAG
>JAGWWP010000058.1 GCA_018970325.1 Cyanobacteria bacterium REEB446 | reverse complement strand
TCTCGCAAAGACTCTATCACTACTTTCGCTTTGAACTCTGAACTATATGGCTTGCCTCGGGGCATGGTACTCTCTCCTCTCTTACCTTACCCTTCTCTTTTATCACTTTCTTGGCCCTATTTCTTCAGGCCACTTTATACCATCACAGAGCATTTCAGTAATTCTCTCTAAGCTAGTGATTAAAGGAAAACTAATCATTTCATTAACTGGTGCTTTGGGTTCTTCCAGTTCTTCGCCACTTTCTTCAGCCTTTAGGAATTTTTTCATTTCTCGGTTATAGTGTTTCAAGTCTTTAGCATATTTTTCTTTAAGTGGATTTTCTAGCTCTCGAATTAAATCTAATGCAGGCTTAGCTCCAGTACTTTTACCACAGCCACTAGGTCCTATTGGGAGTATCCACGTATTTAAAAATAGATCTGAGCTTGGAGCCTGTACTATGACCTTATCTCTTGCGAAGGAACCAGCTATAGAGATGACTGGGAAAATAATAGCAGCGTTTGCGATTTGACTTATAGAGTCTTCTCTCTCTAAAAGAGTTTGCAAAGATGGAGATAGATTTTCTTTTGCTAGATTTAAAGCATTTTCTAAATTTAGTGAAGCTATTTTTTGATTTATTTGATATTCACTGAAAAGTTTGTTCTCAAGTGGGTCTATAGCTTGCTCTTCTAGCTTTTGAAGATATTTTCTGCTATCTTCTTCACTAAGTTTATTCAGTTGGTCATCTATTCCGAGTTTTTCTGACATATAATTACTCCTTTTAAATTGTCATTTCTTTAGGTTTTGCACCTGCTCTATGTAAAAATATTGAAAATTCATCTAAAGCCTTTCGCACGCTAGGCTTAGTTTTGATATCATCATCAAATAATAAAAATACAGTTCTAGCTTCTAAAGCAAAGCATGATAGATCTTTCTGGAGATCTACAGAACACCAGCCCCATACACCTGGTATGGAAATAGCAGCTTTACCAAGACTCGCTAAGCATGAAGCTTTCTTCTCACCTTCAGTGAAAATGATTGGAATTGAAGAATCTTTCATGACTTCCAGCCAGCGTGCAAAGTCTAAGAATGGATAAAAGGGAACTAGAGGAACACCTTTTTGCTGATAATATTTGATCTCAAAAGGTTGCTTCAAGTTTTTATAGCGATAAAATCGAACGCTGCCACTTACTGGATCTCGCATTGGAACTTGCCAGCCCCAGAAATTATCTTCTTTATAATCATCCAGAGCTATTCGCTTCATGGATAGCCCTGAATTGAATAATTCTCTTAAGATATACGTGGCTGAGATTCTTGAATAGACAAGTCTTTCAATCTCTCTTTTATTTAGAGATGAGATATCAATAAGGGTTTGATTGAATTTATTGTTCATTTTTTTATTGCCTGTAACTAATACAGGTACGTGTTTCACTAAGCCTTTCCTTGAAAGGTTTTAGATTATTTCTAAAATAAAATTTGTTATAGCTGCCTTTTGATTAAGAAGAGTCTAATTTATAAATCATTTTAGTTACCATTCTTTTTGACTCTCTAAAACCTCTTCTAGACAGGGATTTATATAGGTCTGAGTAGTAAGTATGCTGCTGTGACCAGCCAGAATTTGCAGGTAAGGCATAGGTGCGCCCTTGCTTGCATAATGTGTAAGGCAGCCCCTTCTCAGGCTATGCCATGAGCCAGAAAGCCCAGCTTTTTGAGTAAGTACTTTTAGCCGTTTTTCTAAACGGTCACGCTTTAATGGTCTACCATCTGGTAATAAAAATAATTTATCTTCATTCATCGTTTTCACCTCTTACATTTTCGATATAATTTTTCAAATCCTCTTTTAAAGCCTTATTAATGGCTACCCAGCGATTTTTACCGCCTTTACCATTTACTACAAGAATTTTTCCTTCATCAAGAAAAACATCACCGAGATTTAAATTACAAATTTCAGAGACCCTAAGCCCAGTATAAAAAGCGAATTTCAAAAGAATCTCATTTAAATTCTTTGATGCTTGATTGGTTTTAAGTCTCTGATTGGCTTCTAATAGTAGATTTAATTCTTTCTCTCTGAAAGTAGGTCTGCGTATATCTTTATGGCGTTTGATTTTTATACTTCTTAATCGCTCAAGAATATTATCGCTATCTCTAAGCATTGAAGACCCCCTGTCTTATTAAAAACTTTGCTAAGCTAATAGCTGCTTCTTTACAGTGTTTGCGGCTAGAAAATTGTTCGGGTTTATGAGCTTCTATAGCTTGAACTGTAGCCTCGTATAGATTAGAATAATCTGCTTCTAATAAATGCCAGATTTTATTCATCGCATTTAAATAGATGCGTATGCAGTCAAAGCTAATAGCTCTGCCGTATGGTTGTGAGCCGTTTTGCAAGGCGGCTACCCATTTGCATGCGGCTTCTTGGTATCTTTCAGGTACTTTCTTTAAAAGATTTCCATGAGCGTTGCTGGTTAATGACATCATATATTCATTTCCTTAAATTTATATTTTTAGAGCTTATTCAGAAATTACTGATTGCCCTGAAGTATTATATGGGGTTGCCAAAAATACTTTAAAAACACAATTAAGCACTTAATTCTGTTTCTTGGGTTATTATAGGTCTCTACTTTTTAATTAAATCGCAGAATAGGTATTGATGTGTAAAACATTAAAGCTCTTACAGTAGCTATATGGCCTTTGAGTAGAAAAGGTGCTTATTTGCCTCTTGCCCATAATCAAATTCTAACAGGGCTAATAAAGCTATAGATACTAGGTATAATCTAAGAAGGTGAAGCGCAAGACGCAAGTTTTTTCACCTTCTGGAATCTTTAAAAATGGTGCGCCTGGATAGATTTGAACCATCGAAGCAACCAGTGTGAGTTAAAGTCTCTAGTCCGCCACCAATCGGGATTTTTTAGATGTAAAAGCTTTGCTTTTACTAGCCGAGTGCTTTTCCGCACTCGGCTTTTACGGATAAGATGAATGTTTCAATCATCAAGGCAACGATTAAAAACAAAAAAGCTAAACCGCAAGGGTCTAGCTTTTTTGTTTGCATAAATGGTGCGCCTGGATAGATTTGAACCATCGACCAATCGGTTAAAAGCCGAGTGCTCTACCGCTGAGCTACAGGCGCTCATACAAATAGTTAATATATCATAAGTTCAAGCCTTATTTTAAAGCCCAGCTTTTTTTTATATTAATTTCAAAATCTTTTTATTGAAAAATTTTCAATAAAAAATATTTGGGGAAAAATGACCCCTTAAAATTTTTCATTCTAAAGCTTATTATAAAAACCCTAGTTAAATATTCTGAGTTCCAATCATAGAGGAGTTTATAGGAAAAATGAATAATACGAGAAATAAAGATGGCTGGGGAGGAAGGATTCGAACCCTCGAATGGCGGGACCAAAACCCACTGCCTTACCACTTGGCGACTCCCCAAAAATTTGAACATAATAATAATACTTTATTTTTTGGATTCCTGTCACTTGGCTTCTTATTTTTTTTATGTTTCACTTTGAATAAAGCGGCAGCACAGCTGCCACCAAGCTTGTCTATTTTAGAACTGAATAGGCGAAGAGTGGTTAATGCTAATTTAAGTCCGCTAACGGCGATTTTAGCTACAGATGAGCAATTGATTTATTCTCTGAACAGTAGGATTTTCGTAGATGAATCTTCGCTGCCAAATATTAATCTTTTAGATGAAAATGAGAGCTTTAAAGTGAATCGTATTTATAAAAATGCTACTGATATTTATTTCGCAACTAATGTTGGCTTGATTAGAAATCAGCAGCGAATATTTACCAAAACTGGGGTTAATGATCTTAGTTTTACTAAAGATAAAATTTACTTAAGTACGGATCTTGGGCTTTATGTTTCTGATATTTCGTCTCTACGCTGGAACCTTGTAACTAAGGCAAATCTGCGTATTTTACAATGTAAACCTTCACTTAAATCCAAGAATCTTTTTTATTTACTCACGGTAAATGGTTTTTATACTTTTAATTCTAAGAAAAATCTCGTAATGAAAGTGAATCAGGGATTGGTTTTTAATTCTGATTCTGAATTAAAGGGGCGGCTTGAAGTTTTAAAACATAAGCAGCTTAAGGAAGAGTTAATTTATCTTGCTTTAAATAATGCTGTTTATAAGCTTGATGGTGCTAAAAAAAGTTGGCGTCGTTTAATTGATAAGGGTTTGGTTTTTAATCAAGATTCACAGATGCAGGTGGTGGATATTTTTTATAAAGACGATTATTTATTCTTGGTTGCGAGTACTGGATTGTTTTATGCTAAGTTAGGACTGGGGAATGAAGTCACCGAGTGGCATAAAGTAAGTTCGGTGGAATTTAATTTAGATGAAAATTTTTTAGAAGGTTTTACTGCTTCTAGTTTTTCTAAGCAAGATGAAAATCTTTCTTTATTTATAGGTAATTTCAGGGGTGATTTATATCAGCTCAGACTGGGAGATTCAGAGCAAAACGTAGAAAATGGAGATGGTGAGCCGTCCCATATTGCTCTTGCCCAGTCTGTTGTATTTCAGTCAGCCTCAAATAAAGATCTTGAGACTAATAAGAAAGATCTTGAGATTAATAAGAATGAAGAAAAAACTACTCAAGATATTCTAAGTCCTAATGAGAAATGTGAGGTATTAGATTTTAAGGAAAAATTAAAGCTGATTTTTTCCTTGGAACCCACTATCCAAGAAACTCAAGCTAAGGCTCTTCAGTTTTCAGGCATTCCTTCTGGAATGCAGTTTGGGGCTTATAAACGGCAGGCTCGTTTAAGGAATGTTCTGCCGCAGATCGATACATCTTTTGATAACTCTGATTATGCTCTAAATAGCTTAGAGACTCGTGGTTCAGATCAGTATGATTCAGCTGATAGTAGTATAAATAGTTCTTTAGATAAAAATCGCAAAGCTTCTGCTGATAATGAGTTTAATACAGGCTTTCGTTTCACTTGGCATTTAGATCGTTTAATATACGATCCAGAGATTATAGATATAGTAAATAGTGCAAGAGTTTCAGCGAATATTCGCGAAAACCTTCTCACTGAGCTAACTCAGATTTATTTTCAAAGAAAAAATCTTTTATCTGAACTTATGTCTAATCCTTTTTCTAGGACTATGACTCAGAAATTTAAATTACAGGAGCTTACTGCTGATATAGATGCAAGGACTGGTGGCTGGTACAGTCTCGCTCTAAGAAGTCGATTTAGAGACGCTGTGGCACGAAATACAGTGAGTGATTTAAAGAAAATATTAGAGGAGCTAGATATTAATTATGAAAATATTTAAAACTAATCATAATAAATCGAGTTATAAGTTTGGGCGAAGCTTTTTTACTTACTTGTTTATTCTTCACTTGATACTAATTATTTCACCCTTAGCCGTTTTTTCTAAAATAATCCCCTTTAAACCTAAGCTAGAACTGCTTAACGATTTTATGGCTAGAGGTGAGACTATGACTTTGAACGGTACTGGCTTGATTCAGAATTTAGACACTGCTTATAAAATTAGGTTAATGGCTGTCACTGATACTAGCTTATTACCTATCGATTTAGAGGTGCTTTCTGTAGATGCTGAAGAGGTGAATGTATTAATTCCTGAAGATATTTCTTATGGTGATTATAAAATAGAATTTCAATTAAAGAGCCGTTATCTAAAAACACCGAAGCTGCTTTTAGCGAATATTCTGAAAATTAGACCTCAAGCTGTCACTGACTTTAGCTTAAAGGCTGATGTTTTATTGAAAGCAGAGAATTTAACAGCTCTTCTCAGTGGCGCTAGGGCAAATGATTTTAAATTAATCCTAAATTCAAATGACGTAGATGAGGAAGTGGACTCTATGCTAGAGCAGGCAGATAGTTTAAGTCTAGACGCGAATCTCAGTAGAGAGGCTCTAAAACAGAAAGTTATAGGGCGTATTTTAAAATTAGGTTTAAATTCAGCGCAGGTTTATACAGTAGAAGATGGTTTTAAAAGCTTGCTTACGACTTCAGTGAATTTTTATTATTTACCTCTAGATGTCTTTCAGCAAGAACTGTTTATTTCTTTAAATCCTTTTTCTGTAGTGATGAAACAGAATTTTACGAATAAATCCTTTGATGTCAGTTCTGTGATAAAAAAAGAGCAGCAAGGCTTGACTACTACATACTATTTAAAAGCTTTTGAAAAGCCTTATTATTTGAGTAAAAGTATAGAAGCTTCTGCCTTACGTATAGAGAAGATGCGTGTTATTGGTGATGAATTCGCTGTTATTAAAAATTCAGGTATTAATTCTTTTAAATTGAGAAAGTGCAGGCTTGCAGATTTGGTAAAAACTAGATTTGAGTTTAGTCAAGATATAGAACTCTTGCCGGAAGCGGCGGTTATCGTGAATGGTGATTTAGGATTAAACAATACAGGAACTGACTTTTTAAGTTTAAGCTGTGAAATTGATCAAGGGACTGGACTTAAATATGTTCTTATAGATCAGTTTTCTTATTCTAAGACGAATGAAGAGGGTTTTGCTGTGAGGGATTTGCTATGATTAATGTATGAAGAATTTGAGCTTATTTGCGTTACTATTTTCTATAGGTGCTGCTTGTAATGCTGAAATGAAAACTTTTATAAATGATAAAAAACCTGCGGTGCTAGCACAGACTCAAGCTAGACCACCAGTTAAAAAAGTAGTTAAGGAGAAAAAGAAAATGAGCAGTGAATTTAAAATAGGGGATTTAGCTCCAGATTTCACTTTAAATGACCAAAACGGTAAAGCACAGACTCTATCTAGTTATAAGGGCAAGTTTGTACTTGTTTATTTCTATCCTAAGGATGATACTCCAGGATGTACTATAGAAGCTTGTTCTATTAGGGATAATGTTGCTCAGTTTTCGAAATATGATGTTAAAGTCTTTGGTATTAGTGCTGACGACGTAGCTAGTCATAAAAAGTTTATTACTAAATATAAGTTACCTTTTGATTTACTTGCTGATACTAATAAAACAGTAGCTAAGCTCTACGGTGCTGATGGACTTTTTATTAAAAGAATCTCTTTCTTAATTGATAAAGAAGGAAAGTTTGCGAAATTATACCCAAGTGTGAATCCTAGTCAGCATGCTGGAGAAATACTTGCTGATCTAGCTTCGCTTACTCCGCACATATAATGTTTAGAATTTTAAGTTTTTTATTAGCGTTACTACTAGGTGTGATTCCTGTTTTAGCTAAGTCTATAGGACCTAAAGACTATTTTGAAGGACTGATGTATAGCGTTAGAGCTAATCTAAGGCAGCAAGATAATTTTGCTTATTCAATTTTTTACACGAATCCAAGTGCGCGAAAAGCTTTACTAGAGCAGCATAATGCTAAAGCTAAATTACTTACGGAAGCACAGAAGCAGAAAAAAAATAACCTTGAAGATTTGGCAAAGGAGTTGAAAGAAGATAAATATAGCGTTTTTAAAGCGATACCAAGTTGGCATGATAGTCCTCTCTATAATGTTTTGGTAGTTCCAGTTACTAATCAAAATGTACTTGGAGAAATTAAATATTATTATTCTAATGCTCTTGAGATCGGGGATCTAAAGATAGTTGATAAAAATAATAAAGAGCTAGAGTGTAAAGTCTTTAATAAGAGATACGTTGATTTAACGAACGAAGAAAATACTCGCTATATAAGAACTGTTTATAGATGGGTTTATCATGGTGTTGATATTACCAAAAAGGCTATGGTTGCTGATTTTGATTTAGCTTGTGTGAATAAATTACAGAAACCAGAGTTATTAGTCATTAGAGAGAAAAATTTACCTATAAAAAACTATTTGCAGCAAAATGGTGATGATATAAATAAAAAGATATTGCAAAGACTGTCTGGTTCTTGATATGTAAGCTAGCTATTTTAGAATATGTTTAATAAATCTTTAAGACAGATTTGCCATTCGACTCTGAATACTTGTTTTTCTACTATCTAAATCATTTAAATTATTTCTTACTGAGCTAATTTGACTTGAATAGTCATTTTTACTCTCGAACCTAGCTCTATTATTTGAGTTTGTTTGATTTGAATCTGAAGAATAATATAGATTACTAAAAGCTTGCTTGTTTGTATTGTTTTGATCTAGCTTACTAGTTAGATTATTATTTGTATTATCGAAAGTAGTAACTAAATTATCTGTGTCTTCATCTCCCTTATCTGATGCTTCAAGTGTCTTTAGTTCAGCCTTTAACTGTGAAAGATCCTGTTCTATATCATCTAGTTCATTATTTAAAATTATTTTTTCGATTTCTTTAGAAGCAGCTTGAGCCGATAATCTTAAAGCATCATCATCTTTCACTGCACCGCTTCGTATTGTTTGAGCTTGAAAGCCCATGACTTTACTATATTCACCCATCTTTTTCATTAAAATAGCGCTAATGTCATCAAGGCTTTCTGCTTCAGCGTCTTTATTGATGAATAAAACATCTGTAACTTTTCCAGAAATGGTATTACCGTTAAGCTCGCGTGTAAAAGTACTTTGCATGCTAAGATCGTTGCCAAATTCGTCACGTTTATCACCAGCTTTACCGTTAAAGTTAGTGTTGATAGACTTTAAACCTAATTCAGCTAAAGATTTCATTTCACCTTCATCTACATTCCCGTCAGCATCAATATCTGCCCACAGCTTGAGATCTTTGTATATTGCATCTTGCTCGTTAATCACGCCATCATTGTTAGAGTCGTGTTTAGCTAATTCCATGAAGCCATTTTCTGCACCATTTTGATCACCAAAGAGTTCTTTCCCTGAGTTTATTTTTCCATCTTTATTGCTATCTAAAACTAAAAATGCATCATCAAAAGAATTCTGTTTTTTAGTCCAAGCTGTTTGATCTCTGACACCATCACCTGTCAGGTCAAAGTTTACTCCTTTAGTGTGTGAGCTGAGTTCTAGACCATCTCCATCTAAGTCAAGGATTAATGGAGTGTTATAGCGTGTTACAGAAATTGTATTCATATCTTCATAATTTTTATCTCCGATCTTAAATGAGCTTGTACCACGAAATTCTTCAGGGCAATAAAGATTAGAGCCGTTATAACCAGCTCTACCAGTTAGTTTCAGCTTCGAATCGTCGAAATTTGTAAAATTTTTATTATAAGCTGTATCCTTGTCACCGTTTGCATATTGGGAATTTTTTTCATTTTGAATATTCATACCAGCCTTGCCAAGTTGTTCATTATCAACTTTAGATAACAGTATGACTTGCCCAGCAGCTGTTTTTCCAAATACATACCCTTCACCATTGTCAAAGGTTAAATTTAGTAGGTCCTCTGGCATTAAACCCTTAAGCTGTAATAATTCATAATTGTTGGATTTATCACCATCATGCCATTCTGAGCTAGAATAGCCACCAATACCAGTTTGTTTATTATGAGCCCAAGCATCGTGTTCTGAAGCTTGACCGCCAAAATCTGCTAGCATCTCACCTACTGTAAGTGAATCAATTGTCTGAAACGTAGATGTAGTATATGAAGCTAGGGTAAAAATCTTAGTGATTTGCTGAGAATCATTCATCTTTTTTAAATTGACCAGAGTACTAAAAACGTCACTATCAAGCTTAGATTGAGATTTTTCATTTTTAAAATTAGAATTATTAAAAACTAAAATCCCAAATAAATCACCTTGCATTTTTTTTGATGTATCTTCACCATTTTCGAATGCATCACTAATTTCTATTGCTTGCAAAGCAATCTTACTTGCAGCATCATCGTTAAGTTTATTAATACCAAGATCTAGTAAGGTCGAGTTTAATTTCTGTTTGCGCTCATCGTCACTATCGAACTGTGTTTTTGTATACTGGCACTGTTGCTTAATTAAAATCACACAAAGGAGCCAAGAAGAAATGACGAAAAAGGCTTCAAGTATTGAGTTTGTAGCTCATTAGATTTAATAATTTATTGATAAGTGAGTAAAAGAGAGTGTTTCAGGCACAAATATCCCAGATTAGGATACACGTATCCCTAGGAAGCTGAGATGATCGTAGATATTCACAAGGGTTTTAAGGTTTTGGGATATAGCATCAA
>JAGWWP010000014.1 GCA_018970325.1 Cyanobacteria bacterium REEB446 | reverse complement strand
ATTCCTAAAAAAGAGCTGAATGAAAAGTATTTCCAGCTTATCTTTTATCTATTAATGCGAGTAACTAGTTTTAGGGTAAATACTGAAGATAGAACGAATTTAGGGCGTATAGATTTAGTTTTAGAAAGCGATACGGATGTATATCTTTTTGAGCTTAAGGTTAATTCCTCTGCTACTGCGGCTTTAGAGCAGATTAAAGAGAAGAAATATTATGAAAAATATTTACATATACCAGTAGTGAAGGCGGGTTCTATTTCAGAAAACGCAGAAATTGGAGTTCCGCTACAGTGCCATGATCGGGAAAAAGCCGTGCATATTATCGGGCTAAATCTGTCTTTAGCAGAGAGAAATATTACTGAGTATTTAGTGGAGAGGGTAATTTGAAAAATTACCACTAGCTAGTCTATAGTTAGTCTTTTACTCTAAATTGTTTAGATTATATTAATATCTAAAACATTATATTAAGCCTTAAAACGGGATTACTAATTATTAGATGCAAATATTAAAGCATTATTTAATGGCGTTTGCGTCATATAGAATTGTTTAAAACATAAAATATTTAGGAGGCAAGTAGAAAATGAGTTCCAGAAAGGGTTTAATCTTTATTCTACTTTTCCTGTTGAGTTTTTCTAGGCTAGTTCCTGCTTTTGCCGTAACGACTTTATCTGGAGGTACTGTAGTCTCTTCTTTCGTGTTGGATACTGGCACGATTATTAATGGTGCTAAGCCAGATGTCGATAAAATAGAGCTTTCCATTACAGTCGGTACTAATGAATTAAATTTAGCTTCTCTCGCTCCTGGTTCTACGACTATTGTCTATGGTAATGATGGTGCCTTAACTTTCGGAGGGGTGCCTACGACTGATGCTTCTGCTTATTTTTTGCCGCCGACTGGTTGTCAGTTTGTAAAGTTATCAAGTTATGTAGGGACTTCTGGAGATTTTTCTGCAGATAGAGAAATTAATGTTACTTTAACTGGGAAATCTAATCTGGCGAATTTCGCTGGTAATACTGTATTTTTCGCTCAAGTGCTTAGTGCTACCGCTGCTGATGTGGTCTCTGTGCCAGCTGGATCTTTGGCTATTCATGGTTTTTCGGATAATACTATTAGTAACCCTGGTGGTAACTTAACCGTTACTGTAAATAATATCGGTTTAGCTTGTAATGCTGCTGCAAGCCCAGCTACTAGTGGTGATTTACAGGCTACCTATGTAGCCCCGACTTCTGTGGGTACTAATCTTTTTAGTTTAGCTCCTGGGCAGCAGGTTACCATAGGTACTTTAGCCTCGGCTAAAAAATTAGAAGCTTTACTATCTGGCACTAGTACAGGTAATGTCCCTGGTGTTTTAGAACCAGATATGCAGCCTGGTGCTTTAAACTCAGCTCAAGTCACGTCTTCTGCTCCTAGTGTCTCTTTCGGACCAAGTTTAATTACAGTTGGTGGCACTTTACCTAGATTAGATACTGACACTATTATTATTCGAGCAGCTGAAAAGCCAGAATCGACTGCTGTGGCTAAAAGATTTTTTCAGACTCCATTCGCTACTGCTGCTTACACCGCTAATAGCGGCATCACCGTAAGTGCGGCTTCCACCAATGCAGCTCAGCATTCACAAGCGTCCTTGACCTCAGAAGGAGTTTTTACTAATGTCGCTAATTCTGTTATCACTGTGACTTTTTCATTAGAGAATACGGCTGGTAGTCCTAGTACGGCTACTCTTCAGTTAAATAATGCCTATGTGGGCTTTCATGGTAATCAAGTAAGTTCCATGCTTACTGGTGGTGATGCGGCTTATACGGCTATTGGTGATACCGCTCTTGATACGACTCTTTTAGGTTTTTTAGGTGCGTTTGTTAATAATGTTGACAATGGTCTTACGGGCAATGATATCTCTGCTCCCACTGATGCGGGTATTATAGTCGTCGCTGATAGTAATAACGATGGCGTGGCAGATAATTTAACGGTGCAGGATGGTTCTTTATTGAGCTTTGCTCCTCTCCCAGCCGCTAGGCTTGGTGGTTCTGCCACAGAGGGTTTAAGTGTTTTAGGTATCAATGGTGCACCTAGTACTACTGTCATCGTAGATGGTACTTCTACTGCTAATTTCGATGATGCTTTTTTATTTCCGGGCTCAGTGATACATAACGTAACGGCGAATCGTTCATCTGTTATTAATTCTATTTTAATACCGAATCTAATAGTAAATTCAGCTTTCACTGCTGGTGCTGATAATAACCCACTTAGGAATGCCAAGGAGTTTTATATTAATCTAAAAGGCGGTGCTAGCCCAGCTGGTGATATATCTTATATCATCGTTCATGGGGATGAGGCTGCTGCTGATAGGAGTCTTGCAGCTGATACTTTACTCGGCCCGACTAATTTCGCTAATGAGTCCTACGAAGTAGGACCTTCTGTATTTGTTACCGTACCAAGTGAGGTTAAAAATAACGTTTTATTAGCTTCACAGTTAGTAAAATCTGGCTCTGATTATGTTTTAAGAATAGTTCCATTAGTAAATAAATATGATAATCTCCGAGATGTACTTACTGTAAGGGCTAAGGGTGTCATCAATAATGTTACCCCTGCGGTTTTAGCAGCTGGTCTTAAGTTAGTGGCTACTGTTTCTGGTAATAATTTAGCTGCTACTAAACTTACGCTCGCAGAGGTATTGGCTCCAGCTTCATTTAACTCTAATTTAACTACTAGAGTCCTTCCAGCTGGCGGTACTGCTGCTAGGCTTATGGTGAAATCTGCTACTAATCCAGCTTTAAATAGGCTGGAAATTAATCCAGCTACTATAGATGGTTCGACACTCGCTTTAAACGCTCTTGAGGATTTGATTCCATCTGGATCGGTTTTGGACACTACTCTGCCACCTTTATTTACTGGTGGTAAAGTGGGGAATACTTTATCTGGTGCTGCTGCTAGAGGACCTATCGCTCATATTCAGGCGAAAGGCAGAGTGATAGCTTTAGAAGAAACTAATACTGATGATTTTTCTAAAATAGCGAATCTCGCTGGTACTAAAGTAATCAGGGTAACTTTCCCTACTGGAATCGATATAAATAAATATACGAGTACTGCGACTAATCTTTTCGATATCTTCTCTACGAATACGTTTACGGTAGCTCCGACTATCGCCACTGTACAGAATATCGGGCTAGTCGGTGCTACGGCTGTAAGTAAGGCATTTGTGGATATTAATTTAGGCACTGCAAATCAAGCCACGGCTCAAGCTGTTAAAAAGAAAATATTTTTAGGTATTAAGCCACACGCACTCGTCGTCACTGACGCTGTAGTTGATGCTAGCGTAGCGTTAGATATTATAGATACTCTTGGTACAGCTGATCCATCCGATGATATTTTAATTAGTTCTATCGGTACAGCTTCTCTAGGAACAGTATCTAAATTTTTAAAAGTAGCTTTTTCTGATAAAGCGACGTCTGCTTATCAAAAAACAGGCACTGCGACTAGTAAGGTTAGATCTGTGCTTGAGGCGACTAATGGTGCTCAGAGAACTAATCTTGGAGCGATAACTAAAGCAGTAAGATTCGTGAATGCTACTCCAGTAGCGACTTTATTGCCTGATTTAGATATTACAGAACAAGTCGCTGATGCTATTCCTTTAGGCTCTGCTGCTGATGGCAGACCTGTTTCTTTCTCTGAAGCTACACCTGAATCTATAGAACTTCACTGTGCGACTACTCTTTCGACTGCTGCTTCTGGTTTCGATGGCGTAACAGGGGTTACAGCATTGGTTTCAGATTTATCTATAGACCCTGGCACTTTAGCTATCGGTAATGGTGCTAATGAAATAGTTTTACCGCTAGCCTTACCTTCTACTGTTACGGTGAGAGCTGCTGATGTCGCTACTACTATTACTCTTAGAGGTCTTAAAATTAAAGCTGGGACGGCAAGTACGGCACCTGCTGAAGATGATATAGTTTGCTGGATTGAGGCGAATGATTCTACTGGTGGTGCTGATGAAGATGTAGTCGTGGGTTCTAATGTCGCGAATGCTGTTTCTAAAGTTACAGCTTCCTCTCCAGCGGAGAATATCTTTATCCCTATTGGTGATTCGGGTACTAGTACTGTGGGTGATGCTATCGCAGATCTTTATGCCGGTACTGCTTTAGCAGACCCTATTACATTATTGAATTGGAATAATCCAGCGAGTGTCGCTACTAATGATCTAGCGAAATATACCGTTATTGACGCCGATGATAAATTAGATAATGCGATTAGCTCAGTGACTGATAATGCTGCTTTAAAATTATTAACCGCTACTACTTTAATCACAGCAGAGTCTGCGGATCTACCTACTATTAACGGTGTCGCTGATGCGACTGGTGATCTTAGAACTACAGTATCTGGAGCCTCTGGTCTATTGCAGCCTGGTACATTAATTCAGGTCGTAGCTCAAATTAATCCACAGGGCGGTGGAACTGAAAGTGTTACAGTGCCAGTGTTAGATGATGGTAGCTTCACTGCGAGTCTAAGAGCGACTCCTAGAACCAAGCTTACACTTACCCAGCTACCTACGAGCACGAGAACGCCTTTAGTAGCTCAAGTGCAGGAGATAACTGCACCTACGAAAGAGGACGGGTTTTTTGATACCCTTGTTCCTACCTTATTAACTTCCACTATCACGAATAAAGGTACAGTAATCGCTTTATTTAATACTCCAGCCACTGATGGATTTAATTTCACCGATGTAGAAGCCACTGCTAAAGTAAATAATGTACCTGTAAGAAAAATAGCGACAGGTAAATATGCTGCCATCATTCCTACTACTGCAAGTACTTTTACTTTGACCGTAACATCTGAAGGAAGATCTTTCAGTACTACTTTAGATGTGGTTACGATAGCCGCTACTGGTAAGGGGGTCTCTACATTAGGTAATGTTTCTGTTAATGCTGATAATATAGTAACCGTTAAACTCAAGAAAGCTGGAACGAAGTTCCCATCAGATACATCTTTTGAGATAGTTTATACCGATGGAACTACCGCTGTAATCGCTAATAGCTTAGAGCTCTTTAAGAAAGCAGGTACTATCGCTAAATTTACTAATCCTCAGACTGCGAAGACCATAGCTGGAATCCAAGCTGTCTCTGCGGGCGGAGTCAGAGCGAAGTTTCTGTAGGCACCTCTTGCCGAACGTGCAAGTTGAAAGCCGAGGACGACGAAAACGCAGAAATTGAAGTTCGGTAACAGTGCCTTTAGCTTGTTGCCGTTTCAGCTTCGCTTAGTTGCTCAGCACCGTAATTATAAAGACCAGCTTCTTGCTGTCTGCGTGAAATTAAGCCGGGAAGTACCTTCCCGCCAGCGTGTACATATTTATTCATTAATTTAGGCACCAAGTCATCTTTACCATCTATAACAGCTTGATGTACTTCGTGTGCCTGTCCTAGACCTAGATTAAAGACCATCATGGTTAAAGAATCGAACTGAGCTTGGCTTAAACCTTTACCCGTTTTTTCTAATCTTGCCTCTGCAACTCGGTTTATAAAAGCCTCACGATGTTTAAGATCATCTTTTAATCTTAGTTCCGCTGTTTGTGGGTCTATGGTCTCTCCTGCATATTTGGCTTTAGTGCCATAGCCATTAGTGTGCTGACTATAATCTGAGTAAGATCGTGCAGAGAATCCTTCTACTCTTTTAAGAGCTTGAATGCCTTGCTCACTGAGGGTTTTGCTTCCTATAGTGTTTAAAGAATTTTTATCATTTGCCCAAGCACTGAAATCTATTTGGGCTTTGCCTGTTACCGCTTGCGGCTGCCATTCGCGTGCAGATTTAATATTAGTTAAATAGCTTTCAAGCTTCTGCTTATCTACAGAATTTATACTCGGATCTGCAAGAGCTTTTCTAATACTTGATTCCAAGATATTCTGTGCTTGAAATAGCTGCTGGCGTATTATTCCAAGTAAATCGGTTTCACCCGCTGCTAAATCCCCGCCCATGAACGTAAACTTATTTAAATCCATTATAGAGAAACCCAGATTATCTACTTGCGGCTCCATATCACCGATGCTGAGGCTGACCAGATCCATATTCATAGAATCTAAACTAGCCATTAGTTCACTAGGATTTTTGGCAGATTTATGGCTATTAAAAGCTCTAGTAATAAAATCATTCTCACTGTTATTAATGAAGCCAGCATCACTAGCATTAAGGAGAAAGTCTTTACTGTAATCATCTAATTTAAATTTAGCTGTGCCATTATAGCCACGTTCACTAGGACTATTTCCTAATGATTTAGCTTTTAAGTTTGATACAGCGAAAGGTATATTCAAAAGATGATTCCTTATCTATTCTTCTCTTTAATTCAAAAGAGAAGCTTCCAAAATGGCATTGGATATTAATATGTATGCAATATCTGTTAAGGACTGGTTAAGGAGATGCCCCCAGATATTGTTGTGAATGAGATGAATAAAATGGTGTGCCTGGGGGGAATCGAACCCCCAATCCTTCGGCTTCGGAGACCGATATTCTATCCGGTTGAACTACAGGCACAGAAAGGATTGCAGTGAGTTAGACTTTTATATCCTTGTCCCGCCGCAGCTTTTGGAATTCCTCTAAAAGTTTTTTCTCTTCTTTAGATAGATTGTGCGGTATGACGACTTCTACGTTAACGTATTGATCACCTTTACGATTTTTACGATTAATTACAGGCATCCCTGCTTCTTTTATGGTGTAGACTTCATGGGATTGGGTACCAGGCTTGATTTTAAGCTTCTGCTCGCCATAGATGGTCGGTATCTCTAGTTCATGCCCTAAGGCAGCTTCTGCGAAACCTACTTTTACCGTGGAGTAAATATCTGCCCCATCGCGTTTAAATTTATCGTGAGAGCGCACTCTTACTACTAAATAAATATCACCGCGAGGACCACCATTTTTACCAATATCCCCTTGTCCAGATAATCTCATGGTCGTACCGTCATTAATTCCAGCAGGAATAGTAACCTCTATTTCTTTTGTTTCACGTTTATAACCACGTCCATTACAAGATTTGCAAGGGTTCTTGATGAATTTCCCACTGCCGTGGCAGCTTGGACATGTGCTAGTTTGTCTCACTTGTCCAAATATAGTATTCTGAAGGCTCATTACCTGACCCGTCCCATTACAGGTTCCACAGGTGCTAATGTCGCTTGCATTTTCTGCACCTTTGCCATTACATGATTTACATAGATCAAGAGGATTAAGTCTAATTTTTTTAGCTTTATCTTCTATCGCATCCATAAAGTCTATCTGAATGCTAACTTCATGATCTTGTCCTTTAGTCGGACGATTCTGAGCTTTAGCTCCACCGCCACTGAAACCGCCACCAAAGAAGCTAGAAAAAATATCGCCTAAATCTTCGAAGCCGCCGAAACCTTCCGCTCCAGCACCACTAAAGCCGCCAGCACCTTTTAATCCTTCTGCTCCGTATTGGTCATAAATCTGTCTTTTCTGAGGGTCTTTTAGAACTTCATAGGCGGCGCCTACTTTTTTGAAAAGCTCTTCATTACCAGTTTCTGCATTATCTGGGTGAAATTTACGTGCCGCTTTTTTATAAGCAGACTTAAGTTCTGCTTCGTCAGCAGTTTTATTAACACCTAAAAGCTCGTAAAAATCTTCGGTCATTACCACGGTTATAATTTTATCATTTTATTAGACGTTGAATTTAAACTCTATTACATCCCCGTCCTGCACTACGTACTCTTTTCCTTCATCGCGAGCTTTTCCTGAACTACGTGCGGCAACTCTGCCTTTGCATTGAATGAAATCATTATAGGAGATGACTTCTGCTTTAATGAAGCCCCTTTCAAAATCAGTATGTATTTTACTTGCTGCCCTAGGAGCTTTATCCCCGATGTCTATAGTCCAAGCTCTGACTTCCTTTTCACCAGCAGTGAAATAAGTTTGAAGTCCAAGTAATCTATATGTTTCTTTGATAAGCTTTTTTAAGCCCATTTCTTTGACGCCGAGCTCTTTTAAAAATTCATCTTTTTCTTCATCCTCTAGTCCAATAAGTTGTGCCTCGGCATTAGCACAGATCATTACTAGGCCGCAGGCTTCTTCTTCTGCGATTTTACGGACTTTGTCCACGTATTCATTAGTATCTTTCGCGATATCCGCTTCTGAGACGTTTGCTGCATATATAACTTTTTTTAAGGTGAGCAAGCCATAGGATTTAATTTTAAACTTCTCTTCTTCACTGAGATTGGCGGCTTTAGCTGGTAGTCCCTCCTGTAAGAAAGGGAGTATTTTTTCGAATACTGCATCTATTTCGATTATTTCTTTTTCACCGGTTCTGAGTTTTTTTGAATATTTTTCTCTGCATTTTTCGACTAAATCTAAATCTGAAATGGCAAGTTCTGTATTTATGAGGCTAATATCGTCTATTGGGTCTACTTTTCCTGCGACGTGAATAACATTAGGGTCATCAAAGCATCTTACGACATGGACTATAAGATCAGTTTCTTTTATATTTGATAAGAATTTATTTCCAAGCCCTTCTCCCTGACTAGCTCCTTTAACTAATCCTGCGATATCAACAAATTCGATAACCGCTGGAACTGTTCTTTGACCATTAACTAAGATCTGTAATTCTTTAAGCCTATAGTCTGGAACTATTACCATAGCGGTGTTTGGCTCTATGGTACAAAAAGGATAATTTGCCGCTTCAGCCGTTTCATTGTTGCTGAGAGCATTAAATAGTGTTGATTTGCCTACATTTGGTAAGCCTACGATACCCGCTTTTAACATCAAACCAGATTATAGCAATCCGAATTAAGCAGAATTCTAAAATTATAAACAGCTTATTAAGGGAAATAGTTTTTACAATAACCTTGCCAAGCCCAAATCCTCTACCTTAGCCTTCACTGATGCTTTATTGATATCGGGGCATCTGACAGTGATAATACTACCAATAGTTCCACTCGTAACTGCTTGGCAACGAAACTCTAGTTTTAGATGTCGAGATTCGTTGATAACACGCACGTAGTCGCCACTTTTAACTATTTTTTGTTGCACTAGCATATTCCTTTTAAGTGGGCTACCAGTAGCTAATTTAGTGTTAATGATGACGCTGCCGAAAGGTGGATCTACGTATAGATCATAGTCACGTGGAGGGATTGTTCTTTTTTCGGCTTGAAAGTTCGCGATAGACAGTACTTCATTTGGCTCGTGATTTTTTTTACTGATAAGAATATTTCTATATTTAGCGAGTTTGATATGTATGCTAACTACTTCTCCATTTGCAGCTTTAGCGATGATGGTCTGCATATCACTTTTAGAATTAGGGTTGAAACCAGATACGGTTATTACAGCGTTTGGTACATTTCCGATAAATTTTTTCATTGGCATTGTTGGCCCAACCAATTCATATTTAAAGGTATTTGCGTTGATATTTTTATTTAAATATTCAAGTATTTTGGGTCTTAAATTTAACCAAAATGGTGAAGTGTCCTGATTAACACTGTTTGTTAAGGAGACAGTTTTATTCTCAATTTTTGTTTCGGGGTTTGTTGTTGGTGGTGGAGTGGTTTCTGTGGTAGCTGGCGTTGTTGTTTCTGAAATGGTTTGAACAGCAGGGGCTGCTGCACTGGGATTCACAGAAGCCTCTTCTGCATTAATGCTGAGCCCGAATAATATAATGCAAGAAAAAATTAAACTAAGATTTATAGCTTGAAAATAAAACCATTTAGTCTTTTTATTATTTTTTTTTCTTTGCAGCATCTACTCTATTAAATGCCCGTAAAATTTATTAATTAACTAGATTGTTTGCTTGCTGAAGCATTTCACTAGAAGCTTTGATGGCGTTACTGTTTGCTTCATAGGCTCTCTGAGCGGTAATCATGTTAACTACCTCTTCGACTACTTTAACATTACTTAATTCTAAGAACTTTTGCCTAATTGAGCCAAAGCCTGATTCACCAGGGCTACCCTCTTGGGGATTGCCACTTGCGTTTGTTTCTTTGTAGAGGTTTTGTGATAACTCCATGAGTCCTGAATTATTTGTGAATTTAGCTATTCTTAGATTACCGACGACTTCTTCCTCTGCACTGCCACCTCTTACGACTGAGATGGTGCCATCACGTTGGATTCTAACTTCTTGAACATTGTTTCCTAGATTGATACTTGGGAAGAGACCATAGCCTTGGCTGCTAAGTAATTCACCCGTTTGGCCGTCTATCTGTAAATTTCCATCTCTCGTGTATACTATATTTCCGTCTGGATTGACTACTTGAAGGAAACCTTCTCCTTCTATCGCGACATCCAGTGGGTCATTGGTGTTGTTTAAACTGCCCATCCCGAAAGATTTATCGGTTGAGCTGAGTTCTACTCCTAGTCCTACTTGTACGCCATTTGGGCTGGTTCTGCCGTCTGATAAGACGGCGCCAGGTGCTGTGAGTACCTGTGAAAATAAAGTGCTGAAATGAGCTTGAGCTTTTTTGTAGGCTGTGGTGTTAATATTCGCCAGATTATTTGAAATTATATCTATATTTGTCTGCTGGGCTTGCATCCCAGTTGCGGCAGTATTTAATGCTCTTTCCATAGCGGTTTTATTGACTTATTTTGACTTTAAAAACTAGGCTCTTTGTTTTAAAAGTTAAAAGGAAGATGGGGAATTTGATGTATTTTCTCTAGTCTTAATTGATTTTTAAATTATTCGTGTGTACAATGTAATTACTTGCTAAAAGGACATGATGAAAATGAATCTTGATTTAATTGATATAGGTAATTCTAAAGGTATTCGTTTACCTAAGCCAGTAATTGAAGCTTGTGGAATCGAAAAGACTATGCAGCTTGTCATAGAAGATGGGAAAATCATTATCACTCCGATTAAATCATTGAGAGCTGGTTGGAATGATGCTTTTAAGAAAGCTAAGACTGATAAGCTAGACAGTGTTATCACTGAATTTTCAGAAATCTCTAATGACTTCGATCAAAATGATTGGACATGGTGAGAAGATTTGAAATTTATTGGGTTAACTTAGATCCGACAGTGGGGTGCGAAATAAATAAAGTGCGGCCTTGCGTGATTATTTCCCCTGATGAATTGAATCAGAATCTAAGTACTGTTATCGTCGCTCCACTGACTAGTACGCTTAGGAATTATCCTAGTAGAATAGATTTAAAGTTTAATGGGAAAAAGGGACAGATAGTGCTTGATCAGATTAGGACTGTAGATAAATCTAGGCTGATTGAGAAAGCTGCTTCTATACCTAGTTCTTCTGCGAAGAAAATTGTTGATTTATTGCTAGAGATTTTTTCGTAATCCGATTTCTGCATTTTTAGCGATAGGGGGTTTAAAAAAAACGATACCTGACTACAATGTAGTTATGACCCAAACTATAAAACATGATATTGCTGATTTAAGCCTTGCAGATTTAGGAGATAAAAGAATTAAATGGTCTGCAAGAGAAATGCAGGTTTTGCATAAAATTCGCGAACGTTTTTCTAGAGAAAAGCCTTTTGCTGGTATGAGAATGTTAGTCTGTGCGCACATTACAGCAGAGACTGCCAACCTTGCTATTACTCTTAAGGAAGGTGGTATGGAAGCTTATCTTATCGCAAGTAATCCTCTTTCTACTCAAGATGATGTGGCAGCGGCTCTTGTGAAAATTCATGGTATCCCTGTTTTTGCGAAAAAGGGTGAGTCTGGAGAGACATACACGAAGCATATTGAGATAGGTTTAGATTCTAAGCCACAGATCATTATGGATGACGGTTCAGATGTTATAGCTACTTTGCTCAAGGAGAGACCTAGCCAAGTTAAAGATATTATTGGATGCACGGAAGAGACTACTACTGGCATCGTGCGTTTAAAGGCTATGGAGAACGAAGGCGTTTTATCATTTCCAGCTATTGCTGTTAATGACAGTAAAACTAAGCATTTATTTGATAATCGTTATGGCACTGGCCAATCCACCCTTGATGGCGTTTTAAGGGCCACTAATGTTCTTATTGCAGGTAAAGTTGCTGTAGTATTGGGTTATGGCTGGTGTGGTAAAGGTATTGCCATGCGTGCTAAAGGCTTAGGAGCTGATGTGATCGTTACAGAGATAGATCCAGTGAAAGCTCTCGAAGCGAAAATGGAAGGTTTTAGGGTAATGCCTATCGCAGAAGCTGCTAAAGAAGGAGATATCTTTATAACGGTTACTGGTAATAGGCACGTAGTGGATTTAGAGCATTTTAAAAACATGAAAGATGGTTCCCTGGTTTGCAATTCAGGTCATTTTAATCTTGAGTTGAATCTAGATGCTTTAGCTGATATTTCCTTATCTCAGGATGAGGTTAAGCCTTTTGTCGTAGAGTACAAGCGCGATCCAGCGAAAACTAATAAACCGGGTTCTATATTCGTTTTAGGTGAAGGACGCTTAATTAATTTAGCTGCGGCCGAGGGCCATCCTTCAGCTGTAATGGATATGAGTTTTGCAAATCAGGCCCTCGCGGTAGAATTTCTAGTCAAGAATCAAGATAATCTTGATAATAAATTGCAAACATTACCGCCTCAAGTTGATCAAGAGATTGCACAGCTAAAGCTAGACTCCATGGGGATTTCTATTGATTTGTTAAGTCCAGAAATGCTTGAATACATGAATTCATGGACAGTTGGCACCTAATCCTTAAAAAAAATTAAGTATTTTTTCACAGTTCATAATATATATTTTTATTCAGTGCACTCACTAGATATAGCGTAGTACTATAGAGACTGATCGCATATCTAGTGTATTTACAGAAGTGCATCTAGGAGAAGTAATTTATATATGGCAGCTGAAGATAATGATTTTCTAATTGATTTTTTGGATAAACAGTTCGATGGTGAATTAACTGAAGAAGTAGAGGTTGGTGCAGTAGAGGTTCAGTTAGCTGAGATTAAAGCTACTAAATCTGATGGTTCAGAGGACTCTATAAAGCTCTATCTTAAAGAAATAGGTAGAATCTCCCTGCTTACCGCAGAGCAAGAGATTCAGCTTGCTAGAGAGATTTTAAAGGGTGGTAAAAGTGGTGATGATGCTAAACGTAAATTAGTTCAGGCTAATTTAAGATTGGTGGTTAGCATTGCGAAGAAGTATCTAAATAGAGGACTTTCTTTTCTGGATTTAATTCAAGAGGGTAATTTAGGTTTAATTAGGGCTGCTGAAAAATTCGATCATGAAAAAGGTTATAAGTTCAGTACATATGCGACTTGGTGGGTGAGACAGGGTATTACAAGAAGTCTCGCTGATAAATCTAGAACTATCAGAGTTCCAGTACATATGGTAGAGACTATTAATCGTTATAAGCGTGTCTCTAGGCAGCTTTCGATGAAATTAAAGCGTAAAGCTACCGATATGGAGCTTGCTTGGGCTTTAGGTGTTTCTATGAAAAAGCTCAAAGAAATAATGAACGCAAATAAAGTTCCAGTATCTCTTGAAACACCATTAGGGAAAGAAGAGGATAGTACGCTATCTGATTTTATAGCTGACGATGTGAAATGCCAGCCAGATACGGTAAGTACTGAAAAGATGCTTAAAGAGCATATCCAAGAATTACTGAAAGATTTACTGCCACGCGAAGCTGAGGTTCTGAAGCTTCGTTATGGTCTAGAAGACGGTCAAGTACGCACTCTTGAGCAGGTAGGTAAAGTATTTAATATTACTCGTGAAAGAGTTAGGCAGATTGAGTTTAAAGCGATGAAGAAGCTTAGAGAGCCTAGTAAATCTGCGAAATTAGAGTCTTATTTAAGCCAAGTGAGTTAAAATAAAATTTTGATGGAAATTAAGTATAGAAGAGTACTACTTAAGCTAAGTGGCGAAGCTTTAGTTGGTGAGGGTCATTTAGGAATATCACCACAGATTATTGATAGAATCGCAGAGGAAATTTATTTAGTTTCTAGGCTTGGAGTTCAGGTCTGTATAGTTGTTGGTGGTGGAAATATATTCCGTGGCTTACAGAAATCAGCTGAATTGGGCATGGATAGGGCTGCTGCTGATTATGTCGGTATGCTAGCTACTGTTATTAATTGTTTAGTTTTACAGGGTGTTCTAGAAAAAAGAGGTATAGCGACTCGCGTTCAGAGCGCTCTTACGATGAATTCTATAGCGGAATCATATATCAGAAGAAGGGCGACTCGTCATTTAGAGAAAGGCAGGATAGTTATATTTGGTGCTGGTACTGGTAATCCTTTCTTTACGACTGATACAGCTGCTTCCCTGAGAGCTACAGAGATGGACTGTGATTTACTCTTAATGGCAAAAAATGGTGTGGATGGGGTTTATGATGATGATCCGTCTCTTAATCCAGATGCTAAGAAATTTGATACTTTAACCTATGACGATATTATTACTAAAAATTTAAAAGTTATGGATACCTCTGCTATTGCATTATGCAGAGATAATAGTATTCCTATCGCCGTTTTTGATTTTGCTCGCCCTGGGGCGATTAGAGACCTTGTATATGGCATGGAAATCGGAACACTCGTTAAAAAAGATTAGTTTCGAGATTCCGAAAACGCAGAAAATGTAGTTCTGTGTCGCTCTCTAGAGATTTATGAAGTTTTTTAGGAAGGTAAGTCCTGCTTCAGAGCTTTTTTCTGGATGAAACTGGCAGGCGAATAAATTTTCACCATTCCAGATATGGCTAATAAAATCTTCGATATAGTTAGTGAGCGCGTATTCAAGCTTAGGAAATCTTTTTTCTACGCTTTGGTTGTTTTTTAAATCTTTAGCGTGGGCACGATAGCTGTGCACGAAGTAAAAATCGCTACTATTTTCTATGCCTTTAAAAAGGGGGTTTTTACTGTTATCTGGCAAGGTTACTTGATTCCAGCCCATGTGTGGAATTTTAATTTTTTCTTCAGTCTCGGCTTGGCGAATTTTTAAAAAATCAAATTTACGTACGTGCGTCTCGAAGACGTTTAAACCATCAACTATTTCAATGCCATGCTCTATAGGGCTCTCTGAACTAGAAGCACAAAGAACTTGCATGCCAACACAGATACCCATGAAAGGCACTCCTGAAGTAGCTTTTTGTATAATGCTCTCGGCTAAATTAAATTTATGAATTTGATTCATGGCATTAGCGAAACTACCGACACCTGGGAAAATAACTTTATCGGCTTTATTAATTTCATCTGGATCAGAAGTTCTATAGGTACTAGCACCTAGATGTGTAAAGGAATTTTCCAAGCTGAAAAGGTTTCCCCCACCTTGGTAGTCAATTATGCAGATTTTAGTATTAGAAGGCATCGGATCTTACTGCTATAAATTTATCACTTTGAAGCCAAGCAATTTGGTTTTCGTATTTAATTTTCGCCCAAGATCCATTATTCTCTAATATTTCTATTGGCTGTGCTTTGAACAATTCAAACATTGCTGGATAGCTAGTATCGTTTCCAGCGTAGGTCTCAGTGCTTGTGACATTTATAAAAGCAAATTTCTTACAATTAGTGAGCCAAGTTACATAAGCTGCATTGCTCAAGCTTAAGATCAATAGTGCTAGGCATAAATACTTTAGGATAGTGTATTTAGATTTTCTAAATATAAGAAATAGTAAATTAAAGGCAATTAAAAGTATCAGTGATTCACTAATTGTAAAAAACATTGCGGGGTATATATCTTTAAGTTTATTTGCTTTGATTTCTTGGATTGCATAGTTAATATTATTGTTTAACTCTTTGTCTCTGGGGATAATGGTTTTAGCTTTAAAATAGTGAGCTAAAGCTTTAGCATATTGCTTTTGGTGAAATTGGGTGTTAGCTAAATTTATTAAAAGATAGGGATTCTCAGATTCTTCTTGAACTAGGCTCTTATAAATATCTGAAGCTAGAATATAGTCCTGATTTAGGTAATATTCCTCTGCTTGCTTTAGCTTTTCATTATTCATAAAGTCTCTTTAAGCCTTTTAAAATTTTTAGAGCTCTCTCTTTTAAATCACTACTGATAAGTTCAGTATCTAAGTTTTCTTTTATACTGTAATTAATCCTATCAGTGTTCTCAATAAATCTATTAAACTCCTCAAATAGCTCGGGGTCAAGAGCTGGGACTTTACTTTCAATATTTTGTTCAAGATCTATTTGAGAGTAGAGGCTTTTAATTTTATTGGAAATATCACTTACATTCATATTTTTTAAAATAAATTTTTCATATTCTTTGAAAGGAAATTTTTCATAATGCTTTTGTTTAGCTAATTTGCCTATTATGCTGAGGATATTCGTACTGTAACCTATTAAATTTAGAATGATTAATAAGGCTAAAAGATAAAGATTGAAATAAGAATCTCTGGCTAAGCGAATTAAGAGATTTGGGTTTGATAAAGTGTGAGAATAATTCTGAATACTAGTGCTTTTAATGTGACTAAGTTTTTGAGGCTGCTTATTGCTGCTGAGATTCCTTACCGAAGCATTATCAGGTTTATCTTCTATGTGATTGTCTTCTTCGGCTTGATTATCTTCCTCTTTGCTATTTATATTTGAATTGAATTTTTTTTCTTGAATCTCGATATCAAATTCTTTGCTAGAGATCGTCTCATATCTGCTAGTTTCTGGATTGAAGATGGTAAAAGGGGTACTGCTGAGTTTTAATGAATTATTTTTAGTGTTTGGAATTAGAGCATTGCTGATGCTTATCCTAAAATGCTCCTTACCAGAGAAAGGGAATGATTGTTTTTTTGATTTATCTTGATAGATATTATAATCACTTGATTTTAAGAAAAGTTCTTTTAAGTTTAGGTTATTAGGATTGCCATCTCCAGAGATTTCTGTGAAAATACTCAATGGCTCACCATTTGTGGCTGAATCCTGTGCTAAACGATGATTGATTTTTAAATTGCCGATATAGCCTTTAAAGCCTGAAGGTATTGGGGTTGGCAGAGCTTTTACGTTTATATTTAAAGCATTCGTTTTTAAACTTTTCTCTATTTCAGTACTGAAGCTGTTATTAAAATTAGTAAATGGATCAAAAAGGTCAAAATTAGTATCATTTTCTTTTAAAACACTCACCAAAATTGCTCTTGCAGGGACGCTGACTTTTCCAGCTTTGACTGGATATAGTGTATAGGGTAACTCATAAACGAAATACTCTTCTCCCTTTAAATTTTCTGTGTATTCTTTACTTTTTTCTGCTCTTTTGTAGATGAAATTACTTAAATCAAAGTCTGGTAGCTGTATTTGCCTTAAGGTACCTTTATGGTAGATCTTCAATTTAAAGATAATTTGCTCATTAAGAAAAGGGTTATCCTTATTTACTGAAATAATTGCAAAAGGAGTCTCTTGTTTTGTTTCCCTGAGTTGGCTTGGTGCCCCTTGATCTCTGAGAAGATTAGAGTTGTTGTTTGTGCTATTCCTTTGTTGATAAGCTTCTAAGACTTTGATCTGTAATAAAGTTTTAGGGTCATTGCTCATACTAGACTGTATTGGAAGAGTGAATGTCCCAGATCTCTTGAATCGTAGCGTGTAAGATAATTGCTTGGTCTGTGTAACTTTATTATTTATTATAGTGATGCTTGAGCTACTTTGTCTTCCTACTACATCGTAGCTATTAGTATGTAGGGGAAACTTAAGAGCCTCCTCCCCAGAGTTATCTAAGTCGATTATTAGATCAGTACTTTCATCTAAGTAAATGGGGTTCCGTGTTAAGCTGCCAGTAATAGCAGCTTTAACTGCTAAAGGAAATAAGCTTGCCATGATTAAGCTTATTAAAATATATTTTAGGATTTTGCTTTTAGGGCACTGTTGCCGAGTATACAAATTCAAGGCTGAGGAGGACGAATGACCACAGTCTACTATGAGTTCATGCATTTTAATTACTACCTAAAAGGGAGATAGATTTAGTACTAGAGTACCCTTTTTCAAAATTAATTAATATAATTTTACAGTTAATTTCATTCGCTATTTTAAATTCAGGGCATTTTTCATAATCATTTAAATCATAATCGCCACCCTTTGTATAGATAATCGGTCTTAGTGCTAAAAGCAGTTTAGAAGCAGTACTTTCACTGAAAATAATCACGTGATCTACTGGTTTTAAGCCAAGTAGTAGTTCTGCTCTTTCAAGCTCAGAGTTTATTGGACGCTTATCACCTTTGAGTTTTTTAACACTGCTATCTGAGTTTAAGCCCACTATTAATAATGCCTGTGAATCTAAAGCTTTGGAGGCTTGTAGGTAACGAAGATGTCCTATATGTAAAATGTCAAAACAGCCATTGGTCAGAATTAGAGGCTGTGAGTTTTCCTTTAAAAACTTTTCCAAATCTTGATCCGTATTGATAATCATATTAAATATTTTACTTAAAACACTTATCAATTACGCAGTCATTTAGTAATGGACATTCGCTAGGATTTAGCATTTTGTCCCATTCTTTACGAAAACATTCTCTTGATTCGATATAATCTAGTGAAAAATCGAACATCGTCTCCATAGTCATGTCATGCTTTTCTGCAAGAGTTTTAAGAGAATAGAATTCTTCAGTATAACCTAAAGCTAGGTTCATGTTGAACATTCTCCTGCATATTGGCATGCCAGTCACGGAACAGCTTGTAACTTTAGTGTGTTCGCTTGTCACTATGACTATTGTAGCAATGAAATTTTATTCCCCAGAGAGAATTTCTTCCCTGAGACTGTCTACTTGACGGCTTTTTTCTAGTTTTTCTTCTTCAGGTACCTCACCTGCGTATTTTGATGCTTGAGAGTTTTTAAACTCATCTTTAGTAATTGGTGCATTATTAGTTATTTCCATATATACGTTTCCTTTTATTTTTCGCCTACACTGATTCCAAGATAAATTTTTTTGATTAAGCTTCTGTTATCCTTGTGATACTCCTTTGCAGATTAATTTAAATACTGTTTGGTTCTGATTTTCTCTGAAAAAATCCACGACGAATAATGCTTCCTCTAGCTTTACATATCGAATATTCACCAAGAACGCATATCCTTTCCTTCATTCATAATATCTTAAACCTATCTTTGTTAGCTACAAAGCTCTCGTAACCTCCAGTTGCTTCCATAACTATGAACTGAACGTCTAGGTCTTATTCATTTTATTATTCCTCCTTGTATGCGAGCTAGTAATTACTGCTCAATCAATCGTTCGAATTTAAGGATGAAAAGAAAAACTGCATGAAACTACACAGTTTTGATCAGGTAAAGTAATTTATCTAGATCGTGAGGCTCTCCAGAAGAGCCTCACGATCTTCTTTTCCTAATCTAACATTTATTTGTTAGATCTATTTTAAAGATACAAGGGGTCATTTTTCACCAGATTTACTTAAGCCAAATTAATTGGGGCAGTTTTTCTTTTTAAAATAAAGCTTTAATTTTTCTGATGGGGTTTTATTAATATAAATTGGTATAATCTTACCTAGGATACTTTTGAGAATAATTCTCAAAAGTAATTAATCTCCTTAAGTAAATCTCTTATCATTTATGAACCTTAGTAAAGTTAAACCAGGTCAAAGTATTAAGATAGATTTTATTCCAGAGGATCTAGAGCTCAGGCTATTTTCATTGGGTATAAAAGCTGGTGATAGTGCGGAGTGTATCTCTCGTAGTTATTATGGCCCCGTGGTGTTGAGAAAAGATCGTGCTTTTAATCAGGTCGCTATCACCCATAGATTTGCTGAAAATATTTCAGTTACAGTGAAGTAGATGAGTTTTATTAAGGGCGAAAAAAAAACTATTAAAGTCGCTCTGGTTGGTAATCCTAATGTTGGTAAATCAGTAGTTTTTAACTATTTAACCAGTTCTTATGTAGATGTTAGTAATTATGCTGGTACTACTATTGAAGTTAATATTGGAAACTTAAAGCTTTCCGAGACGGAAAAACATAGTTTTGGTTATGCTTTTCAGATTATTGATACGCCTGGAATTTACAGTGTATCGAATCTTCATGAAGAAGAGGCGGTTACTCGTGACTATATTCTTGAAGCGGATTTAATTATTAATGTTGTCTCAGCTTTATCTTTAGGACGTGATTTATTTTTAACTAAGCAGCTTGCGGATATGGGAAAGCCGATGTTGGTTTTAATTAATCAGTATGATGAAGCTCAAAAGCATAAGATAAATGTTAAAGTAAAAGCTATTTCTCAGGCTCTAGGCTTAGACGTAGAATTAAGTTCTGCAACTCTGGGAGAAGGTTTAGAAGAGCTGCGCAATCACATACTACATTTTATTGATAATGCTAAGTTCAAGCCAGGCCGAATATCTAAGGAAGTAGATAATTACTGTGTTCCTTACTTAGAGATGGTTTTTGATAGGGCCTCTGCTTTGCTCATTGCAGAAGCTGATGCTGAAGTTGCTAAAGCTAATGATATAGTCTTACCTTCAAATGCGACATCGCGCCGCAAAGAAATTTATAATATCCGTAATCGTGAAGTTGATGAACTTGTGAGGGAAGCTGTTTCTGAGATTCAGTTTGCGTGGATGGATAAACTTGGTGATTTGTTTCTTAATCCAGTAATAGGTTCCTTTACCGCAGTAGTAGTGGTTTATACTTTTCTGTTTTTATTTTTAGGTGTTTTTGTCGCTGGTACTACTGTCGATTTCCTTGAAAATAGTATCTTTAAGGCTTACTATGAGCCTTTTATGAGAAATTTAGTCGGCTCTGTGCTTCCTTATGATGGTTCTTCCATGGCAAGTACTTTGTTTACTGATCCAGCTAGAGCCTTAGGTACTATACTTGTGGGTGATTATGGTGTGTTAACGCTTACTATTACTTATCTTTATGCTCTTTTGTTACCCTTGGTATTTGGTTTTTATCTAGGTCTTGCTTTCTTAGAAGATTCTGGATATTTGCCACGCTTAGCTGTTTTAGTAGACGGGGTTCTCTCTAGTTTAGGAATGAATGGTAGAGCTATAATTCCTCTGATTCTTGGTGGAGGCTGTGTTACCATGGCGACTGTCACGACTAGGCTCTTATCAACGAAGAAGGAAAAGCTGATTACGATTGCCTTGCTTGGTTTAACTATTCCTTGCTCTGCTCAGTTGGGCGTAATACAGGGGCTTTTGACTAATATCGGTGGCTTTTTGCCATGGTTAATTTGGGGCGGGACTTTATTTCTTGTTTTTGTTCTCACTGGCTTGGTTTTAAATAAATTAGTACCAGGTGAATGCGGGCATTTCGTTTCTGATATTCCACCTATTAGATTACCTATTTTTAAAAACCTTATGCAGAAAACGATACAGCGCACTAAGGTTTTTATGAATGAAGCTATTCCAGCGTTTTTTATTGCAGCTTTAGTCGTCAGTGTTTTACAAGTGACGGGGATTTTAAAAAATATTATTAATTGGGCTGAACCCATTATGGCTGATGTCCTGTTACTACCGAAAGAAGTTACCTTGAGTTTTATTCTAGGCATGATTCGGAGAGACTTTGGTGCTTTTGGTTTAATGGAAATACCACTTAGTGCCGCTCAGCTAGTCACTGTTTGTGTTGTACTAACTCTTTTCGTGCCTTGTATTGCGACGGTGGCGGTAATGATTAAAGAAAAGAATCTAAAAATAGCTATGGGTATTTGGGTTAGCTCATGGATACTAGCTTTAGGGATCGGAGCTATCTTAGCTCGTGTGTTGCCGTTTATATTATAGAGGATTGCTGCACAGCGAAAGTAACGCCGAAAATGGAGTTGAGCAGGGTATTACTAGGGACTGCTCACAAACGTATAAGTTCAAGGCAGAGGAGCATGAGTAACCGCAGTGTACGGGTAATTTCCAGCGATGCCGAGCATGCGAGACAAGTCTCATATGCGAGCAAGCGGAAATACAAGCTTGATTTATCAAGCTTACATGAGGATCATGAGGACGACGAAAACGCCGAAATTGAAGTTTGCGAGCAGGCCCTACTTGGCTTGTAAGATGAGTTTGATTTTAAGTACTTGATTCACCAGCTCTTTAACTATTCTAAAAATAGAAACCTTTAAAGCAAGTGGGTCTAAGATGCCAAGCTGATCATAGTTGCATATTTCCCCTGTATCCAAATCAATACCATCTTTATTACTAGCACTGAAATTGATACTTTCTAGTTTAGCTTTAGGGTCATAACCCGCATTTTTTACGATTTGTTTAAATAGCGCTGGAAGTGCATCCGTAATGATGTTAAAGCCCGTAATAATATCTTTGCTGAAGGAAAGAGAGTCCTGTGATTTTCTAAGTCTTTCGATGAGGTTAATTTCAGCTACCCCGCCACCAAGTACGTAACCAGATTCTAAGCATTTTTTAAAGGCATTTGCTGCATCAATGGCTATGCGTTTCTTTTCTGCTAAAGCACTTTCTAATTCTGCTGATAACAGTAGGGTAGCTTCTTGTGCTTCAGTTCCTTTGATAAACACCCCTATTGGACTTGAACTTCTTTGGATATATTCTAAAGTACCACTAAGCGCTTTTATTGTAGAGGCTTCTGTGTTGAGAAGCTTTTGTCTACTAGCTTTGCTCGCACCACTAATGCGAATTAATGCATTAATATCGATTTGTCTTAAGTTACTTAAAACGAATATCCCTTCTTTAATGAAGAATTCTTCGATTTTAGGCATAATGCTACCACTCAAAAAAATAGCTTTAATGCCTAAATGTGTTATTTTATCTGCCATGCTGAGAAGTTTATCTATACTTTCATCTAGGCGTGCTACACCTGTGTCTGTGCTGATTACTTCACTAGATAAGGCTTCAGGTTCTAATGGACCTTCTATGATTAAGCATTTACAGTCATAGAAATCGTTATCATAGTGATAATGAGCTCTTTTATTAATGAAATAAGAATTGAAAATTTCAGATTCCCTGCGTGAGCAGCTGTGTATCGCGGAACTGAAGTCAAATTTAGTGATTAAGTATTCAAAGCTATTTTTTTCGGAGATATAGGTCGCAAGTTTAATTAGAAGGTCGGTTAATTCCTTGTCTCCTCTTGCTGAAATCAATGTTGCGGAGCGTAATCTAGGATCATCTATTTGTTGAACAGGTGTGGAGTGCCTTTCAAGTAATTCGATAGTTTTATCAATAGCCATGGAAATCCCTTTAATGAGTGGGATTGCGGGATGTCCATTTTTAATTTTTTCTAAAGCAAGGTTTAAAATTTCACTAGCAAATATAACTACACTAGTGGTCCCATCTCCGATTTGTCTTTCCTGTGCTTTGGCGATTTCGATTAAAAGCTTTCCTGCTGGATGCTGGACTTGGATAGCTGAAAGTATGGCTACGCCATCATTCGTACACTGAAAATCACCATACTGGTCGACTAGCATGACATCTAAGCCTTTAGGTCCAACGGTGTGGCGAACTGTATCTGCGACAGAGTTGATTGCAGATATATTTATTTCAAGTGTTTGAATGTGGCTTACAGAGTCTTCCATGGCTATCATTATAGGATATTCCCGATTAGCATTATCAGTGACGAAAGCCAGTTATTAGTATTTTTTTCATTGTGGCATTCTTTCGGGTAGGGACAGATTCATTAAAGGCTTTTCTTTATCAATTTTATTTTTAAATAAACTAAGTTGATTTTGAAAATAATTTAAATTATATTCTTGATTTACTGATATTTGTGGGTCCCAGAGTTTCCATGGAGCTTGATTCGATTCCCAGAGTTTTTCTAGTTCTAATTTATCTCTGAGGGTATCCATTGGTAACCAGAAACCAGGGTGCTTAAATGCTGATAGTTGATTACTTAGGGCAAGATGTTCTAGAGGTTCTTTCTCCCAAATACAGGAGTCTCCTTCAATTAAATTTAATACTGTTGGTTCTAGTACAAAAAAGCCACCATTGATCCAACCATTATCTGTGTCTACGGGTTTTTCTTGAAAACCTTTTACGGAGTTATTTTCACCTAACTGTAAAGCGCCAAATCTTTGAGGAGGGCAGACTCCTGTTAATGTTGCAAGTTTGCCTGAATTTTGATGAAATTTAATTAATTCGCTTAAATTAACATCGGAAACGCCGTCGCCATAAGTCATGCAAAATGTTTCATCTTTGATGTGCTCCTGGACTCTTTTTAGGCGTCCACCAGTCATGGTATTTTCACCAGTATCTACAATGGTAACTTTCCAAGGTTCACAGCTGTTATGGTGTATCTGCATTTGGTTTGTAGACATATCAAAGCTTATGTCTGACTGGTGTAGAAAATAATTTGCAAAATATTCTTTGATTATATAACTCTTGTATCCAGCACAAATTACAAAATCATTTATCCCATGATAAGAGTAGATTTTCATAATATGCCAAAGAATTGGCTTACCACCAATTTCTATCATTGGTTTGGGGCGGAGATAAGATTCTTCTGTTATTCTTGTACCTAGACCACCGGCTAATATAACTGCTTTCATAAGTTTCGATATCCTTATTAGTACTTATTAACCAATATTAAGGGTTAAGTATTAGGTAAATTAGATGATATGTTGAATTATCTATAGGTTATTCTATCTGATTTTTGCTTGTTAAATATTGATCCCAAATATTCTTAATCTTTTCAGCAAAATCATTTGAGAAGCTTTCCATATCTGTGGCAGGTGAATTTAGATATTTTTCTCGGATAGTTTCTTTATAATAGATTATTTGCTTTGGTGATCTTGCAAGATTCACTATCTTATTAATATAATCTTGCCTGTCTTTAGCAATTAATTCAGGTAAATTTGCACTCATTAATATATCTGCAGACATTCTACTAGCCCACCTATCCCCTTCAATGGCTATTAATGGAACACTCATCATAAGAGTTTCGTGTGTTGTAGTTCCTCCATTAAAGGGAAATGAATCTAAGGCTATATCGATTTTGCTGAATCTCAGTAGGTGTGAGACCTTAGTTTCAGGCAGCTCAAATTCGAGTCTAGATTCGTCTATTCCAAGTTTTTTAAAGCTTTTAATCAATTCTATCTTATACTCGGGCTCTGTCATTAATGAATAATTACTGATTAATATATGACTTTCTGGAACTGATTTTAATATCTCTGACCATGTCTCCATTACAGTAGCATTGATTTTATTAGAGTTGTTGAATGACCCAAATATAATTTTTCCGTCGTTTCTGGCAAGTGAGCGGTTTACATATAGATTTTCATAGTCATTTGCAGGGTAGGCACCACCAGATGATAGATAGCAGATTTTTTCTGTATAAAAACGCTCTTCCCCTTTTCGTATAAGAAACTTATCTGCGATCAGATAGTCAATTTCCTTAACTCCAGTAGTACCAACTTGACCAAGCCAAGTTATCTGTATCGGAGCTGGTTTTAGTCCAAAGGTCTTAAGTCGATTTAAGTCTGTGTGGCCAGATAGATCAATTAGTACATGTATCCTATCGTTGAAAATTTTTTCGGCGAGCTGAGTATCAGTAAGTTGGGTGATATAAGTAAAAGAATTACAGAGGGAAACAAGTGATTCTGCAAAGGGATTTTCTTCGTTGTTAACATAGCAGTGAACTTCAAATTTTTCTTTAGGAAAATATTTTAATAAACTACTTACCCAAAAGAAAACAGGGTGCTGCTTAAAATCTCCAGAGACGAAGCCAATGCGAATAGTTTTTTTTTCTTTATACTCATCTTGATATTTAGAAAATTCAAAATTTCCCCCAGCTGTTTTAACAAAAGGTTGAATGATATTTTTATGGTATTCATTTGCAATTGCAAGTATTTCTTCTTGTGACATTGTTGAACTATAATGCGAGTTCATTATCCGATTATCGTGAGCTGCAAGATTGTGAGGGTTTTTCTCTAGGATTTGGTTTAAGAATGCTAGACATTCGTCAGTCATGCCAGATTCATGTTTCTTTTGGCTTTGGTGGAAATAGCTCCACTCATCATCTGGAAATTTTTTGACCAGCTCTTCGGTTAATTGTTGATATAGTTTTTTATTACCTAAATTTCTTGCTGCACAAATTGCAAGAAAATATGGCAGTGAGCCAAGGTGGGTATTTGTGATTGCAGGTGCTATATATTTTTCAATATCTGGATTAATGCTCTTACAATGTACTCTTAGAAAGAATAGATTTAATTCAGGACAACTGGGGTTTAGTTCGAAAGCCTTTTCATAGAACTTGATACCAAGGCTGTCATCCTTGGTTGATTTTAGGTGAAAAGTTCCTATTGCTTTGCAAGCCCATTCTAATTGATTTGGTGATAAGCCTGTTTTTACAAGGAAATCATTGAAATAATTTTTGAGACAGGATATGTCTAATTCTAGTTTTATCAGGCATTTGAGCTGACCATAGACTACTAAGAGATCATCGTCAGAAGTTTTAAGTAAGTTTTCAAAGATGCGAATTGCTTCATAATATTTTTCAAATCCTAGATATAAAAAGGCAAGCTCTTTTGAGAGGGGGGCTGTTTTTTCTAATTCATTAATTCGTTTATATTTTTCCAAAATAGTTAATACTAAACTATTATGGTGATTAGATTCAATCGAATGAAGAGAAATTTTTTCTAAGTTCCTAAGAATGACTAAAGCAAGATTTAATTCATTATCATCTATGAGATTTTCCGCTAGGGTTAAACATTGACTTACAGTACCTTGCGTGTCTAGTTCTGTTTTATTCATTTCTTTGCCCTACTGTCCATTGTTTGCCACGATTAGGCTAAAAATGAAATCGATTAAAAGGATAATCAATCTAGACCATTTGGCTGTAATCCGTAATAACGAAGAGTGTTTGATATAGCTTCATCGAGATTGAATTTCAAATCTAAAGACAATTCTTTTTTAGCTTTGGATGTATCTGGGAGGTAAACTTTATTTGCCGTGAGACTAGTAACCTCATTCTTGATTATTACTGGGTATCGACTGCTGTATTCTACTTCTTTAGGTAAGTTCTGGAATTTCTCGTTAACTATAGAAGAAATCTTTTCTGCAAAATCTTTAATACTAATAGCTTCATCGGAACCTACATTGTAAGCCTCTCTAGGTCTGCCTTCTATTAAGACTTTAATTAGCCAGATAGCTAGGTCGTAACTGTGCATAAAGCTACGAATGTCTGAGCCATCGCCGTGAATTATTAATGGCTCTTTTCTAACGATATTAGTAAAAAAAGTAGAACCTGCTAAGCGAATACCAAGTGGTAAATATGGTCCGATAAAAGTAAAACATCGTGCAATGCAGAAGTTTTCGAACTCTGCATTTTTTAAACTATCAAAAAAATATTTCTCTGATAATCTTTTACCTAATGTATAAACATCTGTATCCATCGGAATAAATAAATCAGCAGTCCAGTCATCCTCTGAGAAAATGGTTTTCTGATTTATTCCACGATAAACGGCTCCAGAGCTAATATATAGGCATTTTATATTTGGTTTGAGTTTTAAAATTTCTAATATTTGTTTAGTACCATTAACTATGCTGCCGAAATAAAGCGAGGGGTTGTTTTTGAATATATTAATATCTTTTTCTTTTATTGAGGAGGTTGCAGCATGGATTACGTAATCTATGTTTGAGATTTTCTTTTTGATATCATTTAGATTATTATTTTCTGAAAAATCAACATAATGAAAATCAATTTCTGAAGCATTTTTTGCTAAATGAAACTCATTTTGAAAATTTAGTGAATCTCGAGTTAGTAAAATTAATTTCAGATTTAAATTTAGGATTCGATTAGCGTTTAATAGGCAGTCCAACAGGCATTTACCTACGTATCCTGTTCCACCAGTTATTAAAACTGTTTTATTAGATAGTTTTATTAGTGTTGTGAAAAAATTCTTTATGTCTTTAAGTTTAAAAAGCTGTGATTCATCCATATTTTAATATTCCATTTTAAAATAAATTAAAAATATCATCTCAATAGTTGAATTGTTTGATGGTGAATAATAAAGCAGATTTATACATTGAGTAGTATTACATCATTCGTGTATTGAGCATTCCTTATTTGCTGCGTGATTTGTTGATGGTAGGATGGGGAAGATATCAGGATAGTCCCTTGAAAATCTTTTAGATTCTCTGGGGATTGGACAAATAAATGTCCCATTTTCCTTCCTTGTTTAGTTTTATCTGAATCCACAAGATAGCGGATATTTAGCTCTTTAAATTTATCATCACCCAAGAGGCGCATTGTTTGCATACCTGCACCCCAGATAGCAACGGGGACATTATTATTGATTAATTGATTGAGTACTTCATGATTTTCAGACTGTGAGCTTAATTCTATATATGCCGAGAAATCTTGGAATTCTTGATCTAGCCCAAAAACACCATAAATAGCTGGATATTGTTCGGTCTCAGAGATATAAAAAGTTTTTTTATTACATTGTAAAACTTTTAAACCATGTAGTCCTAATAGGGTTTTTAGAGATAAGTCTGTAAAATGATTAATATGTACAAGGCTGAGATAATGAAATGGTGCGTGCATGAAATCTTTATATCGTGATGAGTCTGGAACTTCCACGTAAATTAAACCATTTTCATTTAGGATTTTAATTAGGTTTTTCAAAGCTGAATTTACATCAAAAACATGTTCTAGTACATGCGAAAGAATTATTAGGTCGAATTTTTTTTCTCCAAAAATTAACCCTAAGTCATCAGAGAGATTACCTTGAAAAGCTTTGATAGACGAGGCTTTAGATGTGATTTTGTCTATGCAGCGATTTGATGGATCCAGTCCGAATAAATTTTTAAATCCTTTTTCTTCAAGGAGCTGTAATAGACCGCCAGCAGATGAACCGATGTCTAAAATATTCAGATTAAGATCTTTATCTGTAAAGAAATAATTCACTATTTCTTGTAATCTATCTTTATCCCAAGTGTGCAAGGCGTTACCAAAACCTACATCTTCGTTATCATAACTTGATATTCTTGCATAGTAGTCATTGTAATCTTTCTGAATTGATCGCGAATCTGAGAAAATAAAATGGCAGTGATCACAGGAAACGACACTAATGTGTGGATCTAGGGGGTTGTCGTCTTCTATTATAAACGGCTGTGTATGTAATATTGAACCAGTAGGGCTTGAACAGAGAGGGCATTTTCTAGTTAGTTGCATATGACTTCATCTTTTATTTTAGACCATAAAGTATTAACTTATGATGTTTTGAACCATTTCTTCTTCTGGTAAAAATGGACTCATATTTTCTAAAGAGGGTGCTAGCATAGAACCGTCTGCTAATCTTTTAGACATGAGTTTAGGTGCAAATTCTTGAGATGGATCACACATTACTTCAAAAAGTACAGGTTGATCAGAATTTAGGAGTTGTTGTGCTTCCTCAGTTTTCCAGTCTTCAATTGAAGTCACTTTATAGCATGTTAATTTGAAGGCAGTCCCAAGTGCGATAAAATCTGGCATACTGACACCGTCGCTGGGACATGTCCCAAAGACATTATCTGGGAAATAATTACGTTGGGTTTGTTTAATGCTTAGATAACCAAAATTATTCAACACGCAAATCTTTATGGGCAACTTATAGCCCACAATGGTCTGCAATTCTTGAATATTCATCATGATACTACCATCACCAGTGAGGCAAACTATCTTCTTCCTATTTAAAGCTATTGAAGCCCCAATAGCGGCTGGCAAGTCATAGCCCATACTAGCACTGCCAGAATTTGAATAAAGTCTTTGACCATCTTTGATTTTAACGGTTTGAAAACTAATAATTGCAGCGGATGCATTCCCCGTAACCACAACATCTTCTGGTTGAAGACTATTTAATAATTCTGATATGAAAAAATAAGGATTAATTAGTCCTTGTGGACTATTTTGGTATTCAGGGATAACCGTTGGATATTTTTGAACTCTTTCTTTGCACCATTGGAGGTAGTTTGAATGTTCTTCTTGAATTTCCCAATCAGCTACATTTGCCAAAAAACAAGGCATGAATTCTTTTAAATCAGCTTGTATCTTCGTATCAATTGTTAAAGTTGGTTTGTTAAGTTCTGCAAGGTCTACATCGATCATGATCTTGTATGCTTTGCTTGCAAAATTTTCCCAATTGTAACTAATCTGTCTAATATTAAGGCGAGACCCCAGAATTAATAGAAGATCTGAATTTTGAACAGTGAAATTTCCAGCTCGGTCACCTACGGTACTGGGTTTACCAGCATAACAAGGATTGTCGAAAGCTAATATGTCGTGGGCGTTCCAACCAGTTACTACAGGTATACCAAGTTTAGAAATTAATTTAAGAAACGTATTATGTTGTCCAGATAACCTTATGCCATTGCCAGCAAAGATAACGGGCCGTTTTGCTTGTTTTATTTTGTTTAATATTTCTATTATTTCTTGATCAAAGGAACGTGATTTTAATTCTTGTAATTCTTGTTTTGTATTTTCATGAATATTAGGATTGTTGATTAATGAAGAAATATCACCATCCCATCTTTCCAGCAGAGAAGTGTCTATTTTTATGCTCTGTACATCATTCGGAATATCAATCCAGACAGGACCAGGTCTGCCAAATGTTGCTAAAAAGAAAGCAAAATCCATAATTTTACCGATCGCTAGGGGATCTTGAATTGTTTCTGCATACTTTACCATGGGACGTGCAATTGAAGTGATATTGACTTCTTGATCTCCTAACTGTCTTGCTCTAAGACTGTCATAGTTCCATGAAAGTGTTGTCCGTTTGACTTGTCCCGAAATAACTATCATTCCGAGTGAATCTACGTAAGCGCCATGAACACCATTAAGTGCATTAATCGCTCCTGGTCCAGTCGTGACATTTACTACCGCAATAGAGTTACTAGCTCTGAAGTAGCTTTCTGCAGCCATGGCTGCAGCTTGTTCATGATGAAAACAGATCGGCGTTAGATTTTTGTTCCTAGCAAAGGCATCATTTAGATGCATTGCTCCTCCACCAGTGACTAGGAAAATATGCCTAATACCATATTCAGCACAACGTTGTGCTACATAATCTGCTAATCGTATTTGATCAGTCATAGTCCTCGATTGAGAATCAAGAGTTTCATATCAGGGTTTACTATGCTATTACCACTTATATGCTCCACTGTCAGTGGTTCGTTCGCTTTAAGAGGCTTAACTATGAACTCTTGATTCATAACCTCTCTACAGCTTAACTGTCCTTTATGTAGGGGGATTGATAGATAGAAGTAATCAAAAAAATTATCCCGGGTAATAGTTAATCCAGCAGGTGTTTCACGTTTTGCGAAAGCGCCACGCACTAAAGCATTTAAATACTCTTCTTCTTTTTTATCAATTGGACGACGAGCAGTAGAAACACCTCCGCACATCTCTCTAGCCTTAATAAAAGCCTTAAACCAAGTGTCACATTGTTCAGGTAAAGAACAATATGGAGAGACTGGTACGTTTTGGTAATCAATATCAATATGTCTTTCCCATGTTCTTACTCCTTTACCATAACTGATCAGCATGCTTGAGAACCAATCATGATATTCATGGGTGCTGAAACCAATAATATGGTTTGGGTATTTATTCTTTAGATAGTCAATCTGGTCAAGTACAAGCAAATTATCTTCGCAAGGATACAAAGACACACAGTGATTAATGGCAAGAGGTATTTTAAACTTGTCAAAATAATTGACTAAAGTGTCAATATCTTGCTCCGAAGCACCACCAGTGCTAGCAATAACAGGACGCCTAGTTGTTGCTATTTTTTCAATTAAAACCCAGTCGTTAATATCTGAACTTGCTATTTTAATAATGGGTAAATCAAATTCCATGCATAAATCTACACTAGCTTCATCAAAAGGAGTTGCCATTGGAATGCAGCCCAGATTACGGATTTCTTCAATCAGGCGCACAAATTCCATTTTTGTTAATTTGGTAGTTTCTGTTTTTTTTATATACCGAATTGAGGAATTACCCTTGAAGTCAGGGTGGATAAAGTGTTCAATATCACGGAATTGCAGCTTAATTGCAGCTTTGACATTGTTTGCGTTAGCAACTGCAGCATGATCTCTAATGATTTTAAGACCTCTCTCTAAGCTTCCTAGATGATTGTTAGCTAATTCAAGAACAAACAAGTTTTCAAATAAATTTTTATCTAGTTGTGATAATGTCTCCATTTTTCAATCTCCTAAGCAGAGCTTTTTCCCATTAATTCCCAGTAATACAATAGAAATAATACACTAGATCACCCATTTTTATAGACTTAATTCTGTTATTTGCTTATAGTGGATCTGTTATCTTCTGGGTGATTTTTTACCTGAAGGTTTGGAATGTGATTTAAAATGGATTTATGCGAGACTGTCCCATTTGCAACTCACAAAGACGAGAGTTGCTTAACACACAAAAAATATTTAAACTACCACCGATTAGTCTTTCTGACCAAATTCAGATTTATGAATGCCAATCTTGTCATTTTATTTTTTCGGATACCTTGGTAGAGCAAAGCGCTTATGACAATTATTATCAAAGTAGTACGAAGTATCTTTTTAAAAATGATTTTTCAGAACTTGAGATTAAGCGAGCAAAGCAAATTGTAGATTTGATTGATAAATATTTTAGTTTAGAAACTAGAATTGTAGAGATAGGTTCCGGTAGTGCTTGTTTGATGTTTTGCTTAGCAGCAAGAGGTTATAAAAATCTTATGGCTGTTGATCCTAGTTATGATTCTTCGGATATTGATAAATTACCTTTTAAAGCACTCCCTGGATTAATTGGTAATTTGCCAAAAGCTGTTGCTGATGCAGAATTAGTAATTTATGTACATGTTTTAGAGCATTTGTTTGATCTTAAACTGTTTATGAATGAGTTGAAACAAACTTTTTCTTCCAATATTGCAGTTTATATAGAGGTGCCAGATGCTACTAGATATTGTGATTACATTGAATCACCTTTTCAGGATTTCAATTTTGAGCACATTAATCATTTCTCGCCAGAGGCTTTACAATTTTTCTTTGAACGAAATTGCTTTAAGAATTTGGAAACTAGTCAAGATAATATCGAACCTGTGAAGCAAAAATTTGTACCAGTTATATCTGCTTTTTTTCAAAGATTTGCGAATAAAGATTTTTTGAAAATTGCTGCTGATTTACCCTATCCTGTCGCTTACAAAAAAGAAATCGATCTTTATGCGAAGCGGTCTTTAGAATATTTTATTAGAATAAAATCTTTTATAAATAAAGAGTTGTTAAACGTAGATCAGCTCATAGTCTGGGGTCTTGGGCAGCTTTGCTTGAAATTACTTGCGGAAGATATTATTCCTCAGGAGAAGATTTTTGCGATCACTGATTCTGCTTTTAACTCTTCAGTTGTGAGACTTTTAAATAAAAATATAAATTTATTAAAACCGTGTGATTTAATAAACCATGATCATACTATTTTAATTGCAACTACGATTTCTCAAGTCCCAATCTTAAAATGCATTAGCGATTTGTCTTTGAAAAATAAAGTTATTACATTACCAAATTATCTAGACTAATCTATGATAGCTATTTTAAAAAAATTTTTTCACAATAAAAAGATACTCATCACAGGGCATACTGGTTTTAAAGGAGCTTGGCTATATACTATGCTGGAATCCTTTGGGGCAGAAGTTTACGGCTTCGCACTTGCGCCGAATTCTACCGAAGATCTTTCTAGTCTATTAGGGATAGATAAGTCCGAGAAAAGTTTTATCGGTGATATCTGTGACTATAGGGCTTTAGAAAATGTGATTCTGAAGATAAAACCAGAAATAATCTTTCATTTAGCTGCTCAGTCACTGGTCTTAACATCATATGCACAGCCAGCAGAAACTTTTAAAATTAATGTTATCGGCACTTTAAATCTTTTAGAGATACTGAGGAAAAATAATTTAGATCCAGTGGTCGTAAATGTCACTACTGATAAGTGTTATGCGAATTCTGATTCGGGAGTTCCTTTTCAAGAAGGAGACTCACTCGGAGGGAATGATCCATATAGTGCTAGTAAGGCGATGGTGGAGATACTTAGTAATTCTTATTATCAGAGCTTTTTTAAATCTAAGGAACAATCTTCAGCAAAGTATGGTGAGAATACAGGAACTCAGCAGCGGAGCCTTAGGCTAGCTACAGTACGTGCTGGTAATGTAATTGGTGGAGGAGACTGGAATGATAATCGCTTGGTGCCAGACTTTGTTAGATTCCTGTCACGCAATGAGGATATAGTGCTTCGTAACCCTGCTTCTACAAGACCTTGGCAGTTTGTTTTAGAACCCCTTTATGCCTATTGTTTACTTGCCTATAAACTTTCACTAGAAGATGGCTCCGAGTATTGTTCTGCTTGGAATGTAGGTCCAGGCGAGGATAGCTGCGTTTCGGTTTTAGAGCTTGCTCATATTTTTCTTAGCAAGTGGGGTTCAGGGGATTATAAATTAGATGAGAATTCTTCTAATAAAGCTAAAGAAGCTAAGTTATTAATGTTAGATGCCTCTAAAGCGAAGCGTAAGCTGGGTTGGCGACCAGTACTTAGCGTAGAGCAAGCTATTTCTATGACAGCTCTTTGGTATAAGGCTTTCTTGGAGAAGAAATCTGAAATAAAAGATTTTACGTATAGTCAGATAGAAGATTTCTTGGCATTATATGATAATCACGAGTGTGTTTAATGAATTTATTAAAAAATATTTTAAGAAGCTTGATTAAATCTTTATCTAAGCTATTTTTCTTTTTAGATAAGTGGTCTAAGCCGATTTCTACTTATAGACCTGTGTCTGGCAAGGTTTTAGGAGCTGAGGAATTAGTAAACATGGTGGATGCTTCACTGGATATGTGGCTTACTACTGGAAGGTTTAATCGAGACTTTGAAAAAGCATTAAGAGACTTTTTAGGTCTTAAATATGCACTGACGGTAAACTCTGGCTCCTCTGCTAATTTACTTGCGCTTTCCGCTCTTTGTTCACCTAAGCTTGGGGAGAGGGCTTTAAAGAGAGGTGATGAGGTCATCTGTGTGGCTGCTGGTTTCCCGACTACGGTAAATCCTATAATTCAGAACTCTCTAAGACCCGTATTTTTAGATATAGAGTTAGGGTCATATAATATTGATGTAACTCAGTTAGAAAGAGCTTTAAGCCCAAATACTAAAGCGATATTTATTGCTCATACGCTTGGTAATGTTTTTGATTTAAATGTTATAAGAGCTTTTTGTGATGAGCATAGACTCTGGCTTATAGAAGATAACTGTGATGCTTTAGGTTCTAAATATGATGGTAAGTTTACTGGTACCTTTGGTGATATCTGTACTTTAAGCTTCTATCCTGCACATCATATTACTACTGGTGAAGGTGGTGCTGTGCTTACTAGCGACCCAGAATTATATAAAATACTTCTATCTATTCGTGATTGGGGTAGAGATTGCTGGTGTCCATCTGGAAAGGATAATACTTGTGGGAAACGTTTTAGTTATGAACTAGGTAAGCTGAATGCTGGTTATGATCATAAATACATTTACTCACATATTGGTTATAACTTGAAAATGACTGATTGGCAGGCTGCGTGTGGTTTAGCTCAGATAAAGCAAGTCGAAAGCTTTATTCAAAGAAGAAAGTATAATTTTAAATACCTCTATGAAAGATTAAAAGACTATTCTGAATATTTAATTCTGCCAGAACATTCTAAATTAGCTGAACCTTCGTGGTTCGGTTTCCCTCTTTCTGTGAGGGAAGATAAAGGTGTTAAAAAAGTAGATTTAGTAAATTATTTAGAAGAGAATGGAATCGGTACTAGGCAGCTTTTTGCAGGTAATATTTTAAGACAGCCTGCTTATCTAGATTATGATTTTGAGTTTAGGATTTTAGATTCAGATTTACTAAGAAGCTCACAGATTGATGATTTGGTTTATGAGCTGCTGCCGAATACAGATTACTCGATGAGAAATACGTTCTGGATTGGTGTTTGGCCCGGGCTTACGGAAGAGGATTTGGATTATTTTATTGCAGTATTTAAATCATACTTCGCTAAATTCGCTCCACATTGATTTCATGGCTTCAGTGAAGTCTTTTGCGAAGTCATTAACATCTACAATTGCTGAGTTGAACAAGCTTTCTCTTAATTGATTTCTGTAATAATCTATCAGGTCTGGAGAAAGACTGAATTCAACAGCTTTCTTGATATAGTCATTATAGTTTTCAGCGATCAACTCTTCATGCCCTAGTGTATTCATGATCTCAGCTGACATGCGATGTAAGATTCTTTCCCCTCGGAGTCCAATTAAGGGAACTCCCATGAACGCACTGTCAATGCAAGTTGTACTAGCACCCAGAGGAAATGAATCTAAATAAACGTCAATATTATTATAATAATTAAGGTATTCATTACGATTTTTATTTGTTGCCCCTTCTAAGATTAGTTGCTTATCATCTATACCTTTGTGATAAAAATAGTTTTTGATGTATTTATGCGTGTCATCTTGTTGCAGTGCATGATTGCATAAATATAATCTGGAATTGGGAACTGTTTTTAAAATTTTTATCCAAATGTCAAAACAATTTGTGTTTAGCTTAATCATGTTATTTAAACAACCAAAAGTTATGAAACCATTTTTCTTATAAGGTACTAATGCCTTCTCTTGACCGAGGTTAAAAGCTTCTACAACATTAAAGCTAGAGCCATATTTAGGTAAACGATAAATTTTCTCCAAATAAGTATCATCCTCTTTAGGCACATGTTTGACATCACTAATGCTGTAATTAATTGATTTTAGACCAATAGGGCTGGGGTTTCCTAGCCAGCATGCCTGTACTGGAGCTGGTCTTAGGGCTATCACTCCAAGCCGATTTAAAGTGCTATGTCCAGATAAATCAATAAGAATATTTATTTGATCTTGATGAATTAATTTTGCAGTCTCTATGTCATTTAGATTTTGAATATCGCGCCAATGGTTTGCTCGCTTTGACCAGATCTCTGTGACATTGTCTTTTTCATTATTACAATAACAAAATATATCCAGTCCATTCCCTTGTAATTTAGGTATTAAATTGCCTATCCATAGAGAGATGACATGACTTTTAAAATCTCCCGAAATAAAACCTATTCTTAGTTTTTTTTCTTGTAAATTTAAAAGTGGAAATTCTGTATATTCTTTTCCTTTATACTCTGGAAAAGCTTTTTCTCCGTATATTTGGGCAAAGTGCTTTACTTCTGTATTAGTACTGTCATGAGTGTAGTGAAGATAGGAAACCATACTGTTAAGAAGACCTTTATGGTGAGGATCAATTTCCAGTGCTTTAAGAATATGATTATGAGCTAATCTTGCTTTGCCCATTGTAAATAGTGTTTCTGCAAGTATTGTATGAGTTCTTAGTGCTTGACTTTTGTATTTTAAGAGTTGATAACCATATTTGAGGATATTAAAATATTCTTTTCTTTGATAAGCATCATCAAATGATGTTAATAAAGCTTTGATTAACTTGTTTTCATGGATAGCCTTTTCTATTTTTTTGTAAAAGCTTAGATAGTTTTGATTGTCTGGATCTTCGAGTAATAGTTCTTGGCTTAAGGTTTCTGCAGCATCAAGGTTGCCATTTGAAAAAGCTGTTTGTGCAAGTAGGTAAACTACTTCAGAGCAGTAATTTTTTTCTTCTAGTAATTCATAAAGAGAGTTAATCGCAGAATCATATCTTTCTGATTCTAGGTCCGCTCTAATTTTTATTAATTTTAGTTCCCTTTGTTCAAGCATTGATTAGTTTTGAATTTTTTGATTCCAAAGATATCTAAGACCATTAAAAAAGTCTTTTGAATAGCTTTTCATGTCAGCTGCTGCTGAGTTAAGATATTTTTCTCTAATACTGGATTTATAGTGAATGATTCGTTCAGGAGAATTAGCTAGCTGAATAAGTTTATTAATATAATCTGTTTGATCTATTGCAATAAGCTCATCTAATTTGCTGAAATATAAGATACTTGCAGAGTTACGGTGTGCACATTTATTTCCATTGATACTAATTAAGGGAATACTCATCATTAGCGTTTCATGAGTAGTAGTGCTACCAGTAAAGGGGAATGCATCTAATGCGATATCTATTTTATTAAATCTTTGGAAGTAAGCATATTTGTCTGATGGATTTTCAAATTCTATTCTTGCTTTATTGACACCGTGGTCACCAAAGAAGTCTAAAATCTTTTTTCTGTAATGAGGTGAAAAAACACTGTGATTACTCATCAAAAGTACTGATTTAGGTACTGAGTTAAGAATTTCTGCCCAAGCTTCTAGGACTTCTTTATTAATTTTCATACTATGATTAAATGATCCTAAAACAATAATTCCATCATTCCTCGCTAGAGATCTGTTTACTTGTAGGTTTTCATAATCTTGAGCAGGATATGCAGTATGAGGCATGCGATAAATTTTTTCTGTGTAAAGTGCTTCTTCTCCTTCTCTGACTGCAAAAGGGTCTGCAATCATATAATCTATTTGCGGCAATCCCAATGGACCAGCCTGTCCTAGCCAGGTGATTTGAAGTGGGGCGGGTTTTAATGCGAAAGTCTTAAGTCGATTGCCACTGGTGTGTCCAGATAAATCAATTAGTATATGGATTTGATCTTTATAAATTTTTTCTGCTAATTCGATATCTGATAAGTGATCAACATATTCTAGTTTATGACAAATACTGCTTAATGACTCTGAAAAGTCATTTGGTGCAATACTTGAATAACAGTAAATTTCAAAATTATTATCGTTATGACTAGATGCATGTTTTAGTAAACTACTAATCCAAAAAAACACTGGATGCATTTTAAAGTCTGGCGAAACCAGTCCTACTTTGATAGTTTTCTTGGAATTTTCTTGAAAATTCTTAATCAAGTTTGAAAAATCAAAATCTATTTTATGCTGTTCTAGAAATGGATGAATACATTTCTGGTAATAATTTTGTGAAAATTTAAGAATTTGCTCACTGGTAATTGAGTGAGAATAATGTGAGAGCATTATTAAGTTATCATGTCCTGTTGTAAGACATTGATCATAAGACACTGCCTGCAAAAACCCAGAAATCGCTTTGTCAGTATCACCATTAAGGTGATGAAACTCTGCTCTCAGTAAATGAAAAAGATCTTGGTATTGAGGAAATAAGCATTCTAGCTCATTAGTCAAGCTTTTGACTAATGTTCCCTCATCTTTCCCCAGAGCAAGAATTAGGGCATAATTAAGAGCGATACCTCTTTCTATTGAGGTGTTTGGCTGTTCTAGCGCATAAGGAAGAAATTTCTCTATTGCATAAATATCTTGATAGATTGAATAATGTAAATGTATAAATTTGAAATTTAATGAAGGGTTGAGCGGGCTTCTCTGTAAAGCTTGTGCAAAGAAATATAGGGCTTTATCTTTATCTTTTTCTAGGTAAAAGTCTCCCAATAATTCACAGACTTCTGTGTGATATTCACGCGTTGTATTAGATTTTTCTTCAAGAGAGCTGAATATTTGAGGGTCTATACTGAGATCTAACTCTAATGATGATTTGGCAAATCCATAGAGGATTGCAAAATTATTAGGTTCTTGCAGGTAAAGTTTTTCAAATATTGGATGTGCTTTTTTAAATTCTTGAAAATTTAAATATAAAAAAGCTAATTCTTGATTTTCTATTTCAAGCTGTTCTAAATTTTTTATATTTTTGTAATGAGCAAGAATCTTCATCATTAATTGAGGGTGGTTTCTTTTAAGAATCTCGTTATTTGAAAATTCAGTCTTTTCTTGCTCTTTTAGTAAATCTAGAGCCATTCCTAGTTTATTATTTTCAATAAGGGTTTCTATTAGGTCCAGTCTGTCGAGTTGATAATTGTTTGCGAGCATAATATTTACTACTTTTAGGCTTGTTTATTTTTTTGATTCAATTATTTTTTGTTCCCAAAGATATTGAAGTCCTTTAAAAAATTTACTTGAAAAATTTTTCATATCAGCAGCCGGCGAGTTCAGGTATTTTTCTCTAATATTTTTTTTGTAGTTTACTATTCTTTCAGGGTCCTTTGCTAAATTGACTAGCTTATTAATATACTCATCTTTAGTATTCGCAATAAGTTCTGGGAATCCAGCAATTTCTAAGATCCCAGAGCTTAAGCGAGAAGCTATTTTATTTCCAGTTAAAGTAACTAGAGGGACACTCAGCATCAATGTTTCATGGGTTGTAGTTGATCCTCCATAAGGAAAGGGATCTAAAGCTATATCAAATTCTAGAAAACTTAGAAAGTAAGCATCTTTGTTTGATTGTGCTTTGAACACAACTCTTGACTCATGAATGTTATAGGATTGAAATAATTGAATAATTTTTTTTTGATATTCTATATCGCTCACAGACGCGTTATTGATAATAATTATAGAATTATTGACATTTTGTAAAATTTGACCCCAAGCGTGCAAAACTTCATCATTAATTTTCCTTGCATGATTGATAGAGCCAAAGACTATAACGTTATCGGTGCGTGCTAGGGAGTGATTAATTTGCAAATTACCATAATCATCAGCAGGGTAAACTACACCTGATTTAGGCATTCGATGAATCTTTTCTACATAAAGATGCTCTTCGCCATGTCTAACGTGGTACTCATCCGTAATCACATAGTCAATTTCTGGTAATCCCTGAGTGCCTATATGTCCAAGCCAAGTTATTTGAAGAGGAGCTGGTTTAAGGGCAAAAGTATTTAACCTATTGCCAGCAGTATGTCCAGAAAGATCAACAAGGATATGAATCTCATCAGCATATATTTTCTCTGCTAATTCTCTATCAGAAAGATGATAGATGTATTCTAATTTATGGCATTGAAGCGATTCTGCAAGAGGGTTTTTAGCATTATTGGCATAGCAATAGATTTCAAAATCATCTTTCCGTACATATTTCAAAAGAGAGCTTACCCAAAAAAACGCTGGATGCATCTTAAAATCAGCAGAAACAAATCCTATACGTAGTTTTGGGTTTTCTTGAAATTTATTGATTAAATTTCTAAAATCAAATTCTATAGAATTTTGTATCAAGAATGGTACGATACACTGTCTGTAATAATTTTGTGCATATTCAAGAATCTCTTCACTTGAGACTTTTTCTATATAGTGAGAAACCATTATAAGCTTGCTGTGAGCAATACTGTCACGAGGGTCTACCAAAATAGCTTTTTTGAAATAATTTAAGCCTTCGTCAATGTTTCCTTCAGCGAAACTCATATGTGCTTTATAGACCCAAGTGGGACTGAAATTAGGAAAAGAATGCATTAGCTGATCTACAATTTGATTTTTTCTATAATGATCATTTTTTGCTTCAGCATTCAAGAAAGCTAAGCATAAGGCTGTATCTAGCTTTGAATTATCAACTTTTAAAGCTGCTTCCATATAATTACTTATTGCTAAAGGAGTGAGAGTTAATTTATAAATAGCTAATGCTAGGTATAAATTAACATAAGGGTTTTCTCTTTCAAAAGATAAAGCTGTTTCAAGGACTGCTTGTGCTTCTTCAAGTTTAGATCTATTTAAATAACATATGCCTAGGCTTATGTACGCTGTTATAAAACTGGGCTTTGATAATATACTCTGCTTGAATGATTCAATAGCTCGATCCTTTTGTCCTAAATGAAACTCACATTCACCTCGGGCATTCCAATATATCTCAGCTCGAATGTCTTTATAATTAGAGAGTTCTATGGTGTTAATAGCTTCATCATACCTACCAAGAGCTTTATACAGTAAACCAGAAATAAACAGAGTCTCTGCATCGAATGGATTTTCTGAGAGTCTGTTATTTATTATAGAAATAAGTTCATCGAAAGAACCTTTCTGAATCAGTTTTTCAGCGAGTGCTAAAATATCTGTTTCATGTTCAGAAATACGAATACTCTGTTTCATTCTGTAAGCTTTTTCTGCCCAAGTTTTTGAATTTAATAGATAATCTTTATGATTGAGAGTCTTTTTATGAAAATTAGGCAGATATAGTTTTATGGCACAAGGCTTTATTAATAAACAGACTACAGAGGGAATTGAGACTAGAAGTCTTATCGCTGAATTGATTGAGAAAAATGAGATTCAGAGGGCGAAAAAACTCTGCGATAATGAATTAGAGAAGAATCAAGCCGATACCCAAGTTTTATTTTTTTTAAGTAAGATTGCAGCGAAGCAATCAGATGTGGATACAGCAATAGAAATTCTATTAAAGGCTTTAAATAATGAACCCACACATTTAGGCTTACAGTTTGAGCTAGCTAAGCTATTATATTCGTCACGTTCATCATACCCAGATGCTGCGAAGGCTGCTTTAAATCTTCTGAATCAGATTAACTCTGGTGAATATTATGAAAGAGCAAAAATATTGCTCGCAGAAATTTTTACAGCTTCAGGATATTATGAAGAAGCTGTAAATCAATTGAAGATGGTTCTCGTCGCAAGTCCTGATAATATGGAAGCTTATTTACAGTGGGCTAAAGTCTTAATTAAAGAAGCCAAGAATAATGAGGCGTTTAATAAAATAGAATACGTTGTATCTAAAGATACACTTCTCCCAGAAGCTTTCTATTTAATGTCACAAATAGTTTCTTTCTCAGATGCTGATGGGCAATATTTAAAAGACATGAAAGAGACACTTAGAATTAAAAAGCTTTCACGAAAAGAAAAAGGTTTTTTGAATTTCGCTTTAGCCAAGGCTTTTCAAGATCAAAATGATTATAAAAGGGCTTATGAAGCTTATGCTGAAGCTGCTAATCAAGTTAACAAGGGATTGAATTATGATATTAATTTAGATCTTAAATTTCTTGATAATATTAAAAAGACATTTAATCAGAATGTTTTCCAAAATCAAGGAGAGAACATAAATCGTAGTGAAGTATCAAATTTTAAACCCGTTTTTGTGATTAGCTTCCCTGGTTTAGGGGTTCAAGAATTAGTAAAAGACTTGTTGAAAGATAATACTAGAGTTTATCTTGGAGAAAATTCTTTTTTAAGCCAAATGCTAATGGGTTCTAGGTATAGTAATAATTTTTTGAATCTTATTACTAAATTCACGGAATTAGACTCGGAAAATTTAGATATATTTAGACTGCATTATCTTGGTAGTGTAGCAAAGGTCGTTGGAGATTCAGTTTCATCAATAGATACTTCTAAGATGAATTTTATCTACGTGGGATTAATCAAATTATTATTTCCGCATGCTGAGATTATTTATTTAAAACCTACGGTAAAAGAAAATGCAATGCTTGAAACATACTTACAGCTCTTTGATGAGCCAGAAATCAATTTTTCTTATAATTTAAAAAACCTTAATCAATTTTATATTGAGTTTGAAAAGCTTATGGAACATTGGTTAGCTTTGTTCCCAGATATTCAAATTAGAGATTTTGTTGAAGGAAGTTTAACTAAAGATTTCTTACCATTCTTTACTCAAGATTTAAATAATGTCTTGAAAATGCACTGATAGTATGAGTTAGTAATTTCTGAAAAACCATATAAAAGGTGTATGGTCTGAAAAAATAATACTAAGCAGAGTCTAAAAGTCTTTCAAGATTGGACTGATTATGATAAATCTGTTGTAAATTCTATTTCTTCAGAATATTATGCGAAAAAAGGTGTGGATGCCTTTGATTCTCAGGCTACTAATTCTAATTCTATTCCTAATACCGTAAGTAATTCATATCCGCATGCACTATCTATTGTTAGAATGCTGAAAGCAAATTTAGATGAATTAGATTCTTCTTCTAAAATAAGAGTTCTAGAATGTGGTGCTGGTGCTGGCTTGTTTGCGAGGCATTTTTTGTTAGCAGCACAGGAAGAAGGAATTTTGCAGAGGCTGGAGTATTTTTTAAGTGATATAGCGGCTCATTCATTAAGACAAATTCAGGAAAAAGGCATACTTGAAGAGTTTCAACATCTAGGTGTATTTCGTCTTGTAACATTATTCTTGCCGAATTTTGATTCTGTGTTTGATTTAGAAGGAAATCAGATAGAACTGGATAGTTTAGATTTAGTAATTGCTAACTATGTAGTGGATAGCCTGCCAATGATTCCTTTAAAGAAAAAGGAGGGAGGGTGTTTTGATAAATTACAGTTAAAGATATCCCAGAATCAGTTTATCCAAAACCAGAACTTGATTAGTGATCTTGGTTTTTTATCGCGCCTAAATATCACAGAAAGATGGGTTAACTATGATTTAGCTCAAGCTAGTGAAATGGAAAAAAAATACTTTCACATTTTAGAATCAAGTGCTAGTCATCACCCAGTGGGAGAGGAGTTGCGCTTCAATTATTTTATTTTAGATCTTATGGATAGTTTAAAAGAGAAATTAAAGCCAAAGGGCTTGTTCTATATCTATGATATTCCATCTAAGCAGGAATCAAAGAAGCATTATTATTTCTTTGCTAATTCTGTTGCTAATCTTCTTAATGAGGAGTTAATTGTTGAATTTGTTCGGTCATCTAATTTAACTATCTTAGCTAGACAGGATAGTTATCAGTCTAATTTACTAATTATAAATGCAGAACAGCCTAAACATGATTTAGTAGAGGCTTTTAAAAGTGAATTTGAGAAGACTTGTAATATTAATGTCTTTAACGAAATAATTAAGATGCTAAACGTAATAAAAAGCCCTCAATCAGTGGAGCTTTTAAAATTTTTGGTTGATAAGTTTCAGGAGATTGATGGAAAATCTGCTTTAAGTTTAACCGCAAAGGGGCTCTATTATGAAGCTATAAAGGATTATGACACTGCTCTAGATATTTATTTAGCCGTGCGTAAGATTGATTTTTTAAATGAATGTTTAATCGAGGCTAAAATTAATAAATTAAGATCACTGACTACTCCCAAGACTTCTTTTCAGATACTTTAGTTTTAGGAATCATAGAAAGATGTTCATATTTAGTAAACATCTTTCCATGAACCTTGTAACTAACTTAACTAGGTAATTAAGGTAGAAGATTAAGTGCAATCTGTGGAGTTGCATTAGCTTGTGTAAGCATAGTAGCAGCAGATTGTTGCAAGATTTGAGCTTTTGACGTTTGTGCACTTTCAGCAGCGACATCTACATCTCGAACTCTAGATCTAGCACCTTGTAAGCTTTCAGAATATCTATCTAGATACTCCATACTAGCGCCCAATGAATTTTCATAGGCACCAGCCTGAGATCTCATTCTAGAGATGTTTTGAATCATGGTATCTAATCTACCCAGAGCAGTTGATGTTGCGATTGCGCTTGTAGCACCACTTACAGTTTTAACGTTTGCAGAGCCTATAGTGAAGGTACTTAGGGCGATGGCACCTTCTCCAAGTGAGCCAGAACCTGTTGAAGTGAAATCAACAAAGAAGCCTGTATTTGCTACGGTACCACCTGCTGCAGTTTTAAGTATTAATTGATTACCATCACTCGCTCCATTCTGCAAAGTTATATCAGCAGTACTTCGTAAAAGGGAGACACCATTAAAGGTGGCATTTGCGCCCATATCGTTAATGGAAATTACTCTTTCATTAATCTCTCTTTGTATGGCATCTTTTTCGTCAGAGCCGTTAGTACCGTTTAGGGCTTGAACAGTAAGTTCTCGAATTCTTTGTAAATTATCCTGTACTACTCCTAGAGCCCCATCAATGGTGGAAATCATTGCGATCCCATCACCAATGTTCCTTTGGGCTTGATCCATGCCTCTAATTAAAGTGGTCATTTTCTGAGCTATAGATAGTCCAGCTGCATCATCACCAGCTCGATTGATTCTAAAACCCGTTGATAATTTTTCAATGGAGCTTCCTACCATTTTTGTACTTGATCTTAATGCTCTTTGAGCAAAGAGACTTTGTATATTAGTATTGACTATAATGCCCATGTTTTACTCCTTTTCAGTGACTTAGTTTGAATTAGTTACAAACTTTTATATCGGCTGAATAAGGTTGTTCGTTAGGGCTTATGCTAAAAATACACTTTGTGATCTAGTCTCTGAAAGGATTTCATATTCTCGGTCTAGTATTTTTGAAGAGATTCATTTTTTTAAGGTATTAAGCTTTTTTCAATGAATATTGAATATGGGATCGATCATCTTAAGCACTATAGTGCTAGATCCTTAAGATGATCGATCCCATGTAGCTTTTTCGATGATTTCTTAAGGTAGAAGGTTGAGTGCAATCTGTGGAGTTGCATTAGCTTGTGTAAGCATAGTAGCAGCAGATTGTTGCAAAATTTGAGCTCTTGACGTTTGTGCACTTTCAGCAGCGACATCTACATCTTGTACTCTAGATCTAGCGCTTTGTAAGCTTTCAGAATATCTATCTAGATACTCTATATTAGAGGCCAATGAATTTTCATAGGCACCGCCCTGAGATCTCATTCTAGAGACGTTTTTAATCATGGTATCCAATTTAGCCAGAGCGGTTGATGTTGCGGTTGCGCTTGTAGAACCACTTAACGTTTTAACGTTTGCAGAGCCTATAGTGAAAGTACTTAGGGCGATGGCACCTTCTCCAAGCGAGCCAGAACCTGTTGAAGTGAAATCAACAAAGAAGCCCGTATTTGCTGCGGTACCACCTGCTGCAGTTTTAAGTATTAATGTATTACTATCATTCGCTCCACTTTGCAAAGTTATATCAGTAGTACTTCGTAAAAGGGAGACACCATTAAAGGTGGCATTCGCGCCCATCTCGTTAATAGCAGTGACTCGTTCATTAATTTCTCTCTGTATGGCATCTTTTTCGTCAGTGCCGTTAGTACCGTTTAGAGCTTGAACCGTAAGTTCTCGAATTCTTTGTAAATTATCCTGTACTACTCCTAGAGCCCCATCAATGGTGGAAATCATTGCGATCCCATCACCAATGTTCCTTTGGGCTTGATCCATACCTTTAACTAAGGTGGTCGCTTTTTGAGCTATAGATAGTCCAGCTGCATCATCACCAGCTCGATTAATTCTAGAACCCGTTGATAGTTTCTCAATGGAGCTTCCTACCATTTTTGTACTTGATCTTAATGCTCTTTGAGCAAAAACACTCTGTATATTAGTATTAATTGTAATTCCCATGTATTCCTCCTTATGACTGAATATCAGTCTTATTAGCTACACTATTAGCTATCGGACAGGAGTACTAAAAACTTTAGGGTAATTAAAAAAAATTAGATAAAAAAGTTAAAACTCATTTAGGGTCACTAAGCATTTAGCTTATTTCAATATATTTATATTAATTATTTCAAGCAAGGCGAAGACCTTGCTTGAAATAACCCCCTCCATTCAAATGGTTAGGGCAGCAGGTTTAGAGCAATTTGAGGTGACGAATTAGCTTGTGCAAGCATAGCAGCAGCTGTTTGCTGTAGTATCTGACCTTTAGTGAATTGTGCACTTTCATCAGCGACATCTACATCTTGTACTCTAGATCTAGCGCTTTGTAAGCTTTCAGAATATCTATCTAGATACTC
>JAGWWP010000094.1 GCA_018970325.1 Cyanobacteria bacterium REEB446 | reverse complement strand
GCTATAGCTGGTAAAGAAGGTAACTATAGCGAGATTGTTTATCAGAATATGTATAGTACCATTACTGTGATTCACCCTTCAAATTGATCGGTTATTTCCATTTAGGATTCTTCAATCTATTGTAACTAACAACCCCAAGCCATGCAGCATTACGCTTCCACTTGGAGACACCATCAAGCTTTAAAATTTCTCTGAAAATCCCATGAGTAAAGGCTTGTGATTCACTTTGATAATGGCATAGGTAGTCATGCACTATAGCAGCTCTTAAGGTATTCCCTTCAAAAGGCTCACCGATAATAGGTTGTAACCATTTAGGTATGCTCATGCCATCTGTAATAAAACCTTTAGGAATGTAAATTTCAGTGCCGTAAATAAAACTATATCCAGAAGGGGTAATGTTGTAAGCTGGCTTATCTGTAATTTTAATTAAAAAAGATTTCTTAAGCTTAAACTGCAAAGGCTTTAAACAATGAATTTCAAGGTCTTCTAGTAAATTAAAATTAGAAAAGGTTATCATTCTTTTATTTTATCAGTGTTCTCCATAAAAGCCCAAATCGGATAAGTATCAACATAGGCTATCCAGTAAGACTTGTGTTTCTTCACGTATGCAGCGACTTGACACTCAGCAAAGCTGTAAGCATCTGTTTCATCAGTGAAATAATAAAGTTCTAAAGATTTTTCATCTTGTGCTTCTTGCTTAACACAAGAAGGAAAAAGCTTTTTGAATTCTCTATTTATTTTAAATCCTCCATATCACAAGCCAAAAAAGCAGCTAAGGCACAAATACTCGTAACCACAAACGCTAACACCATCAAATCTAAATAAGGCTCAAGCCACATAGCATAAGCTTTTAAAAACTTAAAAACCAAGTGAGCACCCAGCCCCCAAATCGTAAAAACTCCAAGTGCTTTTAAAAAATTAATAAAAAATCTCATTCCTTAAACCCCACATCTTTTTCAAATTTAATGCTAATCTCGAACTGATAGCCGTTTGAATTATATTTGTAAACCTCGTTAATGGCTTTCATTTCAGAACTGGAGCCACTGATGATCATAGCTTCGACAAATTCTTCTAACTGCTTATTTAAAAAGGTCTTGATAACATTAAGCCTTAAAATCGGCTCTTTGATTTCTTTTAGTTTTTCTTTAAATTTTTCAATTAGCATCAAAAATCCTCCTTGCTTGATCTACTTCTAGCCTTGATTCTTCTTCACCTAAAACATCAATTATTACACCGATAAACGGCTTTTCTGCATAAAATTTGCAAAAAGGTTCTTTAAAAACTACAACTTGAGCATCATCATGATAAGCATAGCCATTAAGGGAATCTAGTACCAGCTTTGCAAAGTTATCTAAATCTGGCTTAACGATAGGTCTAATCAACCCATCTAACATTAAAGCTCTTTGCTTTTTAGATATTGATTTAGGGATTGGATAACCGCCTACTAAAGATATCTTTAAAGCTGTACCCTTCTCAAAGGTAAACTTGGACTGAGTTAGCCAAGTTTCTCGAATGATGTCTTCTGCTTGCTTAGTCTTGGCAGGCGTATAAGCTATTCCTCTTCTCGTGAAGCGTGGTCTTGCTTTCCCTTGTGGACTCATGTCTATTTTTAATTTAATCATTTAAAGATTTTCCTTC
>JAGWWP010000013.1 GCA_018970325.1 Cyanobacteria bacterium REEB446 | reverse complement strand
TATTTTTTTACTGCCCTGATAAAACTGCGTTAATAGACCAGTTATCCCCAGCACTACCGTAATTAAAATTAAAAATAATGGCTGCCAAATCATATGCTTCCCTCTATGATTAGATTAAAATTAAGGCTAGCATATTTGCTTAAAGTTCAGGGTTAGCCACAGTATTTTTTATGTAGCCTCAACCTTAACGCAGAAATTGAAGATTGCGAGCAGTGCCAAGAATGAGTAGACTGAAAAACCACCACTAATGCCCATCATTAAATCTAAATATAAAGCTCAATTCTTCTTAAAGAATCCTCACGTGCAGACGATTCTAGGGTTTTTTCTTTCTAAGTTTAGACTAATAGCTAGTAATTTAGCCTCAGCTCAGTTATTTGGAAAAAATAAAATAAAAAAATATCGTGAAAGAATTTTCACTCCAGATGACGATTTTCTTGATCTAGATTGGATTACAGCAGAAATTGAGGACGACGAAAACGCAGAAATTGAAGTTTGCGGGCAGTCCCAATTAGTTGTTATTTGCCATGGTCTAGAAGCCTCCTCCCAAGGAGCCTTTGAGCAATGCCTAGCTAGAACCTTATACAAAGAAGGCTTCGATATAGTATTAGTAAATTATCGTGGCTGTAGCGGTGAACCTAATCGCTTACTGAAGAGCTATCACAGTGGCAAAAGCGAGGATCTTAAATGTGTCATAGATTATATTTGTGCTAAAAAGAAATACTCTCATTACCGTGATATTTATTTAGTCGGTAATAGTGTCGGTGGAAATATCATCTTAAAATACCTTGGTGAGCAGGGTTTCGATCTCCCTATTCAGATTAAAAAAGCTTTTACTATTTCTGTGCCACTAGATTTAGCTTCTAGTTCTAGAGCGATGGCTAGAAAAGAAAATAAACTTTACATGAGTAAGTTTCTTGGATGCTTAAAAGCTAAAATTCAAGATAAAGAAGAATTATTAACTCGCGAAATTAATTTAAAAGATTTTTCTAAACTTAAAAATTTCTATGACTTTGACTCTAGGTATACAGGGCCTTTAAATGATTTCAGCTCTGCTGAGGACTATTGGCTAAAAGCTAGTTCTAAACCCTATTTAAATAAAATCCAAATCCCTACTTATATTTTAAGCTCATTAGATGACAGTTTCCTTGCTAAAGATTGTTACCCCTTTTCAGAAGCAGAACATAATAAGTTCATTTTTTTAGAGTGCAGTTCTCACGGTGGTCATTCTGGATTTATCGAATTTAAGCCAAAGGGTATTTCCTATGCTGAACAGGAAGTAGTAAATTTCTTCAGTAGCTAGTGGGATTATAATAAGTCCCATGAATCAAAACTCTCTTTTTACAGTCTATTTAACGACAGTAAAAACACCTTTAGAAACTTTATACAGAGTAAAAGAAGGATCTAATAAATCACCATTTAAATCAAATACTGGATTACTAGCTACAGACCTTGCTATCGCTTCGGTATCCTCAAAATTATTAGCTTGCATAGCCTCTAGCAGTATTTTAGTCGCATTGTAACTAGTCGCGACATAACCAGAAATATTCTTCTTAAAACGTTTTTTATATTTCTTGACTACAGCCTTGCTCGGCAGTGGTGCACCTAAAATCATCGCTCCTTCAGAAGCAGAACCAGCTATATCAATAAACGACTGATTATGAGCCCCTTCTGCTGATAAAAACTGAGCGTTCGGTAATTCTTTCTTTAAATTTTTAACTAAATAACCAGCATCATTATATTCACCGACGAAGAAAACTAGGTCAGCAACAGTTTTAGCGACCTTTTTCGCTGTAATACTGTGATCATGAGTTCTAACTGGGATAGTCTCATAAAATACTATTTCCTTCTCCTTATGATGAGCTAATCTTCTGATAAACTCTGATGAAACCGAGACACCATAAGGTCTGTCGTTAAACAGCACCGCTATCTTTTTATATTTACCATTACCTAAAACTAAATCAGCCGCGGCTTCTCCTATCTGCCTATCTGTACCTATAGTTCTAAATACATAGCCACGAAACTCCGGCCTCTCAGTGTATTTAGGATGAGTAGAAGCTGGAGATATTTGAGGGATTTTCGCCTGCATATATTTTTTAGAAGCCTCTATAGAAATACCTGAATTTACGTGACCGATAACTCCTAAAACACCCTCAGCGATAGCGATCTTAGCTCTTTCTAGAGCTTCTATCACTATGCCACCATCATCTATAAGAATAAAACCTACTGGATTTGCCTTATTTTTAGGATTAGCGTTATATTCTTCAATCGCTAACTGTGCGCCTTCTAAAAGAGTCTTACCTAAATCAGAGTAAGGACCAGTGAGTGGCGCTGCTATAGCTATATAGTGCTTACCTTTTACCGTCGTAATTTCCTGTACTGTCTCATGATTAAAATGCTTCTCTGCTTTAGAACTGTCTGATGAAGAACAAGATGCTAAGAAAAATGCACTTAAAAAAGAAACTAATAAAAATTTATAAACTCTATTCATACGAGTAACTATTACTATTATAAATTAGATACGCTTTATAATAGTCATTTGTGCAGATTTTAACTTTCTTGAGAAAAATGAAGACTAAATTAGGTGAGGCTGGAATCGCAGAATATGCCATGCCACTTAATATTGATACTGAATCAGCAGGCTCTTCACTTGCATTAAATGAGTTTTTAGAAAAAAAACTTACTTTAAATTTTACTGGTCAGATTAACTGTGTCTCCTGTAATCGTTCTATAAAAAAATCTTTTAATCAGGGCTATTGCTACCCTTGTTTTCAAAAGCTCGCGGAGTGTGATATGTGCATAGTTAAGCCAGAACTCTGTCATTTCGATGAAGGTACATGCAGGGATAATAATTTCGCGATGAATTACTGTAATATTCCCCACAGCATCTATATTTCACTAACGAGCTCAGTGAAAATTGGAATAACTCGTGGTAATAACGAAATTCATAGATGGATAGACCAAGGTGCAGTTAAAGCACAAAGACTACTTTTAGTAAAAAGACGGAAATTCGCAGGCTTAATAGAAGTTGAGTTAGCTAAGTCTATGAAAGATAAAACCGACTGGCGAAAAATGTTGAAAAACGAATATGAAGAAACTAGCCTAGCGAACCTGAAACCAAAGCTATTAGATAATATTCGTGATTTACTTAAAAATAATTTAGAGCTCGATGATGCAGAATTTATAGATTTAGATACTAGTGAATTAGAGATTAAATATCCTGTAATAGAGTTTCCCAAAAAAGTTAATAGCTTCAATTTAGATAAGAATCCTAAGTTAGAAGGAACCTTACTCGGCATAAAGGGACAGTACTTAATTTTTGATACTGGGGTTATTAACATAAGGAAATATGCGGGCTACAGGGTTTCTCTGGAAATAAATTAGCTAATACATAAATTTAAGATAATATCGCGACTTGTATGGGAGTAGAAAGGTTCGAGATAATATTCTCGAATGTGCTAATATGTATTTTGTTAAAAAATGCTTAATGTTAAAGAGCTACAGCAAGATAAATCAATAAGGGGCGGGTCAAAAAGTGAGAGTTTTAAGTAAGATATCTTTCGTATTAATCCTAATATTATTTTTAATTACAAATACGCCAAAAACTTTAGCAGCCTACATAGCAGCTGAGTGCGTTAGTGGAGAATGTTCTCTTGCTTTGCAAGTCAATGACAATGATCTAAGCAAGGTATTCCCAGACTCATACCCTGGTTATAGAATTCAACTCAACACGGAACCTTTACTAGTACAAGGTTCTCAGTCAGAGCATTTTAAAATATTAGTGTATAACAAAAATTCTAGTGGTTCAGAAGTAATATCTACACATAGCATAGCTATTTCACCGAAAGCAGCTAAAAGAAAAAATATAGTTTTAATCCTTGATACACCTCAGTTTTTAGGAACTAAAATCTTCTGGATGGATATCTATAAGACCAATGGCAGTCTATCCTCTACCTATAGGGTTACCTTAAATGGCTATGGCACGCTATCTGCTAATAAGCAGGCTGGTTCTGCTGCTATCTATGGTCAGAGCCTAAGTAGTCTCATATCACCTCAGTTAGGAGTTAGCTTCCCGAATAGTGTTTTAAACTCGACATCATGCCCTGATAATAAGTTTAATGACTGTAATTTACAAGAACTTTTTTTTCATAAATTTTCAGTAGAATCTAGTACTGTTCAAGATCCCAATAAAACGTCTATTCTCAAGGAAACGGATGGTACGATTAAATTAAGAATCCCAGTCGTCGCATCAAGAAAATCACGTCAGGAAAGACTTTCATCTAGCTTAAGAGATACTTTTATTAGTGCAGATAACCCTAATGTAGTTCAAGATCCTAATTTAGTTAATAATCAACCCGTCACTTTGACTCAAGTAGATGAACTTAACCTTGGGTCTAGTTCTCTGACTAATTTTGCGATAGATGAAGTTAATAACGAACTTGAATTAACAGTATCGAATTCCGCATTGCCGTTAGTTCTTAGATCTAACACTGTGAGCTTTAATGGTAAGGATCCTAAAGCTACATTAGATTTAGATACTGATGAAATTGGTACTACACCAAGTATGCGATTTAGTAATTCCCCATTAATCACACCTGTTCGTAATGGTTCTTTTGAATTTACTAACAATAATCTCTATTTTACGGCTAATGGCCAAAGAGAGCTTATTATGCAAAGTACCGCAGCACAGTTTTCACAGGCAGCAAATGTTGCGAACGTCAAAGCACTCTTAGCAGGTAATGCTGCTACCCTCCAATCTAAAGACCCCTTGTTTTTCCAAAATGCAAGTAATTTTGATACTGGCATAATTAATGCTTCACTCTTGCCTCCTAATCTTCAAATAGAGAGACTATTTAATGAAAATACTAATAACTCTCTAACCATGAAAGGCGGGCATAATGTAACACTAACCTCTCAGACAGATGCATTACTTAGCCTACCTCTTGCTCCAACAGGCACTCTTGCAACACTTGCAGATTTAGCCGTAGTATTAGGTCCTAATACCGTGAGCACAACACATATACTAGATGAAAATCTATTAGCTGAAGATTTTTCTAATCAATCTGTCACTGACTCTAAGGTTCTTAGCTTAGACGCCTCTGATATAAGCACTGGCTTAATAAGCCCTGCTAGATTACCGAATCAAGAAATTAGCAACGTTAACAATCTAAGCGTTTCACTCACAGATAAAATCGAATCAACAGATGTCGTAAACGATCTTTTTTCTTTCTCTACAGACAAAGCCTTAAGTGCTAACCAAGGAAGAATTTTAAAAAACCAGATCGATGCTTTACCACAAGGCTTTAACACTATTAACCAAAATTTAGCCACAAATGTTATCGATTTCACCAAATACCACAGTGTATTTAAAAAGACAGTGGGTCCTGCAACTAATTTCACTGCTACTAATTTAGTTCAAGGTCGTAAAGCTTACTTAGTACTTCAGGGAGATACTCCTAGCTTTCCTGCTTACTTTAATCTTATAGAAGGCTCTTATAATCAAGACACTGTTAATGTGGTTTCTTTAGAAGTCCTGAATTCAACGCTCGCAAATCAAAGAGTGAACATGAAGATCTTTAATTTCCCTCTAGTGAGTTTAGTTCTCTCCGTAAGAAAAGTTAACCCTGCTTATAATGGTCCTTGTATGCGAGTTAGGCGTAGTAATGATAATGCTGAACAAGATATATATTTTACAAACGCTGGAAATCTTGATACAGCTTCGCTTCAATTATTTACAGGATCTAATAATGCCTTTGTAACTAAATGGTATGACCAATCTTTAAATGCTTATGATGTAGAACAAAACAATAACTTGCTTCAACCTCAAATAGTTTCAGGGGGTTCTATTTTGCTTAGTGATAATGGTCTGCCAGCTATAACTTTCGTCGATGATTTCTTACAGAACTCTAATGTGCAGATCACTCCATCATTTTCATCCTTAACTGTAGCTGCTACTACATCTTTAATTCAAGATGAAAACAATAACTACATCTTTAATCAAGGCTCTTTTGCTGATGGTAAGATTAAAGGTCTTTTCTTTGAAGATGATAGTGATATCGCTGCCGCTAATGGATTTAGCTCGCAGACCGTAATTCCATCTAATCTATCTTTAAATAATTCGTATTTATTCAGTTATGTTTATAATGAGTCTAATCTAGAATCTAGAATCTTTGTAGACTCTACCCTGAAGAGCACAGCTGCACTTCCAAGTACAGGAACTCCTGATAATCAGCCTTTAGTTATCGGTAGAAACTCTAGTATAAATAATGGTTATGTCAGTATGACAGTTCAAGAGATCAGAATATATAATCGAGTACTCACTGATTTATCAAGAGAGAGCATAGAAGCGAATATTAATAGCTATTTTAATTTATTCTAGGGGAGAGAAAAAATGAAAAATTACCATAATGTAAATGAATATCTCAAACACACAAATGTCGTATTAATAGTTTTAATTATTCTACTGTTGAGCTTAATGCTAAAACCCGCTTTAGCAGCTAATCCTAAAACCGATCTAGAATGCCTCGCTGGTAACTGTGGTATTAATCTTAAAATCAGTGTCGAAGATATTAATCAGAGCTTGCCAGAAGAAGCTCCTCATATACTCTGCACTTTAGATACCAGACCTTTAAAAGTTAATAACTCTCCTACCTATAGAATCCTTGCTTATGAAATAGTTTCTAGCCAAAATAGAATTATCGCTGATACCAAGATCGATTTTCCCGTTTCTAAAGCTAATATTAGAGATCAGAAAGTAATTCTGCGCCTTATTCCTAAAAACGGTAATAGACAACTTTACATAGCCGTACATGATTCTAGTGGCAGTTTAGCTACGCTTTACAGAGCGAATCTTAATAGTTCTGGTCAGTTCAGTGCTAATAGCACCCTCACATCTTCTAGTTTCGTAAGTGGTACGAGTTTACTCAGCGATACTAGCTCTACGACTGCGACAGAAATAATACCAGGTTATAGATGTAACGATAGTGGTCTTAATGACTGTAATGTAGAAGCTCTGTTTTTTAAAAAACTAGTTTTCGAATCAGATAGGCGCAGAAAAGCCAATCAAACATATGTAGTCAATGAATCTGACGGTGCTTTTAAAATCCAAATCCCTGTTCAACCAGGCAAAGGACGAGAAAAGATCAAAAGACCAGCTCCCAAATTTGTTGTAGATAACGATATTACAGTAACGACAGTGCCAGAAACTTTAAGTAGTCCACTACTAACGACTAATACTCTAAGAATAGGTTTAAATCCAGACCATGCTGATTTAACATATAAAGCTGCTACAGATGAGCTTACTATCCAAGTGAATGACGCGACACCTATATTAAGAGCGACAAGATCTGGTGCTGTAGGTATTAAAACTAGTTCCAACTCACAGTCTCAGTTAGATATCGGAGCGAGTAATATTCCTCAAATCGCCCTAAAAGACGCGAACCTCGCCCCAATTCTTATGAATGGAGCCTTTGAATTTACAGGGACTGGTCTTTATTTTACTAGTGGTGGTGTTAGGCGTTTTATTTTATTAGATCCGACGAACCCTAATGCTCCGAGTACTGCTCCAACAGCAAATTTAGTCGGTAGTCTTGATGCTAATTTACTAGATAATAAATCCCCAGTCTTTTTTACTAATGTCTCTAATATAAATGCAGGAACGCTAAGTCAAGCAAGGCTACCAGCCGATATAGGTGCAGTTTTCCTGAAGAATGAACTATCTAACAAAAATCTAACCATGCAAGGCTCTCATAATATAACCCTTACTAGCCAGAATAATTCTGAATATATTTTACCTATTAGTGGAACCTTAGCTACCACTGATGACCTTCTACCAAATAACTCTGTAACTACTAGTAACATTATTAATGGCACTATCCAAGGCATTGATATAGCTAATAACACTTTAGATGATACTAAAATAGCACCAGACCTCTCAGCTAGTAAAGTTACAAGTGGAGTAATTAATAAAAATAGGCTACCAAACCGTGACATAGTAAATATTAATAACTTAAGCACCGTTCTTGGAAGCAAGCTTGTAAAATTTGATATAGCGAATAACCTTATCAGTACTAATGTTGATAAGCCCTTAAGTGCAAATCAAGGTAAAGTCCTAAAGGATCTATTAGACTCTAAAACTCAATTTACTACTGATAAACAGATTCTTGGTGGCGTTAATCTAGACTTTACTATTAATCAGAGTTTTTTAACTAAAGTAATGACAGCGAACACTACTTTCACTGCAAGTAATTTAAAGCAAGGTAATAGGATTCTACTGGAGCTTAGTGGTAACTTTAATATAATTCTACCTAGCTATTTTCAGACCCTTACAGGGGCATATGATGGCACTAAAATTAATCTTATTGAGTTAGAGGTTATTAATGATAGTTTAACTACACCATTAGTTTATATCCGTATCTTTAATTAAAATTTTTAATCTAGATTCTATTTAAAAAAGATTTTCAGCTAATTTTTTTAGCTGAATTTTATTTTATTTCTCAAGTTTTATTTTTTTTAACCGATTAAAAGCTATGTGGAGAAAGATTTTTCTTTACCAGCATTAATGCAGATAAACACTGACTACAGAAGCAGATTTTCAAACAGCTCCACCGCTGCTGTTTCAGAATTGAGTTCTAAAAAAACTGTCAATAAAATTACAGAAAACATCAAAATTAATCGTCTTGATGCTGACTCGGCGAGCTTATCTATTAACGAAGATCATTTAGCTAAGAAATATTTTTTTGAAATCTTAATGGGCTTAGATGATGGTATTAATATTATTAATACTGTACTTTTTAATTTAAATTCTGTTCAAGATATAGTATCAGCCTTAGGTAAACCTCAGCAAGATGCTAATAGTTTAATGCATGAGATTAAGAATATTAAAAATCAGTCCGAGTTTAATTCCCAAAAATTATTAGATGGCAGCTTTTTAAAAGATATTAAACTCTGGAAGAAAGATAGTTCTAGTTTCACGATTGATTTTCGTAACCCTGAAAATGGTGGGCAGTCAGAATCTAGCATAGATTTTAATATCGAAGATATAAGCTCTGATGGCAATCTCGTTAGTGGCTTGAGCATACCACTAAAAGAACTAGCTAAAAGTAAAAATCCTGATGATTTTTCAAAGCTAAATAAAAATATTCAACGCATGGAAGAACACGCTCTAGAATTGAAAACTACTATTCTTGATTATTACAAACAGCTAGAAAGTATTATTCAGAATCTTTCTACTAAATCGAATTTTAGTAATATGAAATTAAATCTTTTCCTTAACGGCATAAAAAAAGAGTTTACTGAAAAATCAGCGACATCCATGTTAACACAAGTAAGTAAGAATCAGGCTAATGCCGTTGGCTTACTGCCTTAAGTCTTTTATTTATTTAAACCTGCTGTTAAATTCTCATAACCCGAGCGAGTCACCACTATATTATCTTCTATCCTTACACCTATAGCCTTCTCTGGGACATAGAGACCTGGTTCTATAGTTATCACCATGCCTTCAATTAATATATCTGTTTTACGATCCAGCCCAGGGTCATGAACATCTATCCCAAGTGAATGACCGATGCCGTGCATAAAATACTTCTTAACTTCATCAAGATTATTTTTATCATTAATATATTTAAGATCTTGCAAGCCTTCCCCCAAAACACTAAAAGCCTTTTCCTGAAGTAGATTCATCGGCATACCTGCTTTTATAATACGAATAACTTCTTCTTGGCATTTTAAAACTAAATCATAAATATCTCTCTGTTCATCATTAAAACTGCCTTCCACAGGAAAAACCCTGGTGATGTCACTTGCATAATAATTAAATTCAGCTCCAGCATCGACTAAAACTAAATCTCCAGCCATCATTTTCTGATTATTTTTAATATAGTGAAGTATGCAAGAACTCTTTCCTGAAGCGACTATTGCAGGATAGGACCAACCATTAGCACCCTGAGAGCGAAACACATTATTCAATTGCGCTTCTATCTCATATTCATAGACACCAGAACAGAGCAAATCTGGAATCATAGAGTGAGCTTGTATAGCTATCTCATTTGCTCTACGCATGATATTAAGTTCAGCAGAAGATTTAATCGCTCTTAATGAATGAATAAACTTTAAAATCTTCTCCTGAAAAGCCTCATCAAGAATTAGATTCTCATCTTTTAAATCTTTAATGTCATAAACGACATCCACCGAATACTTATCCGTAGCAGAACTTATAGTCTCTCTTTCCCCTTCCCAGATAATCATATTTTTATCTGCCTGTTTAATATACAGTGTGAGCGGATTATCAGCCCTAGGATCTAAAATAAGTACAGCCTCTGACTCCGTAAAACCTGTTAAGTAGTAAAAATCACTATTGACTCTAAAAGGATAATGTACATCATTACTGAAAACCTGCTCTGAGCCAGACTTTAGAATTAATTTCCCTAAACCCACTGACTTAGATTTATCTTCAGTTAACTGAGAAATAAAATCCAAAACCTTCTTGCAGCGAGATTTATATTCTTCTTTACTGATAGAGTAATCCGTGATCTTAGTTTTTAACATATATAACTTTAAGCTTAATTAGCTAAGCTTTCTACTTTACTTGGAAGTGAAGCGAACGCCTGCTCAAGATCTACTAAAAGATCTTTCACATCTTCAATTCCAATAGAAAGTCTAATTAAAGTATCTTTAATACCTAATTCTAGTCTTCTCTCTACTGGAACTGCGGCATGAGTCATGCTTGGTGGGTGGCAGATAAGACTTTCAACACCACCTAAAGATTCAGCTAACTGAAATATTTCAAATTTCTCTACCATAGCTTTTACCGAATCGAAATCACTATCTACTTCAAAGGACAACATACCATTATATAAATCCATCTGCTTTTTATAAAGAGCATACTGTGGATTAGATTCCAGAGCAGGACAGTTTACCTTAAGCACTCTAGGATTCTTTTCTAGCCATCTAGCTATCTCTAAAGCATTAGCGTGATGCTGCTTCATCCTCACAGCTAAGGTTTTCATACCTCTCATTAATAACCAGCAGTCAAAAGGCCCAGCAATAGAACCAGTCGCATTCTGTAAATAAGCTAATCTTTCAGCCATCTGTTCGTCTCTAGTAACTAATGCACCTAAAAGTAAATCTGAATGACCGCCTAAATACTTAGTACAGCTATGCATAACCAAGTCTACGCCTAAGTTTAAAGGTCTTTGAATATATGGAGAAGCAAAGGTATTATCACAAGCGACAAATATCTTTCTATTTTCTCTAGCGTTAATTTCCTTAACGCAAGTCACCACTGCTTCTATATCACAAAGATGCATCATCGGATTACTAGGAGTCTCTAACCAGACTAATTTCGTATTAGGTTTAATAGCTTTAATAATTTCATCTGTATAACGAGCATCAGCAAAGGTAAATTCCATACCGAGTGGTGTGAGAATCTGTGTAAATAAGCGATGAGCACCGCCATATAGATCTTGACAAGTAACTATGTGATCACCTGATTTAAAAAGCTGTAAAGCCGAATTAATCGCAGCAATACCAGATGGATAAATAAAACCAAATTTAGCATCTTCCAAAGAAGCCAAGCACTCTGCGGCAGCTGAACGAGTAGGATTTCCAGTACGTGAATAACAATAGCCTTTATTCTTACCAATACCATCAAGGGTAAAAGTAGAAGTTTGATATATAGGTATTATAGTCGCTCCAGTACTAGGATCTGGACTCTGACCCTTCAAAATCGCTCTTGTCTCAAAACTCCAATTATCACTTTTGCTCACTTTAAAAACCTCGTTCTTCTTATCTGCTAATATATTCTACTATGTTTAGGCTTGTCTTTTTCCTTTTGGGCATTTTAACGGGTTTTATAGCTGCGATCTTTTTTCTACCCCTTCAAGGTAAAACTTTTTTCAATAAAATGTCACAGCTCCCAAAACCCCTTCAAGATCTAATAGATGACAGTATTAATGTAATAATTTCTTTCAGTAAAATGACAGTAGGCTTGGTTGAGGATTTGAAATATCGAGTAGTGGAATCTAGCAAAGTCGCGGAGAAAGCTATGCAAGCCGTGAGAGAAAAGAATGAGGTTAATGAATAATGGAAACACTTGATTTCGTCCTAATCGTATCTCTCTCCCTGCTCAGTGTCTGCTTTATAGTATTCCTGGCCTTCTTCATACCAGTATTAATCCAACTCGCAAGAGTTTTTGACAGCTTGAACTCTATTTTAGTGATCAGTAAAGATTCTTTACAGAACGTGGTAAATAAAGTCACGTCAGCATCTAGTAAAGCTGAACAACTAGGTCATAATATTAGCGAAGGATTTAAATCTATATTGGCTGGAATCACAGCTGGAGCTAAAAGCTTTTTTACTAAGAGGTGAATTTTTTTTAAGGTATTTGCTGTAATCAGCTTCTAAACTAAAATACCTAGATATTATTAAATCTATTTTTTGTATAATGATCACTATGGCAAAAGAAATTAAAAATAGTGGATTGATTAAATTTTTAGGTGGTTTGCTTTTAGGAGCTGCCGTTGGCTACTTTGCAGGCTTAATGCTTAGTGATAGATCTGGTTCTGATTTAAGAAAGGATTGGTTAGAAAATTCTAATCACATTCTTGCTAACATGAAGGATAAGCTGGAAGACTTTAAAGAAAAGGCTTCTATTAAAATTCAAGAAATAAAGAATTTTGCTGATGAAAAATTCAGTCTCTCAGCGATTAAGATTCAAGATCAAATAAGCTCAATTGGAAGACAATTGGATGAACTTGGAAAAAAATCACAAGACTTCATCAATGACTCAAGAGAAAATACAGCTAACAACTAAAGAAATAATCAAAACATTTCAAAGCAAGCATGGCACGAAAGTCGCCATGCTTGTTCCTTTTATATTATTCATTTTATTTTTCGGCTACAGTGCCGTATCTGCACTACTAACAGTAAATAGCTCAAAGTTACCAAAAGACTTTGAGAAAATAGATTTAGAGATTAAAAACTACAAGTTAGAGCAATTAGACCAAAAATCTAAACAAAGACTATGGAAGTTAAATGCGAAATCAGCTAAATTAGACCCTAAATACAATAACGCTGAAATTCTAGAACCTGTAATCGAGTACTATGACAAAGATTCTGGAAAAGTAAAATTTCTACTCAGCTCTGATACCGCTAGCTTAGATAAACAAGCACAGGCTTTTAAGCTTTTTAAAAATGTTCAATTGCATTTTAATAATAATCAATACTACTTAGAATCTGGGAATCTGGAATTTTCTGAGCAATCTCAAGTTTTCACGACCAGTAATAATTGGAGCTTAGAATCTCTAGGCAAGGGTTTAATGATAAGAGGCTCTTCTGGAGTAATTAATAAAGATTTTAAAACCTTAATCAGTGAAGGCTCTGCTAGTTTAACCAAAGCAGAATATTTATTAGAAGCAGATAAAATTGCTGTTAATTTAACAGAGAATAGCCAGACGGTAGATGCTGTCGGGCATTCTAAATTAAATATCAGAAATAAAAATATAACTCTGAGGGCTGGGCAAATCCACTTAGATCCCAAAGGTAATTTAAAGGCTAACGGTGCTATAAATATACTGACTGAGAAGGTTTCATGCTTTGCAAATAATTTATTGGTAAGAAAAATAAATAACATTCAAATAGCGACGCTTACTGGTAATCCTTACATTGTAAGAAATGGTGACAAGATTTTTGCTGATGAAATTGACTACAACTTTGACACAGAAGAGGTTACGATTAAAGGTAATGTTCATTCATAATCAGCGAGGCATTTTATTAAATTCTGCTTTAAAACTTTTTATTAGAAAAGCAGCTTTATATTTATGCTTCTTGTTTTTACTTGCACCATTATTTAATTCTTTTTCAGTATCCGCAGCTAAAAGCCCCTCAAAAGGCTTTCAAGACATTAAAATCATCTCTGCAGAAAAGCTGACTTACAAAGATGGTTTTACTCACCTAGAGGGAGCCGTGCAAATGCTTGTTGATGATTTATTAATATCAGCCCCAGAAGTTAAAGTTCAGGATAAAAAAAAAGCAGAATTTTTACGTGAAGTAAAAGTTAGTTCTGATAGATTAAATATCGTTGCGAAGCACATGGAAGTAGATTTAGCGACAGGATTAATAAAAATTTATTCAGGGCTCACCGAAATCAAACAAAATCAAAATAATTATAATATTGATGCTGATTTGCAGACTATGGATTATAAAAAGGGCTTTTTTACCGCTAAATCTGAAGATAAGCAGATGACAGCACTGCATAAGGATCTTACCGTAACTGCAGATAAAATGGAAGGACAGTTTAATCCTGTGGCAAAAGGCAGTCCTGGAGCTAACTCACAGCTAGATAAAGTTTCTTTTATCGGCTCAGTGATAGCGAAAAAAGAAACTTCTCAAATTAAATCAGATAAACTGCTTATATTTCCTCAACAGAAGCTCTATAGGGCAATAGGCGATGCGTCTTTTATATATCTAGAACCAACTAAAGAATTTAGACTCAAAGGAGATTTCCTGAATCTAGAAGAGCTTGAAGCTAATAAATATGTAGTTTTAGCCAGCACTAACTCTTCAAGGAAATTAATAAACTTTACTTCACCAGCAAGGAGGCTCGCAGGCCGAGCGAAATTTGCAAGGCTCTGGTTAGAAAATGATAATGCTAGCGAAGTGGTATTTACTGGAGACTGTGATATCCGCGTCGATAATAAACGAATTCAAGGCGAGGAAGTATATTTAGATAACGTAAATAAAAAAATGTTGAGTAATTTAAATCGCCCTAAAGCCATTATGCTGAAGCGAGAGAAATTAACTTTCTAGCGACTAGTTCAGAACTCTTATAGTCACCGAGTTTCTCTTTCACTATTCGAAACTCTTTAATTAAATCATCTCTATATTTATCATTCTCTAAAGTCATTAAAGTTTCCTCAAGAAAATTTTCTACCTTAGCATCCTTTTGTAGAAACTCTTTAACGATAAACTTACCAGCAATAATATTGGCTAAGCCAGCCATATCAATAATACGAAGAATTTTATAAAGCATAAAATTGATAGGATTTGCTTTATAAGTAAGAAAATATGGCTTCTCATATAAAGTAGCTTCAAGAGTGACTGTACCAGAGCAGAGCCATAAATAATCAGCAGCTTTAAGAAGTTTTTGATTTGCATTTGAAATGCTTTCTGAGTCTATAACTTTAACAAAGTGCTCGACATCTTTTAAACCATATTGAATTAATTTTTCTTGGCTGATAGTCGGAGCCCGAGCGATAATAAACTTCAAATCAGGATAGCTAAAACGTAATATTTTAGCTGTTTCTATAAAAATAGGTAGAGTATAACTCACTTCAAAGCCCCTACTACCCGGAAATATTCCAATAATCTGAGGGGCGTGTAGCGGAACTCCATTTTCTGCGTTTTCGTTGTCCTCATGATCCTCATGTACATTGAGTACACTGCGGTCATTCGCGTTCTGTAAATTTAAGTAATCTATAATTTCAGCCTTACATTCTGCTGTCGATTCTTCAATTAAAGATTCTAAAACAGGGTTGCCGACATAAATCGCGGGCTGCTGAACCGATTCATAAATCTCTTTTTCAAAGGGCAAAGTATATAAGACAAGGTCTATATTCTTCTTTATATTTTTAATACGATGTGGTCTTGAGGCCCATAACTGTGGTGCAATATACTGTACTAGCTTTATATTTTGCAAAGAAGAATCTTTAAGCTGAGCAGCACGAATCCCTTTGGCTATCTGCATATTAAAGCCTGCATAATCTACCATCAGGACTATATCTGGCTTTAAAGCGATGATTTTCTCCAAAATAGTTTTCTTTAATTTAAATATTTTAGTTAAATTTATAACTACATCTACCACTCCAGCAAATGAATAATCCTTGTAATTAATAAAATTCTCCATGCCCGCTTTTTCAGTAAGCGATGAACCCATACCTGTTATTTGAACGTCATCAGAGAATTCTTTAAGCTTAGAGACCACTCTAGCTAAGTGGTTTTCACCACTAAATTCACCGCATATTGCAAAAATAGAAAGAGGTTTTGACATTTTATTAACCCTAACTCTTTAAAGATTCATTTGGACTGAACTCTAGAAGCATCTCCCTTGCATAATTCTGCATCATATTATAAGTATTCACAAAACCATTTGCACGAGAAGCTGTTAGCGTCTGACTAAGCCCCATATCTTCAATAAATTTAATATCTATAAGTAATATTTCACTCGGACTTAAACCACTAAAGCCCTCTATTAATAAGGCTAACAAACCTTGCACTAAATGCGAATTGGATTCACCAGTGTAATAAACTTTATCATCTTCAAGCTTGGCTGCAATATAGGTTAAAGAAACGCAGCCTTTAACTTGATTCTCCTCTGTCTTCAAACTTAAATCAAACGCAGGGAGCCTCTTCCCTAAAGCTATTACTCTTTCAAACATCTTCGTTTTATCATCAATCTTCTTAAATTGCTCAAATCGTTTCAATAGATTTGGTGGAAGATTATAAGGATTAGGATTTTCCATACTCGGTAATTACATAAGTTACGATAAAAGTTTATCCTATCGTTTCCTTAAATTTTAGCTTTTATGGGGCAGCTAAGACCTAAAATACGATAAAATTAAAAATCGTTTCACGGCGGCATAGCCAAGTGGTAAGGCAGAGGTCTGCAACACCTTTACCCCCAGTTCGAATCTGGGTGCCGCCTCCATTATATTTATTGCTCATTACTTGGTCTCACCCAGATCCGAACTGGAGCCAGTTCACATCCTTTTAATGCGACTCCTAGAGTCGCGGGGTGCCGCCTCCATTATATTTATTGCTCATTACTTGGTCTCACCCAGATCCGAACTGGAGCCAGTTCACATCCTTTTAATGCGACTCCTAGAGTCGCGGGGTGCCGCCTCCCTAGTATTTAAGATATCTATGATATCTTAAATACTAGTAACAATAGTCCTAGAAATTATCAACTTATCAATGACCAAGAAAAAAATAACTGCGATCGATTTGTTTTGTGGTGCTGGTGGCTTGACTTATGGCTTGCAAAAAGCAGGCTTAAAAGTAGCCGCTGGTTTTGATATTGATGCTGCCTGTAAATATCCTTATGAAAAGAATAATAAATCTCAGTTTATTCATGCTGATGTAAAAGACTTATCTGGAAAAGATCTAAAAAGACTTTATAAAGGCTCAGACATTAAGATCCTTACTGGATGTGCTCCGTGTCAACCTTTTTCAACTTATTCTAAACTTAAAGGCACTGATGAAAAATGGATACTACTAAGATCTTTTCTGAGATTGGCTTCCGAGTCACTGCCAGATATAATCTCAATGGAAAATGTACCACAATTAGTTAAGCATAAGGTTTTCAAAGAATTTCTTAAAGGCTTAAGTCGATTAGGTTATGCCATCTGGTATCAAGAAGTGAATTGTTCAGAATACGGGGTTCCTCAAACTCGCAAAAGATTAGTTTTACTCGCTTCCCAATTCGGTCAAATAGGACCACTTAAAAAACCTCACAAAAATTTAAAGCTCACAGTGCGTGAAAATATCGAAGATCTAGAGCCACTTCAGGCAGGTTCCTACTCTAAAGTAGATCCTCTTCATATTGCAGCAAAGCTTTCTCCTTTAAATTTAAAAAGAATAAAAGCTTCTAATCCAGGAGGATCTTGGAAGGAATGGGATCCAAGCTTAATTGCAGATTGCCATAAAAAAGAGACTGGTAAAACTTTTGCTTCTGTCTATGGAAGAATGGCGTGGGATGATTTAGCTCCCACTATAACTACTCAATGTTACGGTTTTGGTAATGGTCGCTTTGGTCACCCAGAACAAGATAGAGCTATTTCACTTAGAGAAGCTGCCATATTACAAACTTTCCCTAAGGATTATCACTTCATTAAGAATACAGAAAAACCTAAGTGTACTATAATTGGAAGACTTATAGGTAATGCAGTCCCTATCAAGCTTGCCGAGGCAATCGGCCGTACAATAAAAGATCATATTAAGTATTCTTGTTTCTGAATATAACTTTCTATATTTTTTAAAATACTATCTAAATACGCAAAAGCAGCTTCTTTCATCTCCTGTAACTCTGTAACCGTGTAATTACGCCCGATTTCAGAAAAAGATTTCGTACCGTGTGCAAGATCATTTCTATTGGTTTTAATAGTGAGCAAATCTTTACCACCCTTCGCTCTCTTACTTATATTTTTTAAAGAGAATCCATAGTCCTGGGAGATCTCACGTATTCTTTTAGCATCAACATTACCAGAGAAAAGTGTCTTTTCATCAAAGCTTGACACTAAAAGATTTACTTTAGACATAAAAATATCATCTAATAATCTATCTAACCTATCTCGTTTATTAATAAGATTCCTAATAACACGTTTTTGTAAAGTCTCTTTTATAGAGAGGTATTCAATATTTTTTTCATCAAAATCATCATAAATAGCTGTAATAGCCTGAGTAAGAGTACTTTCAACTAGATTATAAAGAATTCATCTATCTCTTCTTTTCGCTCATTAAAAATCTTTCTTGCTTCAAACATATAGTCACTTTAAATAGCGCTGTTTAATAATTCGTCTCTGACAAATTCTATTCTGCCAAGAAGCTTAGGTCTACTATTACTCGCATCAGACGTGGTGTGTTTCTTAAATTCAGATGAATTAAGCCATGTTTGAATACTATTTTTATCTGGAACTAAATGATTATTTTCTCGCAGAGCTAAAGCGACACCTACAGCAATAGCTTCAAAGCGTACTCGTGGAGTGAGTTTATCTCTTAAATGCCTTTTAAACCCATACGGGAAGTAGTCTTGAACAAATTTTAAAACAAGCTCAAATTCTTTTCGCATACTTTTAGCACACTTCTGATTAAATGTCTTTTGGGTCTCATCAAGATATTCATCAAGAAAATCACTGACTCGATTTTGAAACTTTTGATGCTTATTTAGATATGCAAAAAACCTTAGAACCAATTCTTCTCTATCACGCCTATTTTCTGAGACTTCTGGGAGGGGAGCAAGATCTTTAAATAAAGGTATTCCAGCACATTCAGAAAGAAAATCAGTAAATGGGCCAGGTTGAATCCCTCTTCTCTTTTCCATTGCCTCTAATTCAAGACTACCTGTATTAATTCTCTCAAATATATCCCTGCGTACTTCCTCATTAGCTTTTTCTGTAAGCTCTATCACTCTTAAAGTCTTTCTATTAAATCATCTTTGTCTAGCAAGAGGTAAATCACTGTAGTGAAAACCATTTAGCTCTGTTAACTTTTTTAAACTCACCAGCTTAAGTTCATTTTTCATAAAGGCAGCTAAAGTCCTGATTCTTTGAGAGCCATCTACTATTTCTAGTCTTGCATCCTTGTTTTTTATATCAGCGACAAAAATAGATGGTATAGGCAAACCTATTAAGATTGATTCAATAAATTTAGATTGTCGTTTCTCATCCCAGCTAAAATATCTTTGATAATCTGGCACGAATAATTCATTTTTATCTTCATCTAAACCCTTTAAATATTTATCCACTACGGTTTCTACTGGGTATTCTTTAGTATCATAATCAACAAAAACTTGCTCTCGCTCAATCTGAGACTCTGCTTTATCTTTCCGCGAGTCTGTTATTTCAACTGAAATATTTTTCTTAGACATGCTGATAATTATACCTAGAAAAATTCCCTCCTCCCTTCACTTACAGCACTAACCACAATACAAATAAAGCTTTATAATCAATTCAGCGTATGAAATTCAAAATCAAACCTATTCTTCCAATACTGCTGCTTATCGCAGTAAGCTGCTCTAGCTGTGATATCTATTTCCAGAAGCCAGTTTTAGAATTTACTAAAAAGAATAATTTTCAAGCTATAGATCCTTATATTGAAATTTTACAAAAAACAGTAGACTCTATCACTAAAGTCAAACGTGAGAAAGGTTTTACGCATATCGATTATGCTTTACTTTGGGTAGCTAATTCTGCTGAATATAAAGCTCTTTGTTATCAAGCTTATAATCTTGCAAGACTAAGATTAGATCAAAGACTCAGCTCTCGAAGAGCTAAAAAACCAGCTATAGTATTAGATCTTGATGAAACGGTTTTAAGTAATCTCCCTTACTACCTCACTCTCTACCTAGAAGGTAATGAGTACTCTGAAGAAAGCTGGGAGAACTGGGTTGAGCATCGTGCAGCAGAAGCCATACCTGGCACAAAAGAGTTTTTAGATTATGCTAAAAGCCGTAATGTAGAAATATTTTATATAAGTAATCGCTCTGAAAAAAGTATTGATGCTACTTTTGATAATATCGCAGCACTGGGCTTACCCATTACTAGAGATCATTTACTGTTAAAAAATGAAATTGATAGTAAAGAAACTCGCAGAGAAGTCGTGCGTCAAGGTTTTGAGATAATCCTCCTCATCGGTGATAACTTAATAGACTTTAACGAATTATTCGATAAAAAACCTACTTCTAAACATAGAGATGAACTCGTTACTAAAAACTATAAAGATTATGGTGATAAATTTATCATGCTGCCAAATCCCCTATATGGACAGTGGTTTTCTAGTCTCTTAAATTATGATTATAATCATAATCCTGAAGCTAAATTTAAGATAACTAAACAATCCTTACTAAGCCTATTGCATTAAGTCTAGGTCTTAATTTCCCATTAAATGGGGCATACAGATAAATCTAAATAAGCTAAATGATCAGTTCGAAAAACTAAGTTTTAGCGAATATATGAATCTAAGAGGTAGATTTATGTCACTTAGTACACTTAGATTCACAGGTTCATCATTAAGTAATATACAAGACGGCTTATCAGTAGTCTCTGACAACATCTCTAACGTTAGCACTCACGGTTTTAAAGAAAGACTTTTAAACTTCGAAAATGTTCGTAGTAATGCAGTGGGCGGCTCTTCAGAGTCTGGTTCTTACTTAGTATCCACTGGTACTAATTTCACTCCAGGAGGCTTAGAGTTCACTGAAAACAATGCCAATATGGCTCTCTCTGGTTCAGGATTCTTTGTACTTCAGAACGCTGCTGGTGACTTGTATTACAGTAGAACAGGTAATTTTAATATAGATTCTCAGTCAAATTTAGTCGACGCTAATGGCAATTATGTAATGTCCTCAGGCGGGGGGAGAATTACGTTCCCTGAAAATATGTCGGATTTTTCAGTAAGTCCGGCAGGGGAAATACAAGTGAGTTATGACAATCAAGATCCAGTATTTCTGGATCAGATTCAACTTGCTAGTTTCAATAACCCAGAAGGTCTAGTTAATGTAGGTTCTAACCTATTTATAGAAACTGGATCTTCTGGATTGGCGAATTTTTCATCAGCATTACAGGCCGGAACAGCGACTTCCTCGACAAGAATTTCAGGTGGAGCATTAGAAAGAAGCAATGTAGATCTTTCTAATGAATTAGTAGATTTAATGGCTCTACAAAGAGCTTACCAAGCAGTGTCTAAAGCTACAACAACGAATGACGATATGCTTAGTACAACAATAGGTTTAGTTAGATAGGTAAGGAGATACAGTAAATGCCCATTAGTTCACTTTTCATAGGCTCAAAAGGCGTTACAGAAAGCCAAAAAGCTGTAGCGGTAGTCGCAAATAATCTATCCAACGTAAATACGATAGCTTTTAAAAAAACCAAGGTTGCTTTTCAAGAGTCAGTTTCTACTGTTATAAAACAGGGTAGCAACCCTTCCACAAGGAGTGGTGGTACCAATCCAATCGCGGCAGGATCTGGTGTAGACCTTGCTTCCGTAACAACGATTTTTGACCAAGGTTCTATAAGAAACACTGGTCAACCCTTAAACTTAGCTATCAATGGTAATGGTTTTATGGTAGTAAGCACGGGCGTCGCTCCTGGTGAAGGTTTAAGGAACAGCCTTTATACTCGTAACGGTAATTTCAAACTAGACGCAGCTGGAAACCTCGTTACCACTGGTGGTATGAAAGTTATGGGAGCTACATATTATAACGATAAAACGGGTGAAGCTAAAACTATAGAAAACTATTCAAGTGCAGTTTGGTGGACAGATCAAGAGATTAACCCTGGTGCAGCCATTGGTGATGCACCTGCACATACTTCTCCTACGGGTCCAACAGGTCTAACCATAAGTGGGCCTGGCACTCCCAAGTTCGACCAAACCAAAGTAGCTGAATTAAGTGTCAGAGGATCTCTAGCCAATCCCACGGCAGCTATTAATATGACAAGTGTTGGTACCTTGTCTCTTACGATGAATGCCTTTGGTAATTTCAATATAGTATATGATGAAAGTGCGTCTGTTCCTCCAGGTGGAGTGTATTCCTTTGAGTATGATCCTGCTGTTCCTCTGAGTACTACTACTAATACTTTTGAGTTAAAGGCAGCTAGTGGAAATATAGTTCAATTAAGACTGAGACTAAAGCCTGGTGTTACTAGATTCGAAGAAGCTTTTAGTGGTTTCACTTATAATCAAAATGCCATTCCAGCTGGCAGTGGTTTAACTTTTCCAGGCGGTGCTCCAGCTATACCAACTGCAGGCAATATGAGGGTCTCTACTGATATTACTATCGGTGAAGATGACGTACCTTCTCTGAAAACTATAGATATGCAGAGACTTTTTGATCCAATTAAAGTTCCTCCTTTCTTTTACACTGTCGATTCTAGTATAGAAAATTCTGTTGCCAATGTATCAATTGGTGGAGATGGTTCTATATCAGTATTCGGTAATAATTCAGAAAGAATGCTCATTGGTAGAGTTCTTATCGCTAACTTTAGAAACTATGACGGTCTGGTAGCACAAGGTTCTTCACTGTACACCGAATCACCGAACTCAGGTGTCGCTTCATTAGCGATGCTTGGTGGTCCGAGTGATAAATCCGCCCCAGTAGTAGACTCTACGCGGATAATTTCTGGCAGTTTAGAAATGGGTAACGTTGATATTGCTGAAGAATTTTCCGACATGATCGCTTACCAAAGGGGCTTACAGGCAAGTGCAAGAACCATAAGTATTTCAGATGAAATCTTGCAATCGATACTAAATATATAATCCTTACTGGGATTCAATTATACTTCTTTTCTTGACCTAGTTTGAATTAGTTACAGTTACATGAATTTTTTGGGAAAGGGAGAAGTACAAAAAGCGGCCACGATCGTGGCCGCTTTTGTTTTTTATAGATATTAAAAACTCCTTATTATCATTTATATTAGCTAGGGATAGATGTTAGAATAAGCGTTTTAGTGAATACTCTATTTTACTTTGCATAAAGAAGTGCTGACCTCCAATCAACTACAAGATATATATAACTGGCTTTTAATATCTTTAAAGACTGATGAAGCTAAGCGAGAAGGAATAATAATATTAAAAGTAATAGCCAATATCAATCCTCATCAGCTTTTCACCGAAAGAGATTTCCTCTTATCCTCTCAACAAATAAAAAAAATTCAAGAAATAGTTAAACTGCGTAATGAAAAACATATTCCATTAGCTTATCTTTTGGAGGAGGCTTATTTCCTAGACCTAGAACTCTTCGTAAATAATACTGTACTAATCCCTCGCCCAGAGACTGAATTATTAGTCAGTGAAACTCTCAAGAAGATTAAAGAAGATAAATTAAGACAGATAAGCATACTGGATCTCTGTACTGGATCTGGTTGTATCGCTCTTGCCATGAAAAGAGCCTTACCTAGTGCTAATGTCTATGCGAGTGATATCTCCAAAGATGCTTTAAATGTGGCTTTAATTAATGCAAGTAAATACAAGCAAGATATTAATTTTATTCTTGGTGACTATTTAGACCCATTTTTAAGTCAGCAGCGTTCTCCAGTGGCATTACCTATAATTCGCTCCTCACCGCCATATTTTGATGTAGTGATTTCTAATCCACCCTACATCACTGAGTCTGATTATGTTAGCCTTGCACCAGAATTAATGCACGAACCCAAACATGCTTTAGTAGGCTTTCCTTACGCACATATTAAAGAACAACTAAAAGGTCTAATTAAACCTAATGGTTTTTTTGCCTTTGAGTTTGGCTATGAGCAAAGCCCTAAAATATTGGAAATTTTCCCTAAGGCAGTTATACACAAGGATTTAGCTGGTATAGATCGCTTTGCTTTTGTGTCTGAAGAAGATTTATAATATTTTACTAAAACCATTCTGGAAATTTTCTAGGTTAAAATGGTATTCTGTATGCCAATTTTAACTTGCAGTGATGATAATAACTCAGATGAGAGTAAAGTCTTTTTTGAGTTAAATTTAAAAAATACTTTTACGATAAAAGACACTTGTCATAAGGAAGAAGAGCAAAGCTGGCAATCCTATGAGATTAAACTTCGCTCTGGAACTAGAACTCTTGAGTTTAACTCCAGTGATAAAAACCCGAATGAAGTAAAAGGACTGTTTTGCTTTAATATAAAACCCATAAATGAATTAAAGAACTTAAGTGAAAACTTAAAAAGTTTTTTAGAAAATGATGAAGAACATTTTGTTTTCGAACCACTAGAGCCTAGTATAGAACTACGCATCAGTAAAAGTCACGCCAACTCTTTTAAAATAGAGCTGTGGGTAGATGCCGGAAATACTTCGACGATTATCTACACTTGGGATGCACTAGGCATACGCTTTATGACGACTAAAGAAAAACTTGTTCAGTTCTGCTCGGAGCTAGTCTAAGAAGGGGCGTTTAGCCGAACGAACAAGTTCAAACAGCCCCCTAAGGTCCAACTACAACTACGTTAAACTTGTCTGGATGAATATATTTTCTTGCAGCTTCATTTACTTTCTCCAAGCTTATATTATTAATAATCTCAGCATAGTTCTGTGGATAATCTAAATCTAAATCATAGAGAAGCATCTGACTAGCGACATCTGTAACATCCTCATTTGAAGACAAGTTCCTTACCGCAAAGGAACCAGTTAAAAATGATTTAGTTGCTTTCAGCTCTGTTTCACTAATACCAGTTCGTAAAAACTCCCGAACCGCTTCCTTTGTGAGTTCTATAGCCTTATCTACATTATTAGGATTACTGCCTAAGGTTATATAAAAAGGACCTGGAACTAAACCTGCTTGGAAAGTAGATCCCACATTATAAACTAAGCCATGCTCGTCTCTAACTTTAGAACCTAGCCTAGAAGATAGTGGACTACCGCCTAAAGCATAATTGGCTATAAATAGTGGATAAAAATCTGGATCTTTTCTCGTTATAAAGCCGATATGCCCCATGTAAACCTCAGACTGTTTTTTATGAGCCTTCTTAATATGTTTAGCCTTAGGTGCTTGCAGCTTTAAACTCGGAGCACTAGACACTACAGCCTTATTCTTTTTCTGCCATGGACTGAAATTAGACTCTATTAAAGATTTCACTTCTGCGGCATCAATATCGCCAACTACAGCGATTTTCATCTGGTCTAATCCATAATTTTTCTGATAAAAGTTTTTTATATCCACGAGGCTAATCGCCTGAATAGATTTAATTTTCTCTTCACTACTATGAGCATAAAATATATGGCCTTTAGGGTAAATCAAACGATACATTTCGTTCCTAGCAACACTACTAGGGAATTCATCTTGCTGTTTAATAGTTTCTATAAGCTCTTTCTTTAATTTTTCTAATTCGACTTTGGAGAAAAGTGGCTCTGTAATTACCTCTTTAAAAATAGCCATAACCTTGGATAAATTCTTTTTCAGACTGGATATCTCTACAGCAGTGGTTTCTTTACCTGGTTCAAATTCTATATCTGCACCATAAGTATCCAAAGCTTTAGCTATAGTAAATTTATCTCTATGCTTAGAACCTCTTTCCAGCATATTTGCCGTAAGATAAGCTAAGCAAGGCTTCTCAAGATCCAAAGCCGAACCTGCAAAAGTAGAGGCTTTTATATAAACAAGTGGAATATTATGGTCTTCTTTTAAAACTACTTTTAAACTCGGGTATTTATCTATGTGAATAGGTTTCAGTGCAAAATTAAAAACACTCTTTATCTTATCCTTAGAATACTTAGGTGCGGTAATCTTTAAAAGCCTCTCTAATTTAGAGCTGTCTAAAGGTTCAACAACAGCAGAGCCATAGAATTCTTTATCATCTGTTTTAGTTTTTTTAGATTTTTTAGATTTCGGGCTACTTGCCACAAGTGAATTACCTGGATCTTTAGGTAATTTATAAACCACTGTTTTATTGCGCGGTACGAAATACTTTTGAGCAACTTTTTTAACATCACTAACACTAACTTTTTTAAGTGATTCATACCAGTGATAGTAATTCTCCCAATCCCCAGCAATCGCCTCAAAATAAGCAATCTGCAAAGCCTCATCATAAACGCCATCTCGCTGATAAATCGCGGAAGACTCAACTCTAGCTTTAGCTAACTCCATCTCTTCTTTAGTAACATGAAGCTTAATATCTTCCAATTCAGCATCAATAACGGCTTCTATCTTCTCTATATTCGCTTCAGGATTTAAATTAGCTACTATTTTATAAAGTGCTGGATCTTTATTAGACTCAGCATAGCCATGAACATCTATTGCAAGCCCAGTGTCTACGAGCTTCTTAGTTAACCTCGAAGAAGTACCATTAAAAAGTATCTCATCTATAATGTTTAATGCTGGTAAATCTGGGTGAACAAACTCTGGAATATGGAAAGCCATACCAAGTAAAGCAACCTGCCCCTCATAATAGATATAAGACTTTCTTAATTCCTTCTGCTCTGGTTCCACTGCAACTTCATGGCTGATATTTTCTGTTTTTTTATACGAATCGAAATATCTATGAACAAGATCTAAAGCTAGTTCCTTATCAAAATTACCAGCAAGCATTATAAAAGCATTGTTTGGAGCATAATATTTATTATAAAAAGCTCGCATATTAGGCTCCTTGATATTATCAAGGTCTGAACGCCAGCCTATAATTGGGTTATGATAAGAATGCTTCTGGAAAGCTGTTGCTCTAAGCTGTTTTCCAAGAATAGTACTTGGGTAATTTTCTCCACCTTCCAATTCAGAAACAATCACGCTTCTCTCTAAATCTATCTCTTCCTGCTCTAGCCTAGAGTTACGCATACGATCAGACTCTATTTTAATAGCTAATTCTAAATTCTCTGGTGCGAAATTCTCATAATAGCCCGTGTAATCATAGCTGGTAAAAGCATTGAAGACCCCACCCTTGAGCTGAATCGCCTGAGCTATCTCACCTTTTCTAAATTCTTTAGTACCCTTAAACATCATGTGTTCTAGGTAGTGAGCCATTCCAGTTTCATTACCAATCTCATCACGGCTACCCACTCGATACCAGACTTGAAATGAAATCAATGGAGCATTAAGATCCTGCTTTAATAAGACTTTCAAGCCATTATCTAGCTTGTACTCCTCTACACCATTGGATTTTTTAATAAAATTGATATTTTTTGGCTTATTCTTGGTCGTTGCCATGCTATTACCCATCATACTATACAGTAGGATAAGAATTAAGAGTAGGAGTTGGCGATTTTTTTTAGACATAGAGCTACTTTCATCTATAACATGCTATCCTAGATTTCTGTTGTGTTAAAGCTAGATAATAAATTTTTAAATTTAGAACTTATCACTCCAGAAGGTATTTTGCTTGCTGATCAGGTTAAGAAAGTTAAGCTTTTTACCTCTCTTGGTGGTTTGACGATTTTACCTAACCACGCTGAATTAAAATCAGATATAGTATCTGGCACATTGAAAATCAGTTTCTACGAAGAAGTTAAGGGTGATATCAAATATGATGTTGGTGACGGCGTTATAGAAGTTAGCCCAAGTAAAGTTACTATAATAGCTAGTTCTGCAAAGGCAAGGATCATAGAAGATCCTTATAAGCTATAATCAGTTTTGCTACGAAGATGGTGAAAACGAATGAACGAGTCAGATGAGAAATCAAGCAGCTATAAATTCCAACTTTCAGGTGTCTTCGTAGCTTAGTTTTAATTACTAAAATTTTTTAACATCATAGTATAAATTAGCTCTAAGCAGGGCTTTCTTAAGGTAAAATGAAGATCAATGAATTCAAGTGCACGATATAAGCTAGGTGAAATTCTTATAAGATTAGGTGTCTTAACTGATGATAAATTAGCTAAAGCCCTTGAAATGCAGTCTCAGCAAGATCCTCTGGAAAGATTTCCTATCGGCAGAATCTTACTTGAAGAAGGTTTTATTGAACCAAATGATCTCATTCAAGCGATTAAAATTCAAACTGGCCAAGCTGAACTTCCTGAGTGATGGGGTCTGAGTGAGTTCCGTGAAAGATTTTTTACTCTCGAAGCTTGAACAGCACCCATGTTTTCACCGTCCTAAAGATATTTCAGAAGGCACCGTTGCGGAAGCTTTACCAGACAGCGATCTTAATGAAATTAGTTTACAAAAGATACACATATCACGCTGCCCTGGGCGATTAAGTTTCAGTAAACACTGTGATTATGTAAATAATGATTTACTTTATTTAGCAGCTAATTACGAAACTTTAGTTGCCGTGCAGGTTTCAACATTAACTCTTGGCAAAATTAGCACTCCCAATGGGACTGCGCAAGCTTTTATAGAAATCCATAATCTCAATCTTGATTTCCAAGAATTAATTTTAAGTCAAGATCAAGTCATAGACGATATTTCAGCAATAAAATTAACAATATCTAATCAATGCCTAAATGAAAATAAGCCTAACTGGACTTTTTACATACTAAAGATCTTGGATCTTTTATCTACAGAAGATCTTGACTTCGATTTAGCTAAGATTCATTCTTTAAAAATCGTAGTTAATAGTGATTTACCAGCCGCTGCGGGTATGAGTTCATCTCACGCACTCATACTAGCGTCACTCATGTCTCTTATAAGAGCCTTGCATAGTCAAGGTTTACTCAAAAATATAGATAAGACCTATTTTAAATATCTCTTAAATCCAAAAGCAGAGAGCCTAAAAACGATTCTAAATACTGATGATCTATTAGATCTTTTAAAATTCTGCCAAAAAGTCGAAATAGCCAAAGGCTTTAATTCTGGATTAGGAGATCAAGCTGCCCAAATACTCTCACGCAAAAATCATTTCTGCTTCATTAAACTCTTTCCTGAGCTGAGTTTTAAATATCAAAAAATTCCAGAAGGTATTAGTTTTATGATTTTACCTAGTTTTATTAAAGCTGAGAAAACTAGTGAAGAGTATAGACTCAAGGAAAAATATTTTGATCGATATAAAGAACTGAATCAATTAACTCCTTTTTTCTTAGAGAACAACGAAAACGCAGAAATTGAAGATTGCGAGCAATCCCAAGATCAAAATTCACTCGGCGACATACTTTATATGCTCACAGATAAAGAAATTTTAGAAAAATTAAAAAAGCTCAAAGAAATTAAAGATGATAAAAAGCTCTCTAACCTTGCCCTTTATGCACTAGCCGAAGGAGCCCGCCTTAAAGATCTCAAACAAAATTTCTGTATAGAGAAAATGTTTGAATATGTAAATCTCTCGCATCTAGCCGAATGGGTCTCTGATAATTCACCGCATCCCATGATTTTCCCAGCTGACCTAAAATTAGGTAATACTATTTTTGCAGCCCAAGAAAGCATAAATATGAATCTTAAATTAGCGAATCATATAGGTGCCTATAGATCTAGCACCCCATTTAATGACAGTTTACAAAGTTTTGCCTTAAGTTTAGAAGGAGTTTATGCCTGCTCAATTATGGGAGCCGGCTTAGGTGGTAATAATATAGCCATAGTCTCAAGTGAGAAAATAGACAGTATAAAAAAAACTTTGATTGAAGATTTTTATAGTCATTACAATTTAGCAGAAAAAGCAAAAACCGCTATTTTAGTGAATTCTAGCGCTAATGGCTTAGAATATTTAGGTGAGTTTTAAGATTTTTTGAAATGGGCTCAAAGAAAATCAAAATATTTTCACTAACTTAACCCTTCCTTAACCTACCCTACGAATAAGGGATATATAAATTAATAGGGGGATAAAACGTGAAACACGACGATTTTATAGTAACGAGTAAATTAAATTCTAATTTGCTTCTTGAGAAATTCTTGGTAGATTGCCATGATTTAATTGACAGATATCCAGATGACAGTCTGTGTATAGCTTATTTAGCTGATAGTGTTGCAATGATCTACTATCACCGAGAATACGCTACATTAGAAGAATTCCTTGAAGAAAATGAGGAATTTATTGATGAAGATAAAAAAGAGTGGGTAATGAATAACTGGTCTCATTTAGATCAAATGAGTGACCAAGAAAGAGCTGAATTAATCATAGAATCTCTTAATCAGATTCAGTTTTTAGTGGCTTAATTCTAATTAATATCTTTAATGTGCTCAGCTATTTTTTCTAAAACTATAGATTTCAGCTGATGGAAGCTCTTTGCTGAACAGTTAAATCCGGCGGCTCGGGCGTGCCCACCGCCGTTTAACTGATTCGCGATTTTAGAACAGTCAATCTCACACAGGCTTCTTAGACTGCCTTTAAAATTAGATTCTTTTTTTATATCCTCTCTAAGATAGATACACATATTAATATCTTTAATGCGCATTAAATGATCTACTATCTCATCCGTATCTTCTTCTTTAGCAGATAGTTTGCTTAATGTTTCTTTAGTAGTGGTAGTGTAAGCTATTCGCAGCTTATTACCTGAAACGATATTGCGTGAAATTAAATCTGAAATATCTAACTCAATAATCTCAGTATCATCTAACGCTGCACCTATAACTTTTATAGTTCTAAAGGGCATCTGATTAAAAAGTGAATTAAATAATTTACTCGGCTCTGCACCCTGATTAGTAAGTTCAGCTGCCCAAGTAAAAACCTCCGCATTAGTGTTACTATGCCTGAAACCACCTGTATCAGTTAATAGTGTTATAAAAAGTAAAGTAGCTAAGTCCTTGTTAATACTTAAAGGCTCTCGCTGAGCAGTACCATTATTTAAAAGCTCTGTCTTAATAAGCTTATTTAAATGAAGCATAATATCCTTAACCACTTGACCAGTACAAGTCGCATTAACGTCTACCCAATTCAAATCAGCATAGAGTGGATTAGAGAGATGATGATCGACATTACAAGTTAACTTAGCCTTCTGCCAAATCAATCCAGCTGAGCCAAGTCTTTGCACTGAACCGCAATCACAACTAAAACTAATATCGTATTCCTCTAAAAGCTGCTCCCTATCGATATCATTCATCGAACATAAAACTTTTTCTTGGTCTGGAAAAAATTTATAGAAAGACGGCACTTCATCGTGCATTACTCGATGAACAGTTTCTAAGCCAAAGCTCTCTAAAATTCTAGCTAAGGCAAGCATAGAAGCAAGAGTGTCACCATCTGGATTTACATGAGCTGTTACCACTGCTGTCCTAGCATTTTTTATAGCAGCAATGATATTCTCCGAGTCTATAGATTTTTTTTCGGAAAGAAGAAAATTTTCAGACATTAGACTGATTCTAGCAATTAAGCCTCAGCGATAAGCCCAAAGCTAGCAATTAAAAGCAAAATAATAAAAAATATCGCATAGAAAACAATATTTTCCATTAAAATACTTACATTATCTTTAGTTTTAGCCATTTTTAGTTACCCTTCTGCTCCTCAACTAACTGTTCAGCAACATAGCCTTTAAAATCCTCTACTCTAGCTTTGAAATCGTCTACTTGAACCTCTGACATCCACAGTCCTTTAAGTCTTCTTTTCGGCACAGTCTTTTTAATCATCGGTGGTCTCTGCCCTAATAATCTTTCTCTACAGAATTTATTACCTTCTCTAAAATGACAGTCACCAATCTGACAGCCCATCGCAATAACACCATCCGCACCAGCATTAAAGGCAGCTTCTATCATGCGTGGCTGAATCATACCACTACACGGGACTTGAATCACATCACAGTTACTCACGCCGTTAAGCTTAGTCGCGCTAAGTTCTCCTTCAAGATTAACACTGCGAGCACAGGCTATAACCGCTACTTTAACCTCGTCTTTGGTTTTAAGTTTATTTTCTGATTGAGTTTCTGCTTGAGTCATTTTTATATCCTTAATTATGCATGAGATAGTGAATTTAGTTTATTAACTAAGACTGGAGAGCTATTCTAATATCATCCATGACCTGTGGTGACTTATAGTTAGGTAATTCTATAGCATCAAAATTACAGGCACCCACACAGAGACCACATTCTGCGCATCTATCATCTATAACTACAGCAATTTCCTTGTACTTACTGCCATCATTTCTAGGAGCCATGTAAATAGCCTCATAAGGGCAGTCTATAGAACAGAGTCTACAGCCAACACAATGATCCTTAGACACTGAAGCTGGCTCCTTATCATGGTTTCTAACGAAATTAGGCAATAGAGTAACTAAAGTTACACCAGCTATTAAAACTAGCCATGCACCAATATTTCCAACAGTATCAATCAATGGAAATAACCATAGATAGAACCAGTCAATATCAAAATATGATGGCTCCACGGTAAACTTCGCTTCAGGACCAGAAATCGCAGGGAATAAACCAGCAAAGAGTAGTATGATACCAGAAATTAATGAACCTATAGCCCAAGTGACATTTACTACAGGTCGAGAAATTCTCATATAATGCACCCATAATAAAACCAACAAGGCAAATGAAGTACCAGTATGCAAGAAGAACGACATGCTCATCGTGTAGTTAGAAATCACCTCACCATTCAGAAAGGCACTCGCTAAAGAGCTTCCAATAAAAGGTAATGATCCTAAGAAATCCGTAATTTTAGTTACTATAATAAAAGATCTCTCATCCCAAACTAGAATATAGCCAGAGACACCGATGATAAGCATAAATACAGAAAGTGCTACCCCAGAGTACCAAGCTATAAGTCTATATTCTCTATATCTATCAGTAAAATAAACTCTCAGAGCGTGAAGTATAACAGTAAGCAGCATTGCATCAGCTGCGTATCTATGTATTCCTCTAATTACGTCTCCATAAGGCAGTTTATCAGTAATATACTCAACTGACTGATAAGCCGCTTCTAGAGTCGGTGTGTAGTATGCAAACAGTAAAAGCCCTGATAGAAAGAGCATCCACATGCAGAAATTCGGCATAGCACCATGATAATAAAGTAAGTTCTGCTCCGAACTGAAGACTTTATTTAAAATGTCTTCTATTCTTAGTATTACTTTCTGACCGCTTCTGACAAAACTAGTTAGCATAATAAAATTCCTTATGGTTTAGCAACCGTAACCTCGTATTCTTCTACTGGTCTTCTATTACCAATAACGATAGCAAAGAAGGTGCTAGTCAAAGCAACTCCTAAACAAATCGAATAACCCAAAGTAGAAACCTTTCTTGGCGTATCAGCATCTATAGTGATTCCAGCAAATTGTAAAACTGAATTTATAATCTTTAGATTATTTCTAGTGCCTTCATCAAAGAAACTCTGATCAGCACCAATGAGTTCAAAATAGCCCATCAATCCAAACATGATACCAAAAAGACCTAAATTTAAAACTGCAACAGCAATCGCTATCAAGAATCCAAGGTCATTTTTATTAATCGAATTTTTAGTCATGCTAGTTTTTAGCTCCTTTATTCAAGAACATATAAAGCTTTTCATAAGGTGTAAAGCTCACACGCAGATTATTCTTATCTTTTTCTTCTGAATAGATTTTATAAGTCATAAATATCATAGATGCAAGAAAAGTAATCACACTCAGAATAATCACTAAAATACCTTGGGAATCCTGCTTCGCAAGAAAGTAATTATGGGCTCCAAAAAATTGAGAAAGAGCGATAATCCCTATCACGAAAACTAACCAATAAAGCACCGAAAATTTCTGCTTAGAATTTTTCTTCTCCAGAATCTCAGGCATTAGAAGCCTCCATTGCTAAGGGTTCTAGAGATTCTTGTTTTTTTGGTAAGAATTTCTCTATATAAAGAACTGCGATAAGTAGAGCAGCGAAACCACCGTAGAATATCCACATACGCCCCCAAGCTCCATCTTTCAAGAATGTAGTATCCAGAAGCCCACCTAGAGGTAAACCAAAGTAAGGCTGAGTATGAATTCTTGATAAATAAAGACCAAGGAAAATACAGAAAGTCAACAATAGTTTCCAATAATTATTTCCACGCTGCAAGCAAGAAAAATAAACACCAAAAGCCACGATGATAACACTACCTGCCACCCAGAAAGGTGGATCATTATTGATATTCGCAATATTTAAAATAATCAACACTGAAAAAACAATAAAGTTAATAAAGCCCATTATAGTAACAGACATGATGATTGGTCTTTTCGTAATATGGATTTCCTTACTAGTATCAAAGAAAGGCAAGAAAAGAACTGTTGCTGGAATTAGCATCGTAACGAATGTAGCCAAAACTGGCTCTATATACTTGTACATCTGATAAAGAGCAAGAAAATACCAGTCAGAAAGTATCGGTAAAGGAGTAACAGCAGCATCAGCTCTAGAACCCATTTCCGCAGGGAACACAGTCGCCGCGATAGCTACCATCGCAATAACCATAAAACCTTCTGTCCAAGGTATATTAAATCTCTTTTTCTTATTACTATAAAAATAAAGCTCAACTACTATAAGTCCCAGTGTTGACAATGCCATATGCATAGAATAAAACCTAGTAATAGTAGCCTGCCCAATCGCACTACCACCAAGAAGTATCTGCTGAGTAGTCATCCCAACATTAAAATTAATATACTGGTTTAAAAGCTTCATATCAAGCAAGATTCCACCACCTTGCTCAACGGGTAGCCTTGGCAAGCTAGACGGAACACCCCATTCTATAAGCTTATTAACCACAGTAGCCCCTAAAAAAGCTAAATTAAGACCAAACTGATCCATATAACCAGGGAAAGTCGCAAATACCTTAGTAGCCCAAAAAGCTCTCTGGTTCCAGATTAAAAGATAACCAGAAAGACCTGAGTAAAAGCCCAAGAGTAATAAAAAGAAACAGATCCAGAGATTAAGTTCACGATTACCTTTATAATCAGCACAGATAAACATTCTATAAAGCTTCATAGTGCAGATAATAATAAAAGCGTCTGCTGCATATTTATGCATCCCTCTAATCAACCAACCAAAAGGAACTTCTGCTTGGATTCTAATAATACTATCGTAAGCCTGCTCAGTAGTAGGAATATAAAAACCTATCAGTAGAACACCTGTAAGTATAGTTAACATCCAAGTAAGCCACTGAACTGGGCCTAATTTATACCAAACGTTCTCTACATACTTATCTTTATAAGTTTCATCAAAAAAATCGATATTCTTTAATTTATCCTGAGCAAATTTTTTAATCTGCTCAATGGAAGGAAGCTTAGACAATATATCAGTAAGTGTCATATTAAGAAATACCTCCAGATTCAAGGCTCTGTATCGCTAAAACGCCATTCTCCACACTGAAGTTAAACTTGAATGGTGATCTAGGAGCTGGTCCTGAAACCACCTTCCCGCGACCTTTAGTATCTTCCTGCATCGGATCATAAACTGAAAGATGACAAGGACAAGCAAATACTTTCTGCCCGGAAGTAGGTGTATAGTTATAACCCTTAGCCACCTCTGATTCCTCTGGGACGAAATTAAAAACACAACCTAAATGAGGACATACTCTTGAAAAAACTACGAACTTAGGTTTCCCATCAGCTTCATTAACAGGCAATCTAACAGCTGCTCCTGGAATAGTTTTAATCTGATTACCGACAGAAGTATATTCTCTATTAGCTTCCTGAAACATAAAGTACTTAAATGACCAAGGAGTAGGGAAATCAGTTACAGGAAAGCTCACTATCGAAATAGCTTGAGGTTTATCTGGTGTTTTAAAAACTTCTAAAGTCGCAATAGGACCAGAACTTGGTTTTAAATATCTTACAAAAGGTGATAGTAATACAGAAGCAACTGTACCAACCACCGGGATAGAAAGTAAGATTTTTATCAGATCACGTTTCTCAAATTTCATGTCCATATTAAAATTCCTTATTTGCCCTTCCCAATTGATTTCTCATAATCTTTTAGTTTCTGTCTACCTATATCAAGTCTATCAATTTCTTGAGAGAAACCAAACTGTCTTACATAAGTAACTAATTTCCAAATCATCTCATCATCAAATTTATAATTCTGATTAAAATCAACTCTATTTTTCCAAGCAGGCATAGCTGTCCATGGAATACCGTGTGTAAGTTCTTTGTGTAATCTATTGTCAGACCTAGTATATAAACGCTGAAACATATTAAAATTCGCAGGTACTGGATTTAAAGATTTATGCAAAGGACCATCTCCATGACCTCTAGTACCGTGACAAACCGCACAGTTTCCACCAAAAATAGCATTCATCTTAGCAAGCTCGTCTGAGTTTAAAGGATAATAACCTAGAACTCCCGCTCTGACATACATTAAAGCATCCCAAATTTCATCACGTGATAATTTATTTTTAAAAGCTGGCATACCTTTAGCATTACCATTTTTAATTATGATGTATTGTTCTTCTGGAGACTCCGATCTTAACTGATCCTTAGTTAAAACATCATTTGGCTCATCACCATGGCACATCGCACAGTGCATTTTATAAACTTCTTTACCAGAGACTATAGAAGGCTGATGCGAAGGGAATTCATTTTCTGGAATTTTAGGCTGCCATTTTTTAATAGTGCTACTCACTAATTCTTCTTTCTCGTAGGATACTGCTGCGAAAGCAGAAGAAGATAAAGCGGAGCCAAACAGAAGAGTGATTATGAAACAGAGAGCTAAATTTTTACTTAACATATAAAAGTTCCTTAGAATTAATACCCATAAAAAGGAATCCAACTAATAGCACACCATATAATAACCACCACATAGAGTACTATCAAAAATAGAGGTGGCTTATTATGACCAACTTTATATTCCTGAGTAGGCTGAGCTCCTTGAACAGATAGACCAGTAGGTAATCCATAAGCTATAGGTGACATTTCGTCATTAGGGTTGTTTTCTGTCATTATCTTTCTCCTAGCAATCTAGCATTTCGAGCTTAGCATCCTCTTGATTAGTAAATTCCCCACTCTGAAACCCAAAGTAGACGAACATTGCAGCAACAGCGAAAAAAGCTATGCAAAGTACAGCAAATATCGCTAAAGCTTCTTTGTTAAAAGTAAGCAGTATCCAATCATTGAGTTGAATTAATAAATTAGTGAGCACTAGCTGAACCTCCCGTACCTGACTTAGCAGCACCTGCACTTAACTTCTCATAATTACTTACGATTCCAACTGGAAGTGCCGACTGAGATTGCCAAGCTGCACTGTCAATGCTTTGATAAGGCTCAATGATAGGCTTTTCGTCTTGAGGTAATGTCTTCAAGAAAGCAACTAAATACCACATCTGTTGAGGCTCTAATTTTAGTTTCCATCTCGGCATTCTCGTACCAGGTACACCCTCAGCTACTCTCCAATACCAAGTCTCATTCGAATATTTCTTATATTTCGGATCTGAGAAATTAGCAGGCTTTTTAGCCATAGCTAAAGCATTAGGCCCATTACCGAGACCATTTAAACCATGGCATACTGCACAATTCTGCCTATAGATACCTGCTCCAGCATTAGCCGCAGCAGCACTGTCTACATTAGGCTTATGATGCTCAGAAGCCTTCCAAAAAGCTTCATCAGCCTCAGGGAAATAAGCTTCATAGATATGACGATTAGCTGGATCATCAAACCTCTTTCTTCCTAAAGTCTGTAAATAAGCAACTAAATCTTTAAGCTCCTCATCACTCAAGAAACTGAATGAAGGCATTATAGAACCAGGTGTATAGAATCTAGGATCTTTAAGGTGGGCTATATGCCACTCGTCCGGCAGCTTCCCACCCTCATTACTTAAATCTGGTCCAGTTCTAGAAGTTCCTAATACATTAGGAGTTTCATTAGCGTAATCACCAGCACGTACTCTACTACCGAAATCTCTATCTTGTGGTCTTACGAACTGTGAATGGCAGTAAAAACAACCTTCTCTAGCATAAATAGCTCTTCCTCTACCTGCTTGATTAGGAACTGGTTTACCAGTTTTAGAGTCTCTTTTAATCGAACCATCTTTATCTTTTTCAATATACTCAATCGCGTATTCACTTGGCTTAGACTTTAGGGACGGTAAATTCGGGATAGCGACTACGACCGTATAAATCACGGCAAATGAAAAAGCCACGACTACTGCTGGTAGCAGATAGCCTTTAATTCCCTGTGGCTTTAAATCCTGTTTATTATTATCATCAGACATTTTAGTTAGAATCTCCTTCAATTGGAACGGCGACCTTAATCTCCAAAGCTGAAGAAATAGGCTGCTCACGTAAAGTCATATAAATATTATAAGCAAATAGGCAGCTACTAAAGAACATCAAAGTACCACCAATGCTTCTCACAAGCCACATAGGCATTAAAGTTAAAGACCACTGTGCGACAGGATAACCAAGCGCCCAACCAACTGACTGCTGAAGACCAGCTATAGTCAAAGCCAAGAAGAATAATGTGAAACCTATCAAAAGCAGCCAGTAATGCCATTTCACCAATCTAACGCTGTAGATTCTTTTACCAGTGATTCTTTGAATTCCATAATAGAGTGCCCCAATTACAAAGAAAGTAAAAGTACCCAAGAGTGCTGCATGAGCGTGACCCACAACCCACTGAGTAAAGTGGATATACCAATTAATACCTCTTGTCGCCTGGAAAGGACCTTGTATACAAGTAATCAAATACCAGAAAGCACCTGTCAAAACAAACCTAATCGGCATATTAGTAGTAAGCATCCACCAACTGCCTTTCATCGTCATATAAAAATTAACTAATACAGATATAACTGGAATTACTAACGCTGCTGAGAATATTACAGCTAAAGCCTTTAACCACTCTGGTACTGGCGATTGAAGTAAATGGTGAGTACCAGTAGGGGCATAGAAAAATGCGATAGTCCAAAAACCAAACATAGACAGGCTGTGGCTCCATATTGGCTTACCACTCATTTTAGGAAGCATGTAGTAAGCGATACCAACACCAAGTACTGTAAACCACATACCAAGGATATTATGACCATAGAACCAGTTCAGAATACCGTCATTAAGACCATCCATGGCGACGAAAGTTCTATTACCTACTATGTAAATTATAGGCATCCAAAAGAAAGCGCCCATTATGTACCAAACTGATACATAAAGCTTCTTAACCTTCCTAGTTAAAAGGGTTCTAAAAAGATTATAGGAAACAGATCCTAAAGCTATAACGATAAGAATATCTATAGGTTCTCTATATTCAGCGTATTCTCTACCTTCGGTATAACCATTAGCTAATGTTATAAAACCTACACCGATAGCGATATTCCACAGATAGCAAGAAAAATTGGCCAGCTTCTCTGAGAAAAGTTTAGTCTTACAAAGAGCTGGAATTATGTATAAACACGCCCCAACATTAGCCATAGACAGCCATCCAAAAGCTACAGTATTAACATGGGCTGGTCTTAGTCTAGTAAAAGATAACTGAGCTACACCTTTAGTTAAGTCTGGAAAAGAAAACTCTAAAGCACCAAGCAAACCAGCTCCCATACCGATAACGAGCCAAACAATGGCAGAAAGCATAAAAAACTTTGATGCACTTCCTTCTTCACTACTAAAAATTCTTCGGATCATAAACCTTTATAGATCAATTCTAGCAGCCTCGCAAATAGTGTCTAGTTAAAAAAAATAGTTTTCTTAACTTTCTTAACAATGATTGAATTTTTAGAAAAAACTAAAGATTGTATCTTATGGTTGCTGATTATCAGAACGACCACCAAGTAAGCGTAAATTACTAGCCACTACGACTGATTTATTCTGCTCTTGCCCAGAAGTCTTATCTATCCAAGACTCAAAATCTATTTCACCTTCAATCGCAATCAGAGAACCTTTCTTAACAAATTCACCTGCTATCTCTGCCTGCCTGCCCCATACTTTTATGTTAAACCAATCTGTCTCTTTGTTTTTAGTCGGTCTATTTACCGCAAGTGAAAAATCTGCGACGCAAGAACCAGACTCAAAATATCTTAACTCTGGATCACGCCCTGCTCTTCCTACAAGAATAATATTATTAACCATCTTTTCTTTCTGCATGCTGCTTAATCCTAACAAATTCTAGAGAAAAATTTTGCTATAATTATAGTTTACTATGGCTAACAAAATTGATGGAAAAGTATTAGGAATAGATTTAGGTACTACTAACTCTTGCGTGGCGGTTATGGAAGGTGGTCAGGCAACAGTAATCCCTAACTCAGAAGGTGCAAGAACTACGCCATCCGTAGTTACTTTTGCTGAAGCAATTACAGTAGGACAGATCGCAAAACGCGGTCGTGTAATGAAACCCAAACAAACTATATATAGTTCTAAGAGACTTATCGGGCATAGCTGGGCTGAAGTAGAGGATGTAGTAAACCAACTTCCTTATGAAACGGTCAAAGGTAATAATAATTCAGTCAATATAAAGACTAACGGTAAAGAGTATGCTCCTCAAGAAGTAGCTGCTGAAATTCTAAGAAAATTAAAAGAAGATGCTGAAGCTTATTTAGGACAGCCCGTAAAATATGCAGTTATCACAGTACCTGCTTACTTTAACGACTCTCAAAGACAAGCTACTAAGGATGCTGGTAAAATAGCTGGACTTGAAGTTTTAAGGATTATTAATGAACCTACAGCAGCAGCTTTGGCTTATGGTTTGGATAAAAAATCTGATTCTACTATCTTGGTATTTGACTTAGGTGGCGGTACTTTTGATGTTAGCGTACTTGAGTTAGGTGATGGAGTCTTTGAAGTTAAGGCTACTGCTGGTGATTCTAGGTTAGGTGGAGATGATTTCGACTTAATCCTAGTCGATTACATCGCAGCTGAGTTTAAAAAAGAAAATGGCATAGATCTACGTAATGACCCACAAGCTTTACAGAGACTAATGGAGGCAGCTGAAAAAGTTAAGATAGAACTCTCTACTCTTACAGAAAGCTCTATAAACCTTCCTTTTATTACAGCTGATGCAGGTGGACCTAAACACTTAGAGATGAAAGTTTCGAGAGCTAAGTTTGAAGCACTCTCTACAGCACTGTTTGATAAATTAAAAGGACCTTTAAACCAAGCTATTAGTGATGCTGGCATTAAATTATCTGATTTGGATGAAGTAGTTCTAGTCGGTGGTTCTACGAGAATTCCAGCTGTTAAAAATATAGTTAAAGATATTACTGGTAAAGAACCTAATCAGGGAGTAAATCCAGACGAAGTAGTAGCAGTAGGTGCTGCTATCCAAGGTGGTGTTCTGGCTGGTGACGTTAAAGACATCGTCTTATTAGATGTTACTCCACTAAGCTTAGGCATAGAAACTCTTGGTGGCGTTATGACTAAGTTAATCGAAAGAAACACTACTATTCCTACGAAAAAATCTGAGACTTTCAGTACTGCAGAGGATAACCAAACTAGCGTAGATATTAAAATCTATCAAGGTGAAAGAACTAGAGCTAGTGAAAACAAACTTCTAGGTGATTTTAGATTAAGCGATATCCCTGGCTCACCAAGAGGAGTTCCAAAGATAGAAGTTACTTTTGATATCGATGCGAATGGTATTTTAAACGTATCTGCTAAAGATCAGAACTCTGGTAAGGAACAGAAAATCTCTATCACAGCGACTACTAACCTATCTGAAAAAGATATAGAAAGAATGGTTAGAGAAGCTGAAGAAAGAAAAAAAGAAGACGAGGAATTTAAACAGTATTCTGAAGAAATTAATAAAGCTGATAGTATTCTTTATGGTGCTGAAAAGCTTTTAGCAGATCATCAAGATAAGCCTTATTCTGAGCAAATTAAATCAGAGAAAACGAAATTAGAAGATATAACTAATGAAACTCGTGAAGCTATTAAGAACAAAGCTGCCTTAGAAACTATCACCCAAAAATCAATAGATTTACAGAATGCGATGATGGAATTTAATAAAGCTATAGCACCTTTCGCTCAAGGCGATGCAGGTTCAAATGCTTCTGAGAATTCATCTCCTAATGATGATGTTATTGATGCTGAATTTAAAGCTAGCCAAGTAGACTAATATTTATGCAGCTTATTTTAGGAATAATAAAATTCTTTCTACAGAAGACTTTATCTTTTGTGGTCGTCATAGGCTTAGCTTGGTTTGCTTGGAATATGTTCAGTCACCGTGAGGATAAACAAAAGTTTATAGTTAGCTTCCCTAATGTAGCTGGGCTTTCACGTGGTGCCCCCATCTACATGAGAGGTGTAGAAGTAGGTAAAGTTATAAAAGTATTTCCACTTGCAAATGCAAACGGTGTCGCAGTCGAGGGCTTAGTAATTAAAAAAGGCTTATCTATAGATAATAAAAATGTAAATGCAAGAATCATCAATGATGTAGAACGTGGCGGCGGACAAGTATTAGAAATAACTAGCTGTGGAATGATTAACAGCGGCTCATCTTCAGATTCAGCAGCCTATATGACTAAATATGCAACCCGCCTCTTACTAGATTCTTTACAGATGACAAAGGACTTTGCGAATCAAACAGTAAATTATCTCAGCGGCAACGAAGCTGTTCAAACTAGAGAAAATATTGTGGAATCTGCTCACGGAGCTGTTCGTAGCATAGAATATGGTTTCGTTAAAGACGATCTTAAAACTGGTATTAAAAAAATAAACAAAGATATTAAAAATCTAGAAATCAGTAAAGAAGAAGATCCTGAAAGTGCTAAAGCTGAAATGGCTGATCAAGTCAAGGCTTTGAGTAATACTTTGTCTAGTTTGAAGACTGTTTCTGATGTTTATAAAAAGTAATAAGTAGTGCTTTAAAACCAAAAAACACCACCATACTTAACCTAAACTTAAATATTTTCAAGCACAATATAAAGTATGGTGGACTCTACTGTTGATTTGGCCTATGCACACAGATTATCATCTGTAAATCAACGCTTAAATAATACTGACACTAGTAATAATTTTACTCCTCATATCCAAACAGCAACAACGGAAGATATCCAAGATTTACAGCAAAAGATCTCAGAATTAAAAATAGAGAACTTGAAACTCAAAGTAGAATCCTTAGAATCAGCAGCTATTAAGAGTGGGGAGATGCCAGACCCCTATAAAGCAGCACAAACCGAACCAGCAGCGTGTATTCAACCAGGCGCAACACAGCCACAAGATAAACTCGCAGAGCTCAATGCAGCAAAAGCTGAATTAGCTGCCGCAAAGGCTGAGTTCGCGAACCCCTCGGCTAACAACTCAAATAAGAATATCAAAGAACTCTCCAAAGATTTATTCCAATTAAATGTTGAGAACAAAGAGTTACAACGTAATGCTCTACTAGAAGAAAAAGAAGCATTATCAACTACTACTACAGCTTCAACTCCTCGTCCTTGCAATCAAAATCCAGTAAATCCACGAGAAAATGAATTGAAGATTGAACTTGCAGCCGCAGAAAAAGAACTTAAAAGTGCTCAGAACCTACTAAATAAGCACTCTGATGATAATGCACCTCAATTTATATCTAAAGCTTATGTGAATCTACTCGATACAATTACTAGTGAAAGTATTAATGATAGTAAAGAATATAGGAAAGAACAGCTAGAAACTAAGATAGAAAAGCTTGAAGCAAACTTAAACAGCAGACCTGCTCCCTGCTGGAATCAACAAAATGATAATGATTCAGATACGCAAAAGCTACTTGCTGAAGCCAAAGCTGAATTAGCAACGATCAAAAATTAATTTTTCACCTAAAGTAGTTGTAGAATATCAACAAATGACAAATTTTGACAAGGTTTCACTTCTGAATATATACGCAACAAAGCCCTTAGTTAAGAAAGCTTTATTAGAAGCTTATGAAATAGAGCAGAAGATGTTAAAAGGCATTGAAGTACGAGAAGCCAGCATTTTAAAAGCTAAAATCAATACGGAGAGTGGTTTTTGGGAAATGGAGCTAAATGTTGATCATGGAAAAGTATTTTATAAATTTTTGGATTTAGAGATGACACTACTCGAAATGATTACTGTCCCAAGCAAAGAATATTTAAAAAACAAAGATCTCTATTCTGCTGAAGAAGCTGAACATTTTTTAAATACTGATCTATGTAATACTTACTATGTAGATTTAAAAGATATTGATTCAGTAAAAGATTTGAAAGTTAATGTTCAAGATGATTTTGTCCTTAAAAATACTCGTTTTGATGAAAAATACAACGCTGCAAATCAAATAATTTTAAATTTTAAAATATGGCGTAAATATTTCATGAATTACACAAATAATTTTGGTTTTTTATGGGAAGATACTGATTTCAAATCAGCCTCAGATTTATGTTTCAATATGAAAAAATTATCTCTACTATAACTAAATAATTACTCCACAGTCACAGATTTAGCTAAATTCCTTGGCTGATCTACATCTTTACCTAAATTCTCAGCGATAAAGTACGCTAAAAACTGTAATGGAATAGTCGCTAGGATTGGGCTGAAGAGCTGATCTATATCTGGGATACGCATAACTAAATCGAATTCTTCGACATGGTCTTGGTTAGAATCAGTCGTTAACAGAATACTCGGTGATTTCCTGGTCTTCGCTTCAAGTGCGTTATGGATAATCTTTTCATAAATTATCTGCTCATCAGGGTAAACACTCGGTATCGCAATGCTAATCACTGGCACGTTTTCATCAAGAATAGCGATAGGACCATGTTTCAATTCACCACTAGGATAGGCACTAGCGTGAGCGTAGCTAAGCTCTTTTAATTTTAAAGCCCCTTCCATCGCAGTAGTATGATTAATACCACGACTTAAAAAGATAAAATCCCTGTAACCCGCAAAGTTCACTGCTGCTGCCTTATAGTGATTCGCGCGATTTAACATCTGATCTAAAAGCACTGGTAAAGTCTTTAGATTATGTAAAATATCAGTGAAAAACTCTCTACTAAGAGCCTTTCTTGCAGTCGCTATCTGCAAAGCTAATAAATAATGAGCCATTAACTGAGAAGTATAAGCCTTGGTCGAAGCTACTGATATCTCTAAATCCGCTGGAGTGATGTAAGTATTAGCACCACAAAGATTATTTATCGCAGAAGCTGGTCTGTTCGTAATGGCAAGGAGCCTAGCTCCAGCTGATTTCGCCCTCTGTAAAGCAAGTATAGTATCCACTGTTTCACCAGACTGGCTTACCCCTATAACTAAATCCCTAGCACCAATTAGTTTATGCTGAAAATTAAACTCACTTGCGACTATAACATCTACTGGTAAGCTGCACCATGAGCCTAATATATATTTAAGTGCTTGAGCTGAATGGTACGCTGAACCACAGGCTATACAGTAAATCTTTTCGATCTCAGCAAAATTAATATTAAAATTAATCAACTTAAAGTTCTCATAGGTACTGTCTTCTATCAGGCTAAGCATCTTAGACAAAACCGTCGGCTGTTCATTAATCTCTTTTAGTAGAAAGTGCTTGTAGCCTTTTTTATCCATTAAAGAATCATTTTTCTTTAAAACTTCTATTACTGGCTTAATCACATTTCCCTCGAAATCCTGAATATCAATAGTGTTTTTACTAATAACCGCAAATTCACAATCAGCAAGACGAATAATACTATCTGTAAACTGCAAAACCGTGTCACTGTCACTTGCAGCAAAGTTCTCTAACTGCCCAACCCCTATTACTAAAGGAGACTCATGCTTAGCTAAAAGAATTCTTTTAGCAGGCTGAGTAGTATTAGGATTCACAGACTCATTTAATAAAATAGCTAAAGCATAACTACCCTCTAGCCTAGAAGAAAGCAGGCGCATAGCTAAAAAATCTTCGTATTCGCCCTTGGCGATTAGATCTTTACGAATATATGAAAAGAGATTCGCTATAACCTCAGTGTCAGTGTCACTTTTAAAAGTATAGCCCTTGTAGATAAGCTCTTTTTTTAATTTAATATAGTTACGAATGATGCCGTTATGTACAACCGCGATAGTCCCATCACTATCCATATGAGGGTGAGCATTTATATCACTAGGCTCACCATGAGTCGCCCAGCGAGTGTGTCCTATACCACAAATACTTTGATCTAATTTCTCTCTTTCCTCATCAGACAGCGTGCTCAGAGATTTTTCAAGGTCTAAAATTTTACCCTTATTTTTATACACCGAAAGAGTATCGTTTAGCAGCGCAATTCCAGAGGAATCATAGCCCCTATATTCTAGGCTCTTTAAACCCTGTAATAATAAACGAGTAGCCTTAGGCTCTTCACCGACATAGGAAACGATACCGCACATTTAGATTTAATTATACTAGAGACGACAGATACAAGAATCTACCTAAGTAATGAATATATAATCACTCTCTTACTTATTTAGCTGAAATTTATCATATTGAATAGATTTCTCCTCAAAAGTAGAAGCCTCTGCCAGCCGAGCCAAACCAGAAATTAACTTTGCAGTCGCATCATTGCGAGTATCTGTACGTTCTAATCCCTTATCAATATAATCAATTTTATTCATACGGAAACGCCTATCAGCACTAACTTCACCTCTAAGCATATCTGCTTCTGATACACCTAATTCATCAAAATCAGTCGCTTGGACTAAAGAACTAGCAGCCATAAAAGACCCTAAATTATTAGCACGACGGGTTAAATCAAGGCTCTTTTGTTCCATGCTCTTTCTGGTTGACGGATCATCTGTGAGTTCAGAATCATCCATAGCTTCGTAATTAATTAAGTCCTCATTTGCGTTCACTAAATTTGATTCTGCAGCTGCCCTTAAGGGCGTTAATCTTGTAATTGCGGCTTTATAATCTTTTTCTTTATTCTCAAGTGTATTAATCTCGAGCCTGATTGAAGAATTGTTACCAACAATAGAATCAGAGACTTTACTATAATCGCCACGGTGGTAAGTACCCACCTCACCAGTGGTAGGAGTGCCATCTAAATTACCATTCTTATCCTTATCAAACTGCCTCCAAACACTCAGCAGTTCATCAAAGTCCATTTTTCCATCACCACTCTTATCGTGCTTAAGCACATGCTTATTCCAATCCTCGGCTTTCCAACCAAATGAAATGACCTCGGCAGCATTTAAAGTACCATCCTTATCTTTATCCCAAACATTAGTAAATGCTGATTGATAACGTTCAGTAAACTTTGCATTTTGGCTTGCTACAGTATGAGCTTCCTCTGCCATCTCAGCCTTTTTGGAAAAAAGCTGCGATTGGACTGCTTGAAGCTCAATATTCGCTGAAGAAAGCTCCCCATCATAAACAACAAGCTCAATCTGCGAAAGTCTTATGTCCATCTTCGCCATATTAACACCTGTAGACTTAAGAGCATTATCCCCACCAGATCTGTTAACGTTTATATTGTCACGAGCATCTTGAATACGATTTGCAGTAGAATCGACATCGGTAATCACAGCATTTTGTGCAGCAACACTATTTTGGGACTGTTGCCAATCCCAACGAATAAATACCGATAGATATTTACATTAAGAGTCTTTGCAGGAGTATGTTTTGATATTAAAATAGATAAAGATATGTTTAGTAACGAGTCTTTTCAATTAGATTTTCATTCAAAACTTTTGGAGGATTTAGTTCCAAAAGATCATACGTATAGGAAGCTATTAAAGCTAGTAGATTTCGAGTCATTAGCAAAGGTAATTAAATCGATTTATTCAAGTAATTCAGGGAAAAAAGCATA